>NZ_NAJR01000029.1:0-16679 GCF_002196695.1 Shewanella sp. Shew256 | reverse complement strand
ACATCAAGATGAAAGTGACTCTGATCTGCCCAATCGCGATGGACGAAGGTTTACGCTTCGCAATCCGTGAAGGTGGCCGTACAGTAGGCGCTGGTGTTGTAGCTAAGATTTTCGCTTAATCGCGAACGAGTTATAGTACTGAAAAAGGAAGCTTCGGCTTCCTTTTTTGTTTAAGTCGATTATTTACTAGGTTTTGTGGGTTGCAACGGCTGTGCATCCTTGCTAACAAGGTCGAATAAGAATACAATCTATGGCCGATTTTTGACCCTGAGCTTATGCAACATGATGCGTTTCTAGGGGTATTCGGAATGCAGAGTATCTAAAGCGTATTGTAACTGGGTCGTATGTCCCTAATTATTGTGCTCAAGCTCAGGCCGTATTGAGTAACGGAATAACCGATGACAACAAATACTGAAAACCAGACTAACTCTCTGGATATCGTGAAGTGGGGTTTAGCGATCCTATTGCTGGCCGCTGCTGTTATTGGCAATCAGATGTATAGCGAGACAAGTGCCGTGATCCGTGCACTGGCTGTTATCGTTGCATTCGCTATTGCTGGTTTTATTGCCCTGCAAACAGAAAAGGGTAAGAAAGCCTTAGCGTTCGCTCGTGAGTCGCAAATTGAAGTGCGCAAGGTCGTATGGCCAACACGTCAAGAAGCGCTTAACACCACTTTTATTGTCCTTGCTGCAACAGGTATTTTAGCCCTTGTTTTATGGGGTTTAGATGCAGTGTTAATGCACATTGTCAATTTCATCACTGGCGTATAGGCACCTCGAATGACTGAAGCTAAAGAAGCTAAAAAAAGATGGTATGTAGTGCAGGCATTCTCAGGCTATGAAAGCCGAGTTTGTAAGTCACTGATTGAATACATTAAAATGCACGGCATGGAAGAGTACTTCGGCGAAGTATTGGTTCCGACTGAAGAAGTCATTGAAATGCGTGCAGGCCAGCGTCGTAAGAGCGAGCGTAAGTTTTTCCCTGGTTATGTTTTAGTCCAGATGGAAATGAACGATGACAGCTGGCATTTAGTCAAAAGCATCCCGCGTGTTTTAGGCTTTATTGGCGGAACTTCTGATCGTCCTGCCCCAATTTCAGATAGAGAAGCGGATGCAATTCTGCGTCGCTTACAAGAAACCACAGCTTCACCGACTCACCGTGTTATTTTCGAGCCGGGCGAAGTGGTGCGTGTTTGTGATGGTCCATTTGCTGACTTTAACGGTACCGTTGAAGAAGTGGATTATGACAAGAGCCGCGTAAAAGTGTCAGTAATGATCTTTGGTCGTTCTACACCAGTTGAGCTCGATTTTAATCAGGTCGAAAAAGGCTGATTAAATTAAATACAAAAATCCGTTTGGCAACGGGTGCGGATTTCTATATAATCCGCACCCGTTGTTTTCGGGGGAGCACGTCGGCATGTCGCTGATGCGCGTTTGAACCCAAACTGAGGAAATGTCAGATGGCAAAAAAGATTGATGCTTATATTAAGCTACAAGTGAAATCAGGTTCTGCGAACCCTTCACCACCAGTTGGTCCAGCTCTGGGTCAGAAAGGTGTGAACATCATGGAATTCTGTAAAGCGTTCAACGCCCGTACAGAAAAAATGGAAAAAGGCATGCCTATTCCAGTCGTGATCACTGTATACAGTGACCGTTCATTCACTTTCGAAACTAAGACTCCGCCAGCTTCTTACTTACTGAAGACTGCTGCAGGCCTGAAATCAGGTTCTCCACGTCCAAACACTCAGAAAGTAGGTACTATCGCTCGTGCTAAGATTCAAGAAATTGCTGAATTGAAAGCGGCCGATATGACTGGTGCTGATGTTGAAGCGATGACTCGCTCAATCGAAGGTACTGCGCGTTCAATGGGTTTGGTTGTAGAGGGTTAATATAATGGCAAAACTAACTAAACGCATGCGCGTAATCCGCGAGAAAGTTGACGGTACTAAGTTATACGAAATCAACGACGCTGTTGCTCTGTTAAAAGAATTAGCGACTGCTAAGTTCGTTGAAAGTGTTGACGTTGCTGTTAACCTGGGTATCGACCCACGTAAATCAGACCAAAACGTTCGTGGTGCTACTGTATTACCACACGGTACTGGTCGTGAAGTTCGCGTTGCAGTATTTACACAAGGTGCAAATGCTGAAGCTGCAAAAGCTGCTGGTGCAGAACTCGTTGGTATGGATGATCTGGCTGAGCAAATCAAAGCCGGTGAAATGAACTTCGACGTAGTTATCGCATCTCCAGATGCAATGCGCGTTGTTGGTATGTTAGGTCAAATCTTAGGCCCTCGTGGTTTAATGCCTAACCCAAAAACTGGCACAGTAACGCCAAACGTTGCTGAAGCAGTTAAGAACGCTAAAGCTGGTCAAGTTCGTTACCGTAACGACAAGAACGGTATTATCCACACTACTATCGGTAAAGTGGATTTCACACCAGTTCAATTGAAAGAAAACTTGGAAGCGTTAATCTCTGCACTGAAAAAGGCTAAGCCTGCAGTTGCTAAAGGTGTATACGTGAAGAAAGTTAGCATCTCTACCACTATGGGTGCAGGTGTAGCTATCGACCAAGCGACTCTCGATACAGCTAACTAATTTTACAAGGTACGCGCATTAGTCTATAATGCGCGCACTTTGTGGGTTGAAGCCTGTTTTTGATGTGTAAAACATCGTGAAACGGGCTTCCGTCCAAGACCGCAGGTGTTTTCCTTATCGGTTTACTTAATTTCCTGCGTAGACGGTGTCAGGCCCCAGCTAAATTTTTTTACTGGATAATCTGCACCGTAAGTCACTAAATACATAAGTATTTAGTATGGTAAATACTAGGGGAATACCCTAGGTGGAATCCAGGAGTAAAGCCAATGGCATTAAGACTCGAAGACAAAAAAGCGATTGTTGCTGAAGTCAACGAAGCTGCCAAAGGTGCGCTATCTGCAGTAGCCGCTGATTCACGCGGTGTAACTGTAGGTGCTATGACCGGTCTGCGTAAAAAAGCTCGTGAAGCTGGTGTTTATGTACGTGTAGTACGTAACACTCTAGCTCGTCGTGCTGTTGAAGGTACTGCATTTGAGTGCCTAGCAGAAACGTTCACTGGCCCAACTTTGATTGCTTTCTCTAACGAGCACCCAGGTGCTGCAGCTCGTCTGTTAAAAGACTTTGCTAAAGAGCAAGCTAACTTCGAAGTTAAAGGCGCAGCCTTTGAAGGGAATTTCATCCCTGCAGCTGACATTGATCGTTTGGCGAAACTGCCAACATACGAAGAAGCACTGGCACAGTTAATGATGACTATGAAAGAAGCATCTGCTGGCAAGTTCGTTCGTACTCTGGCCGCCCTGCGCGATCAAAAACAAGAAGCCGCTTAATTTTAAGCTGGCTGCTTAATAAAATTGAATTCAGAACAATAGGAAACATTTGTTATGTCTATCACTAAAGACCAAATCTTAGAAGCCTTTGCAGCTATGTCTGTAATGGAAGTTGTTGAACTGATCGAAGCTATGGAAGAGAAGTTCGGCGTTTCTGCTGCTGCTGCAGTAGTTGCTGGCGGTGCTGCTGATGCAGGTGCTGCTGCTGAAGAACAAACAGAATTCACTGTTATGTTAACTGCTCACGGCGACAACAAAGTTGCTGTAATTAAAGCAATCCGTGGCGCAACTGGTTTAGGCCTGAAAGAAGCTAAAGCAATGTCTGAAGCTGCTCCAGTAGCAGTTAAAGAAGGCGTTTCTAAAGAAGAAGCTGAAGCTCTGAAGAAAGAACTGGTTGAAGCTGGTGCTACAGTAGAGATCAAGTAAGCTATTATGTAGCTTACTCACCCAAGCCAATTGGGTGGAGGCTGGCGGTTTTTTAACCGTCGGCCTTTTTTGCGCTATATGCGTCGGCGATTTTTTTTCACCGTTTATCGCCAAATTTTGCAGTCCCTAGCAGAGATTACTGGTTAGGTTCTTGCCATCAACGGTGATGGGCAAACGTGCTGAATTTAATGACGAATGTTATAAGTTCAGTCTTGGTCACATCTCGCAAGCAGAGGAAACCCATGGTTTACTCCTATTCTGAAAAGAAGCGTATTCGCAAAGACTTTGGTAAGCGTCCACAGGTGTTGGATATTCCTTACCTTTTGTCTATTCAGTTAGACTCTTTTAAGAAGTTCACCGATCAAGATCCTACCGGTGAGCGCGGCCTAGAAGCCGCCTTCCGTAGCGTTTTTCCCATCAAGAGCTTTTCTGGTAATTCAGAACTGCAATACGTCAGCTATAAGCTTGGCGAGCCTGTTTTTGATGTGAAAGAGTGTCAGATCCGTGGTGTTACATATTCAGCTCCACTGCGCGTTAAATTACGCATGGTGTTGTATGATCGTGAAGCAGCGGCCGGCACTGTAAAAGATATTAAAGAACAAGAAGTCTACATGGGCGATATCCCATTGATGACTGACAACGGTACCTTTGTGATCAACGGTACTGAGCGTGTAATCGTATCTCAATTACACCGCAGCCCAGGCGTATTCTTCGATCACGACCGTGGTAAAACCCACTCATCAGGTAAGGTGCTGTACAACGCACGTATCATTCCTTACCGTGGTTCATGGTTAGACTTTGAATTCGATCCTAAAGATGCGCTGTTCGTACGTATTGACCGTCGCCGTAAATTACCTGCGACCATCATTCTGCGCGCATTAGAGTACTCTACTCAAGAGATCCTCGACCTGTTCTTCGAACGCGTTGAATTCAAGATCAAGAAAGATACTCTGGTTATGACCTTAGTACCTGAGCGTCTGCGTGGCGAAACCGCCAGCTACGACATCAAGGATGCTGAAGGTACCGTATTGGTTGAAGCGGGCCGTCGCGTGACAGCACGTCATATTCGCCAACTCGAAAAAACCAACACCACTGAACTCGAAGTACCAGTTGAGTACATCGTGGGCAAATATGCAGCCCAAGATTACATCGATCCGGACACGGGTGAAGTATTAGTTTCTGCTAACAGTGAAATCAGCTTAGAAGACTTAGCGAAATTATCACTGGCAGGCATCAAAGAACTAAGCACGTTGTACATCAACGAGCTAGACCATGGTGCTTACATCTCTGACACTCTGCGTATCGATCCAACCACTAACCGCTTAGAAGCGTTAGTTGAGATCTACCGCATGATGCGTCCTGGTGAGCCACCAACCAAAGATGCTGCAGAAGCCCTGTTCCAAAACTTATTCTTCAGCGAAGAACGTTATGACCTGTCTAAAGTAGGTCGTATGAAGTTCAACCGTCGTCTCAGCATTCCTGATGACGAAGGTAGCGGCGTACTGTCTAAAGAAGACATCGTTGCAGTAATGAAGAACATCATTCACATCCGTAACGGCTTTGACGAAGTGGACGACATCGACCACTTAGGTAACCGTCGTATTCGTTCTGTGGGTGAAATGGCTGAAAACCAATTCCGTGTTGGTCTGGTCCGTGTTGAGCGCGCCGTGCGTGAACGTCTGTCATTAGGCGATCTGAACGAGCTGATGCCACAAGACTTAATCAACGCTAAGCCAATCTCTGCTGCAGTGAAAGAGTTCTTCGGTTCTTCTCAGCTGTCACAATTCATGGACCAAAACAACCCGCTGTCAGAAGTAACGCATAAGCGTCGTATTTCTGCTCTAGGCCCAGGTGGTTTGACCCGTGAACGTGCAGGCTTCGAAGTCCGCGACGTACACCCAACGCACTATGGTCGTTTATGTCCAATTGAGACCCCTGAAGGTCCAAACATTGGTCTGATCAACTCATTAGCAAGCTTTGCCCGTACTAACTCTTACGGCTTCTTAGAAACACCATACCGCAAAGTGGTAGACGGTGTGATCACTGATGATGTGGAATACTTGTCAGCGATTGAAGAAGGTCGTTATGTGATTGCACAGGCGAACATCGAAGTTGACTCTGAAGGCCGCATGGTTGAAGAGCAGATCGCATGTCGTCACAAAGGTGAATCTACCTTTATGCGCGCGTCTGACATTCAATACATGGACGTATCGCCACAACAGATTATTTCTGTTGCTGCGTCACTGATCCCGTTCTTAGAACACGACGACGCGAACCGTGCATTGATGGGTGCGAACATGCAACGTCAAGCGGTACCAACACTGAAATCAGAGAAGCCTCTGGTCGGTACTGGTATTGAGCGCACGTTAGCTGTGGACTCAGGCGTAGTAGTCGCCGCTAAACGTGGCGGTGTGATCGATTACGTTGATGCGAGCCGTATCGTAGTTAAAGTAAATGAAGACGAGCTGCGCCCAGGCGAAGCGGGTATCGACATTTACAACCTGACTAAGTACACCCGTTCTAACCAAAACACTTGTATCAACCAACGTCCTTGCTGTTCTGTTGGTGAGCCAGTGGTTCGTGGTGACGTGTTAGCAGACGGTCCGTCTACTGACTTAGGTGACTTAGCCCTTGGCCAGAACATGCGTATCGCGTTCATGCCTTGGAACGGTTACAACTTCGAAGACTCGATCTTAATTTCTGAGCGTGTTGCACAGGAAGACCGTTTCACCACTATCCACATTCAAGAGCTGTCTTGTATCGCTCGTGATACCAAACTGGGTAGCGAAGAAATCACTGCTGACATTCCAAACGTAGGTGAATCTGCTCTGTCGAAACTCGACGAGTCAGGTATCGTTTACATTGGTGCAGAAGTGAAGGGCGGCGACATTCTGGTAGGTAAAGTGACGCCAAAAGGCGAGACTCAACTGACTCCAGAAGAGAAGTTACTGCGTGCCATCTTCGGTGAGAAAGCGTCTGATGTGAAAGACAGCTCACTGCGTGTACCTAACTCTGTTAAAGGTACCATCATCGACGTTCAGGTATTTACCCGTGACGGCGTTGAGAAAGACAAACGCGCCATTGAAATCGAAGAAATGCACATTGCCCAAGCTCGTAAAGACTTAGGCGAAGAGTTCAAGATCCTTGAAGAAGGCGTATTGAGCCGTGCGCGCAACTTATTATTAAGTGCCGGTTTCACTGAAGCACAAATCGCAGCATTGCCACGTAAAGATGTATTGGTTCAGGTCATTGACGATGAAACCAAACAAACTGAACTTGAGCAATTAGCTGAACAGCATGAAGAGCTGAAAGCAGACTTCGATAAGAAGTTTGAAATCAAACGTCGCAAGATCACCCAAGGTGATGACTTGGCACCAGGCGTACTGAAGATCGTTAAGGTTTACTTAGCGGTTAAACGTACTATCCAACCAGGTGACAAGATGGCGGGTCGTCACGGTAACAAGGGTGTTATCTCTAAGATTAACCCAATTGAAGATATGCCGTACGACGAGCAAGGCAACCCTGTGGACATCGTATTGAACCCGCTAGGCGTTCCATCACGTATGAACATCGGTCAGGTTCTTGAAGTTCACTTAGGTGCTGCTGCTAAAGGTATTGGTAACAAGATTGCTGCCATGCTGGAAGATCAGCGCGAGAAGGGACTTGCAGAAGTTCGTAGCTACATCAAGCAAGTGTACGAATTAGGTGACGAAGTGCAGCAGCGCGTTGACATCGATTCATTCACTGACGATGAGTTACTGCGTTTAGCGAACAACCTGAAAGGCGGTATCCCAGTTGCTACGCCAGCCTTCGACGGTGCTAAAGAGAAAGAGATCAAGCAGATGCTTGAGCTTGCAGGCTTGCCAACCTCTGGTCAGCTGAAATTATTTGATGGTCGTACCGGTAACGAATTTGAGCGCCCTGTAACTGTAGGTTACATGTACATGCTCAAACTGAACCACTTAGTTGACGACAAGATGCACGCCCGTTCTACCGGTTCGTACAGCTTAGTGACTCAACAACCACTGGGCGGTAAAGCTCAGTTCGGTGGTCAGCGTTTCGGGGAGATGGAAGTGTGGGCACTCGAAGCATACGGTGCCGCTTATACGCTTCAAGAAATGCTCACCGTGAAATCGGATGACGTTAACGGTCGTACTCAGATGTATAAGAACATCGTCGACGGTAACCATCAGATGCAGCCTGGCATGCCAGAGTCCTTCAACGTATTACTGAAGGAGATCCGTTCACTCGGTATCAACATCGAGTTGGATCAGGAATAAGCGCAGGTATTTAGCCGCGTTTGGCAACAGAATGGTGCTCCGTGCGAGCGGAGCACCCGGTTTAACTCCTTCAGGAGAGAAACGTGAAAGACTTATTAAAGTTTCTGAAACAGCAAAGCAAGACTGAAGAATTTAACGGCATCAAAATTGGTCTGGCATCGCCTGATCTGATCCGTTCTTGGTCTTTTGGTGAAGTTAAGAAGCCAGAAACCATTAACTACCGTACCTTCAAGCCTGAGCGTGAAGGTCTGTTCTGTGCGCGTATCTTTGGCCCGGTCAAAGATTACGAATGTTTGTGCGGTAAGTACAAGCGTTTGAAGCACCGTGGTGTGATCTGTGAAAAGTGTGGCGTAGAAGTTACCCAGACTAAAGTACGTCGTGAGCGTATGGGTCACATTGAACTGGCTAGCCCAGTTGCCCACATTTGGTTCTTGAAATCACTGCCGTCCCGTATCGGTTTAATGCTGGACATGACGCTGCGTGATATCGAACGCGTACTGTATTTTGAATCTTTCGTCGTGATCGAGCCTGGCATGACCAGCCTTGAACGTGGCCAAATGCTGACAGAAGAAAACTATCTGGACGCATTAGAAGAATACGGTGACGAATTCGAAGCCAAGATGGGTGCTGAAGCGGTATTAGAACTGCTGCGCGCAATCGATCTCGAAAAAGAAATCGAACAAATGCGTGAAGAGCTGCCATCAATCAACTCTGAGACTCGTCGCAAGAAAGTGACCAAGCGTCTTAAGTTGATGGAAGCGTTCCACACTTCTGGCAACAAGCCAGAGTGGATGATCTTAAAAGTACTGCCTGTGTTACCACCTGACTTACGTCCGCTGGTACCGCTCGATGGCGGCCGCTTCGCGACTTCAGATCTGAACGATCTGTACCGCCGCGTGATCAACCGTAACAACCGTTTGAAGCGTCTGTTAGATTTAGCTGCGCCGGACATCATCGTACGCAACGAAAAGCGTATGTTACAAGAGTCTGTTGATGCGCTATTAGATAACGGTCGTCGTGGTCGTGCAATTACCGGTTCTAACAAACGTCCTCTGAAATCTTTGGCCGACATGATCAAAGGTAAACAAGGTCGTTTCCGTCAGAACTTGTTAGGTAAGCGTGTTGACTACTCAGGTCGTTCGGTAATTACCGTAGGTCCTACTTTACGTCTGCACCAATGTGGTCTTCCTAAGAAGATGGCGCTGGAACTGTTCAAGCCATTCATCTATGGCAAGCTGGAAGGTCGTGGCTTAGCGACGACCATTAAAGCGGCTAAGAAGATGGTAGAGCGTGAAGTGGCGGAAGTTTGGGACGTTCTGGATGAAGTGATCCGCGAACATCCAGTGATGCTTAACCGTGCACCAACATTGCACAGACTGGGTATCCAAGCGTTCGAACCTGTACTGATTGAAGGTAAAGCGATCCAGTTACACCCACTCGTTTGTGCGGCATACAACGCCGACTTCGACGGTGACCAAATGGCGGTACACGTACCGTTAACACTGGAAGCGCAGCTTGAAGCTCGTGCCCTGATGATGTCTACCAACAACATCCTGTCACCTGCGAACGGCGAGCCTGTTATCACTCCGTCTCAAGACGTGGTATTAGGTCTGTACTACACCAGCCGTGAGCGTATCAACGGCCGTGGTGAAGGTATGTACTTTATGTCTGTTGCTGAAGTTGAAAAAGCTTACGCAACTGGCGCTGCTGAACTGCATGCCCGCGTGAAAGTGCGTATCACTGAAACCGTTATCGGTGACAATGGTGAGCGTACTGAGCAACGTCGTATCGTAGATACAACTGTGGGTCGTGCTCTGCTGTCACAAATTCTGCCAGCAGGTTTGTCATTTGATCTGGTTAACCAGAACATGGGCAAAAAGCAGATTTCTAAACTATTGAACACTTGTTACCGTCAATTAGGTCTGAAAGATACTGTTATCTTCGCTGACCAACTGATGTACACAGGTTTCCGTTACGCCACTATCTCTGGTGCATCTGTCGGTATCGACGACATGGTGATCCCAGCTGAGAAGTACACCTTAGTTGCTGACGCTGAAGCAGAAGTGCTTGAAATTCAAGAGCAGTTCCAATCAGGTCTGGTAACTGCGGGTGAGCGTTACAACAAAGTCATCGACATCTGGGCAAGTGCGAACGAAAAAGTTTCTAAAGCGATGATGGAAAACCTGTCAACTGAGACAGTGATTAACCGTGATGGCGTTGAAGAGAAACAAGCATCGTTCAACAGCATTTACATGATGGCCGACTCGGGCGCTCGTGGTAGTGCCGCACAGATCCGTCAGTTAGCGGGTATGCGTGGTCTGATGGCGAAACCAGACGGTTCGATCATCGAAACCCCAATCGTGGCGAACTTCCGTGAAGGTCTGAACGTTCTTCAGTACTTCATCTCAACCCACGGTGCGCGTAAAGGTCTAGCCGATACCGCATTGAAGACAGCGAACTCGGGTTACCTGACTCGTCGTCTGGTTGACGTTGCTCAAGACTTAGTGGTCATCGAAGATGATTGTGGTACTCACGAAGGTCTGACAATGAAGCCGCTGATCGAAGGTGGTGACGTTGTTGAGCCATTACGTGAACGCGTACTGGGTCGTGTGGTTGCGGTTGATGTTCTGTACCCTGGTACTGAAGATGTGCTTGCACCACGTAACACTCTGCTCGACGAAGCATGGTGTGACAAGTTAGAAGAACACTCAATCGACGAAGTGATTGTACGTTCTGTAATTACCTGTGATACCGACTTCGGTGTGTGTGCGGCATGTTATGGCCGTGACTTAGCCCGTGGTCACCTGATTAACCACGGCGAAGCCATCGGTGTTGTCGCGGCGCAATCAATCGGTGAACCAGGTACACAGTTAACGATGCGTACGTTCCACATCGGTGGTGCGGCATCGAGAGCGTCTGCAGAAAACAACGTTCAAGTGAAGAACTCTGGTTCGTTGAAACTGCACAACGCTAAGTACGTGACTAACACTGACGGCAAGCTGGTTATCGTTTCTCGTTCTTCTGAACTGGCGATCATCGACGAATTAGGTCGTGAGAAAGAGCGTTATAAAGTGCCTTACGGTACAGTGCTCGAGAAGTTAGAAGAAGCTGCGGTAGAAGCGGGCGATATCATCGCTAACTGGGATCCACATACTCACCCAATCATCACTGAAGTGGCGGGTAGTATTAAGTTCGTTGACATGATTGACGGCGTGACCATGACTCGTCAAACAGACGAACTGACTGGTCTGTCTTCAATCGTGATCCTCGACGTGGGTCAGCGTGGTTCAGCGGGTAAAGAAATGCGCCCAATGATCCGTCTGGTTGGTGCCGACGGTAGCGACCTGATGATCCCAGGTACTGAAGTACCTGCACAATACTTCTTACCAGGCAGTGCGATCGTTAACCTCGACGACAACGCGCAAATCGCCGTGGGTGACGCGTTAGCACGTATTCCACAAGAATCGTCTAAAACACGCGACATCACGGGTGGTCTACCACGCGTTGCTGACCTGTTCGAAGCTCGTAAGCCAAAAGAGCCAGCTATTCTGGCGGAAATCTCTGGTACCATCTCGTTTGGTAAAGAGACCAAAGGCAAGCGTCGTCTGGTGATTACACCAGCGGATGGCGGTGAACAGTACGAAGAGATGATCCCGAAATGGCGTAACTTAAACGTGTTCGAAGGTGAAAAAGTCGAACGTGGTGAAGTTATTGCAGACGGTCCAGAAGCGGCGCACGACATTCTGCGTCTACGTGGCATCCACAACGTAGCAAACTACATTGTGAACGAAGTACAAGACGTATACCGTCTACAAGGCGTGAAGATCAACGATAAGCATATCGAAGTGATCATCCGTCAAATGCTGCGTAAGTGCGTGATCACCTCTGCGGGTGACAGTGAGTTCTTAGAAGGCGAACAAGTTGAAGTGTCTCGCGTGAAGATCGCTAACCGCGACCTGATCGAACAAGGCAAAGTGCCTGCGACCTTCGAACGTGAACTGCTGGGTATTACCAAAGCGTCTCTGGCAACAGAATCGTTTATCTCTGCAGCATCATTCCAAGAAACCACTCGCGTACTGACAGAAGCTGCCGTAGGTGGTAAGTCTGATAACTTACGCGGTCTGAAAGAAAACGTAATCGTTGGCCGTCTGATCCCAGCCGGTACTGGTTATGCTTATCACAAGACCCGTAACGATGCCCGTGCTAAGAAAGACGAGCCAGTTGTAGTGAATAAGATCACTGCAAGTGAAGCAGAACAAAACCTTGCAGACCTCTTAAACCTGGCTGGTAGCCAAGATTAAGTAATCAGTTTGTAACAAAAAGGCGCCTATGGCGCCTTTTTTATTGTAAAATGCCGCAAAAGTTGGCTATTTCTTGACAGTCAGGCATTACCTTTCTAAAATTCCGCGTCCCACCATTGTGGGATATAGATTTTTCACACCTTATCGTTGAGTTTGATTCAACTGTTTCGGAGCTATACATGGCAACTGTAAACCAGTTGGTACGTAAGCCACGCGCACCTAAAGTCGACAAGACTAACGTGCCTGCGTTGAACGCGTGCCCACAAAAACGTGGTGTATGTACACGTGTGTACACTACTACCCCTAAAAAACCTAACTCTGCACTACGTAAAGTAGCTCGTGTGCGCTTAACTAACGGTTTCGAAGTTACTTCGTACATCGGCGGTGAAGGCCACAACCTGCAGGAACACAGCGTGATCTTAATCCGTGGTGGTCGTGTTAAAGACTTACCAGGTGTGCGCTATCACACTGTTCGTGGCGCCCTAGACTGTGCTGGCGTGAACACTCGTCGCCAAGGTCGTTCTAAGTACGGTGCTAAGCGTCCTAAGTCTTAACGCAATCCGTTAAGTAAGGCCAAGCTAGTTTTATTTTGAGAATTCCAGTTTTGGAAATCCCTGAAGCATACGGAGAATTGTTATGCCAAGACGTCGCGTTGTAGGACAACGTAAAATCCTACCAGATCCAAAGTTTCACAGTGAGTTGCTGGCTAAGTTCATCAACGTCATTATGCAAGACGGCAAAAAGTCGACTGCAGAAAAAATCATTTACAAGGCGCTAGATGTTATCGCTGAAAAGAAAGGCGCTAACCATTTAGACGTTCTTGAAGCAGCCCTGGACAACGTACGCCCATCAGTCGAAGTTAAATCTCGTCGCGTTGGTGGTTCTACTTACCAGGTACCATGTGAAGTTCGTCCTGTGCGTCGTAACGCACTGGCGATGCGCTGGTTAGTTGAAGCTGCTCGTAAGCGTGGTGAAAAATCTATGGCTTTACGTCTAGCAGGTGAAATGCTAGATGCGTCTGAAAACAAAGGTACTGCTGTTAAGAAGCGTGAAGACGTGCACCGCATGGCTGAAGCTAACAAGGCCTTTGCTCATTACCGTTGGTAATCTGATGGTGTGGGCTTAGGCCCACACCATTGTTGTTGATATTGCCAAGGCTCCTGTCTTGGTGGAGAGGGTATAATAGTGGCTCGTACAACCCCAATTGAGCGTTATCGTAATATCGGTATTTGTGCTCATGTGGATGCTGGTAAAACCACCACAACAGAACGTGTTCTGTTCTATACCGGTTTGTCTCATAAAATCGGTGAGGTGCATGACGGCGCCGCGACCACTGACTGGATGGTACAAGAGCAAGAGCGTGGTATTACTATCACCTCGGCTGCTGTTACTACATTCTGGCGTGGTATGGATGCTCAATTCACTGAACACCGCATCAATATCATCGATACCCCTGGTCACGTTGACTTCACTATTGAAGTTGAACGTTCTTTGCGCGTTCTCGACGGCGCTTTCGTGGTTTTCTGTGGTTCTTCAGGTGTTGAACCCCAATCAGAAACCGTTTGGCGTCAAGCTGACAAATACCGCGTTCCACGCTTAGTGTTTGTTAACAAGATGGACCGCGCAGGTGCGGACTTTGAACGTGTAGTGAAGCAAATCAGAACTCGCCTAGGAGCGACTTGTGTGCCTATTCAACTGAATATCGGCGCAGAAGAAAACTTCACGGGCGTGATCGACTTAATCAAGATGAAAGCCATTAACTGGAACGAAGCGGACCAGGGTATGACTTTCTCTTATGAAGAGATCCCTGCAGAGTTAGCCGATAAAGCGGCTGAGATGCATGAGTATCTGGTTGAGGCAGCAGCCGAGGCCTCGGATGAACTGATGGACAAGTACCTTGAAGAAGGCACACTGTCAGAAGACGAGATCAAAAAGGCACTGCGTCAGCGTACTATTAATAATGAAATCGTTTTAGCGACCTGTGGTTCTGCATTTAAGAACAAGGGCGTTCAAGCGGTTCTTGATGCGGTTGTGGAATTCTTGCCAGCTCCTGTCGATGTGCCTCCTATTAAGGGCATTGATGACGATGAGCAAGAAGTTGAGCGCCCATCAGATGACAATGCCCCTTTTGCGGCGTTGGCATTTAAGATTGCTACAGACCCGTTCGTGGGCACTTTGACCTTTATTCGCGTGTACTCTGGCGTACTCGAATCAGGTTCTGGCGTTTATAACTCTGTTAAACAGAAACGTGAACGTATCGGCCGTATCGTGCAAATGCACGCTAACGACCGTACCGAACTGAAAGAAGTACGTGCAGGTGATATCGCTGCGGCTATCGGTCTGAAAGAAGTCACCACGGGTGATACACTTTGTGATCCTGATCATAAGGTGATCTTGGAACGCATGGAGTTCCCTGAGCCAGTAATTACCATTGCCGTTGAGCCTAAGTCTAAAGCGGACCAAGATAAAATGGGTATCGCGCTGCAAAAACTCGCAGCGGAAGATCCATCTTTCCGGGTTGAGACTGACGAAGAATCATCACAAACACTGATTTCTGGAATGGGTGAGTTACACTTAGACATTATCGTTGACCGTATGCGTCGCGAATTTGGTGTTGAGTGTAACGTTGGTAAGCCACAAGTGGCCTACCGCGAAACCATTCGCGCATCAGTCGAGGCTGAAGGTAAATTTGTACGCCAATCAGGTGGCCGTGGACAATTCGGTCATGTTTGGTTAAAACTAGAGCCTAATGAAGAAGGCGCTGGTTACGAATTTATCAACGCGATCGTTGGGGGTGTAGTTCCACGTGAATTCATTCCTGCGGTTGATAAAGGTATCCAAGAGCAGATGAAGAACGGTGTTCTCGCCGGCTTCCCTGTGTTGGACGTGAAGGTCACTCTGTTCGACGGTTCATATCACGATGTGGACTCGAATGAAATGGCGTTCAAAATTGCGGGTTCTATGGGCTTCAAAAAGGGTGCGCTCGAAGCGAATCCTGTGTTGCTCGAGCCTTGCATGAAAGTAGAAGTAACTACTCCTGAGAACTACATGGGCGATGTGGTTGGTGACTTAAACCGTCGTCGTGGTTTGATTGAAGGTATGGATGATGGCTTTGGTGGCATCAAAATAGTCCATGCTGTAGTGCCTCTTTCTGAAATGTTTGGTTATGCAACTGATTTGCGTTCTGCGACTCAGGGTCGTGCTTCCTACTCCATGGAGTTTTTGAAGTACACTGATGCACCGCAAAACATTGCGAAAGCGATTATTGAATCTCGTAGCTAATTTTAAGTTACGACATAAATGTAATATGGTCCTGTTGATACAGGATTATTCTGAAAAGAAAGGAATATATCGTGGCAAAAGCTAAATTTGAACGTAATAAGCCTCACGTAAACGTGGGCACCATCGGTCACGTTGACCATGGTAAAACCACTCTGACTGCAGCTATCTCTCACGTACTGGCTAAGACCTACGGTGGTGAAGCTAAAGACTTCTCTCAAATCGATAACGCTCCAGAAGAGCGTGAGCGCGGTATTACCATCAATACCTCTCACATCGAATACGATACGCCAACTCGCCACTACGCACACGTAGACTGCCCAGGCCACGCTGACTATGTTAAAAACATGATCACTGGTGCTGCACAGATGGACGGCGCGATCCTGGTAGTAGCTTCTACTGACGGTCCAATGCCACAAACTCGTGAGCATATCCTGCTGTCTCGCCAAGTAGGCGTACCATTCATCATCGTATTCATGAACAAATGTGACATGGTTGACGATGCTGAGCTGTTAGAATTAGTTGAAATGGAAGTACGTGAACTGTTATCAGAATACGACTTCCCAGGTGATGACTTACCAGTTATCCAAGGTTCTGCTCTGAAAGCCCTTGAAGGCGAGCCAGAGTGGGAAGCTAAGATCATCGAATTAGCCGCTGCACTGGATTCTTACATTCCAGAACCAGAGCGTGATATCGATAAGCCATTCCTGATGCCAATTGAAGACGTATTCTCAATCTCTGGCCGTGGTACAGTAGTAACTGGTCGTGTTGAGCGTGGTATCGTACGTGTTGGTGACGAAGTAGAAATCGTTGGTATCCGTGCAACCACTAAGACAACCTGTACCGGTGTTGAAATGTTCCGTAAGCTGCTTGACGAAGGTCGTGCAGGTGAGAACTGTGGTATCCTGTTACGTGGTACTAAGCGTGATGACGTAGAACGTGGTCAAGTATTATCTAAGCCAGGTTCAATCAACCCACACACTACTTTTGAATCAGAAGTATACGTTCTGTCAAAAGAAGAAGGTGGTCGTC
>NZ_NAJR01000028.1:0-17391 GCF_002196695.1 Shewanella sp. Shew256 | reverse complement strand
TAAAGACGTGAGAAATTGTGAGGCAGTTGGGCCCGTGACCCTAAACCCAGATAAAGCACCAATAGAAGGGGTAATAAATGCAGCTTAATATTTAAGCAAAGAGTGACAACTACCTTGAAAAACACCGGCTTGTTTGAAAGTGCATTTGGGCGTATCTAGCGCCTATGGGATAAAAAAGCAGCTATACAAAGAGGATAAGCAGTACAGTCGTTGTGCTGACTGGCTAAACAACTCGTCCCGTTTCTTTAACCATAAAGAAGAGGGAGAACCTGTTGTCAGAGAGTATGTGGTTGATGATATTGACCGTCGCCTGAACGCAGAGTTTTCTTTTAAGATGTTGCTCTGCCACCCACTGTGGCAACTTATCGATAATGCCCAGCCTTCAAAGCAATCCATCAATAAGGTATTGGTAAATCTCCCTGCAAACTACGTCAGCTTACTATTCAAAGAAGATGCTTACGGTAACTTTGTTAGGAGGAAGACCATAAGTAGTAAGACAGGATATAAACTGATGGATCGCACCGACATCCACGCCTTGACTTGCTGTATAGCCTTTTGTGTGGAGCCCAAAGACTCCACAGAACCCCAAAAAACCGTGCTGGATATACCTCAGTTATTAGCACTTCAATATCTTCTGAAAATCGGCCTTACGACTCCACTTGCTTCAATAATCGTCGAGTTTTACAATTACTTGAACCAGCAATTTGGGTATCTCTATGCTAATCAGCTTATGCCCTTAGAGCACTATGTGCATGTTTTTCATATGCCGGATGGCAGTCTGAGATATCTGCCGATGCGACTGATATCAGCAGAGCCACTCGGCATTGAACCTGTGTTATCGCTTTATCAGGAACTTTGTCGACGGGCCACCCAACTTAAGCTGGTGCCAGATACTAAAGAAGGCCAGCTCTGCTTTTACAACTTCATCCGTCATACCGAAATACAGAAACTTATCGATTCGCTTTTTTTGGCCGACAACCATCCCACTTCTTTGAAAGAACTCAAGCGACGGATCTCCATTTTGGGCAACATTAACAGCAGCCTGATCAGTCAAAAGCAGTAGAAGTGATCACTTGTGAACAGCAGAAGTGATCAATTGCGCCAGTGCCACCACATGGTGGCGCTGCACCCAATCGCTCACACGGCTGTTACAGACTGCCCACTTCTACTGGCAAACGCTGCCCAGGCCGCTGGTCGAATTGCCCAATATCAGTCAAGAAAAAGCCCCAAAGCTGGGGCTGATTAGCATAAATTGTTGGCTGTCCTACCAATCTTCATGTATCCAATGAAACATTATCCCAATCGTTGGTAGAAACAAGCCACTCTAAAGCGCGTCTTCGCTCTTCCACTGCCGCAACTTTTATTCTTCCTAAAAATTGTTCATCTTTCCAAAGTTCAGGATGCTTTATAGCCGCATGAACGCAATAATAAAAGTCAAGTTCTTCAATTAATTCACTCTCACTTCTAGGCTGAAATGACTCAAGCATCAACTCAAAGGGTACTTCTGGTGGAACTCTCATAAATACATCGGTTAAATCACATTCATCTGTTGGGAAAATAATTTCTTTTTCAAAGCCTTCATACCAACAAAGTACAAAAATAGACTCTTGTTTCCAAGAGCAGCTATTAATATCAGCTTCGGTAAAACTCTCTTGTTGGAGTACTCTCATCTCTTCATCTGACAGAAAACTTAAAAAGTCATTTGCTTCCATCCAATTCCATAACAAATCAGGGTCAGCATCTCTTGCCAAACCAAGCATCACATACAGTCCCACAATCCGCTGCGCAATATCGATAGAAGACTTATTTAAAACGCCATCTACAAATGGCAAGCTTGGATGTAATGGTATCCCATGCAGCTCAAGTCTACTTTTAGTTTTAGAGCGAATATGCTTAAAGTCTATCATTATTAACCTATTTTATTTATCAAGCTTATCGAGCTTCTTTAATGCCAAGCTATCTAATCTTCCAGAAACTCTTACGGTACCAGTAAGATTTTCTTTATGGAACTTTGCATAACCACCTTTTTTCTCGGTTCTAGTTTTCGCAGCATGATTTCCCTTAGTTCTTAAATCCAATTTGTTTGGATCTGTACTGTTATGATCCCATTCTGCATTTTGTGGGTTTCGTCTGCCCCCATTAGAGGTACTCGTTCTGTCAAAGACATCATCCCCATGTTTAGCTTCCATCTCTTTTCTTTTTTCTGGGTTATTAATCATTTCTTCATGCAACTGTTTATTACCAGCATTTGTATGTCCAGATCTTGTTTTTGCTTTAGTTTTACTCAAATCTGCAGTAAATCCGCCGTCAGGTTCTGGGGCAGATTGTGCAACCTTTTTTGGGGCACCAATATCCGCTGTCTGACCTGTTTCGGTCTTAATATTACTATCTGCACCACTACTTGGTAATGCAGATTTAGCTAAAAAGAAAGCACTTGCAAGCCAAGATCCAGTTTCTTTATATGATGCTTTAAAATTACTGCCTACATTTGCACCCGTTGCGAAATCACCAGAACAAAATGAACAACTTTCCGCTTGATTCAATAAAGATACCTGACTATCGGTTAAATTAGAATTAAGGCCAAAAAAGACGCCTGCAATAAAATCTGCTGCATACCCCGTCGGATCTGTTCCCGCCAGCGGGTTATTCATTATGTACGAGTACGGATTCACCGATTGAGTCGAGGTTGGACTCTGAATAAACGGGTCCACACTCATAAACCTGCCGAGGTTATAGTCGTAAATCCGGCCGTTCATATGAAAGAACGAACCTGACGTGCGTCCAAGCGTTGGAGGCGTTTTCGCCTAGAGAGCTGCGGTGTTAAAGAGCATCAAGTTTGCCCCAGTATACCTTGTCGGAAAAATTTTCCTAGACGCGATTTTCGGCGTTAAACATCTGATTTAAGGTGGGTAAAGGACAGCCGTTAAAGGCTGTCCTTGTAGGGTTCTAGCGTTGAATGAGGTGGCTGTAATCGTGCTGAATATCCCTGACATACTGTTGCCACTGACTCCCCAGCCGATCCCAAGCGTCGGCAATATTGAAATAGCCGAAAGGAAGATATTTCATCTCGTTCAAAATAAAGGCAGCTGCAATTTGCTCACTGGTACTGCCGCCGGTACTGTCATGGGCTAACAACTCGTTAGCCACTTCGATGATGCGCTGCTGCTCGCTGTTCATGGCATTCTCCTTACTGGCTCTCGCCCGGATGGGTTTTCTTGTGGACGTCTTTCAAGTGACCGATGGCCACTTGAGTATAGATTTGGGTGGTAGACAGGCATTCGTGGCCCAGCATGGCTTGGATATGCCTGATGTCGGCTCCATTCTCTAACATGAGCGTTGCGGCGCTGTGCCTGAACGCATGGCAGCCACCGGCTTTGCTTATTCCGGCGGCGCGGGTGTATTCCTTGAGCTTGGCGGTGAAGGTGGTGTGATGAATAGTCCGGCCTTTCATGCTGATAAACAGCGCCTGCTCGGTGACATATTTGGCCAGCAAGGGCCGGGCGTCATGCAGGTACTGGGCAACCCAATCAAGGGCCCGTTGACCGATGGGCACAACCCTGTCCTTGCCGCCTTTGCCTTCCCGAACCAGCAGCCAGCCCCGGTGCGTGTCGATGTCACTCAAGGTCAGGTTTAACAGCTCCCGGCGACGAATGGCGCAGGAGTACAGCACTTCCATCATAGTGCGGTCACGCAGACCTGTCGGCGTATCCAGACACACTTGCGCCATCAGCTTGTCGATTTCCGGCACACTCAACACAGCCTTGGGCAGGGTTTTCGGCAACTTGGGCAGCACCACTTCCCCCAAGCGGGTGTAAGGCAAATGACCGGCCTCAACCAACCAGACAAACCACAGCTGGATTTCGCCCACGCGGTGGCGCTGGGTGGCGATGGACAAGGGTTTGCCATCGTCCTTGCGGGTATGGTGTACATGCTGTTGATAGCGCAGCAGCAAGGCTTTATCGACATGCTGGGCATGGTGAATATCCCGCTCGCCACAGTAATCAATGAAGTAATTTAACAGCCAACGCTTGGCGGCCAAGGTACGCGGGCTATAACCCCGCACCGAGAACGCGGACAGGTACAGGCTTGAGTGTTCGGTCAGTGTCAGGCTCATGGCAACACCTTGACGGTGGCGTCAGGTTTTACCGGAGTAAGGGGGCTGGCGTAGATGTCGCCCTCATTGGCTTGCCACGCCCCATGGCCATTGAGGTTGCAGGCATGTTCATCGCCCTGACTCCCCCCTGACTGAAGGCTGACCGCAGCCTGACCAGACCCTGACCGGTTAGCACCAAGGCCTGACCGGTCAGGGCGGTTCAGCACACTGTTGTCCACATCCAACAGTTTCAGCATGGCATGGCTACCGCTTTCGCCTTGGTACAGCAGCTCATAATGGAAGCGTTGACGGTGGCCATTTAAGTGAACCAACAGGTATTCCATTTCAACCAACCGGGCCATATGCACTTTCAGGGCGGTATCGCTCCAGCCAGTTGCCTCACGCAGTTGCTTGCGGGTAAAGCGCACCGCGTCAGTGTTGACGTTATCCAGCTTGGCTTGGCAGCTCACCCAATCCACACAGTGATTCAACAGTTTGCGGGTTTGCGCAGGCAGTTCGTCCAGCGTCCGCCCTAAAGTATCGTGTGCCAGTTGGTTGGCCCGGCGGATATCCTCCAAGGTCACTTCCACGTATTCCATCACCTCGCCCTGGTGCCTAACCTGCTTCACTTCGCGCTGATATTGGTGCAGCAGGGCAATGGTATCTATCAGGGTCAGGTACTTTTCATGGTCGCGACGGGTACGGGTTTTATCGTCCATAAAGGTGAGCTGCTCGGCGTAGGGATTGACCACATGCAGCGGGCGCAGCAGGCGCTGGGCGTGTTGATGACGGGTTAATATGTGCTTCTTGTCGACGTGTTGCAGCAGGCCTTGCAAGGTACGACGTTGACGCTGCAAGGCGTGAATATGCCGGGTTTGCTCCCGCGACTCGTTGACGCTTAACACCAAACAGCGGTTCATCAGCTCCTCGTCCACATCAATGGCCGTGGTGGTCAAGAACAGCATGGTCGGGCCCTCCACCTCGTAGGTCTGTGTCACCAGTTGCCCACTGATGGGGTCTTTGCCGGTACTGGCCATGGTCAGCACGCCCTGACTTTGCAGTAGCTTAAGCGCATAGGCCGCTTGGCTGGCACCTTCCTCTTCACTGATGGCCAAAATCCGATGCTTTAAACTCGCCCCTTGCATGTAGAACAGGCTCTGCCCGGTCATGGCTGAAAACTGGGTGACATCCTCATCCGGGCACATCTGCAAGATGGCGTCCATCAGTGCCGATTTACCGGCCGCAGACGTGCTTTGGATCACCAAGGCCAAGGGCTTGGCCAGCTTGCGCGACACACAGGCCAGATAGCCCACCAAGGTGTTGCTTTGCTCGCCCACCACGCCGCAGTGGCTAAAGTCCTGTACGATGTCATCAAGTAGTGTCGGCTGACGCAGAAACGCCAATGCCGCTTGGCGCTCAGCCTCGCTCATGGTCACTTGCGGGCTGTCCTGCTCCGGCTCGCTTTGCCGTTCTTCCAATGCCAGCAGAATGCGCCCCATATCCTGCTTGACCGTGGTTTCACCCACACCGCATTCAACGCAGGCCAGCTCCACAAAACGCTGACGCTGCTTGGCATGGTATAAGTCCACGCTGTCCACATGGATGGCGTCATCCACGCGCAGCATGAGGTTGATCCGCAGTTGCTGCCCTTGGGCCTTTTTCGATAAGCCACGGACACGGTAATGGCGGTTGGCCAAGCGGATATGCCAGTCGTCCCCTTGCTGCTCCATGCTAAGTGCAGCCGAAGGTTCGCCGTCATTGGGTGCGGCATGACTGCCCGTAATTTCTTTCGGGCTCAGCGAGATTGCCCGGTTCAGCAGGGTTTCCAAGTCCCGCGCCGGTTGCGAGCTGGCCACCATAAAGGCATTGGCATCCTGGCTTGGCGGCAATTGCACCCGCCACGGCTCAATGGCTTCGGCCCGCAATATGTCCGCTAACGCCAACGCGGCCTTGTTGCCGGCCTCGTCATTGTCGTAAGCAATCAACACTCGTTTGATGCCCAGCCCCGTGAATACGGCTAAATGAAAAGGGCTGAATCCGTTTACCCCATAGGCGCAGGTGACATTGGTAAACCCGTGCACCCAAAAGCTCATGGCATCAATCAGGGATTCACACAAAATCACGCTATCGCTCGTTAGCCCTGCCTGATTCCATACGCCCTGATGCTTGCCGGGCAGGTATAAATGCTTCGCCGTTCCCGGACGCAACTTGCCTTCGGCGGCGATTTTGCGGCCGTACAATTCCACCACTTTGCCTTGCTCCAGTACCGGGATAACCAAGGAGCCACTGAAACGCTCGATCCCACTTGGCAGCGTCAGCCCCACCGCCTTGAGCAATTCGCGGGTGTCTTTGCCTGCCTGAGAGGTACGGCTCGGCAGCAGGTTGCCGAGGTTTTTCTGACAATAACCCAGTTGGAACAACTCGATCAGGGCCGGATTATCCAAGCCGCGCTGGGCCAGATAAGCCTTGGCCTGACTCGATTGCAGCAAGTTCTGATGATACAGAGCGGTGGCCTGCGTCAGCCAATGCTGGGCACAGTCATCAAGACGCGAGACTTGTGCCGTCAATACACTGTTATCCGCCACAGGTTGAGACTCAACCGGCAGCTGGCCATGCTCTTCAAGCAGCGTACCAACGGCGGTTTTAAAACTGACTCCATCCCGGCGCATCACATAATCAATCGGTGAGCCGCCTACCTGACACGCTCCCAAGCAGTGCCACAGGTTTTTATCAGGACTGACAGACAGCGACGGCGTTTTATCGTCATGAAACGGGCAGCAGGCAAAATAGTCTTTCCCTTGCTTTTTCAGTGTCAGACCATCCCGACACAGGATCTCGACTAAAGAAAAACGCTTTACCTGCTCCACGATTCTGTTGTCGTAATAGGTCATTAAACCACCTTATCCAAACGGCTCTCTTCAGAACCTTGTCAAGGCTCTCCATGGGTATTATTATAGTGTCCATAAAGATATTTTTGTCAAACCTTTTTAGAACCATAGGGGATAATCGATGGATACGCAGATCACGGTGTTTATTTCGATGAGTTTTCCGACCCGGTTTTTACAACTAAGAAAGGATAACGGCCTCACCCAGCAAGCTATGGCCGATACAATTGATATCCATATTACCCAAGTGAAGCGCTATGAAGCGGGCACCGCCCAACCTTCATTGGAAATGCTGAAGAAGATCGCCACTGCGTTTCACGTGACTACCGATTGGCTGATCTTTGATGATGGTGAACGTGAGCCAAATGACGAGCTGCGTTTACAATTTGAGGCCTTGCAGAGTTTCACCCCGGAAGAGAAGCAGGTTGCCAAGAGTGTGTTGGAGGGGCTTATCTTAAAACACGATGCCAACCGGTTTAATCGGGTGGGTTAACGGCTATCACGGCTAAATAAAAAAATAGCCGCCGTCTTTTTTCAAAACAGCGTTCATGTCTCAACATGGCTTGGGGTTGGGGGAGCTGTATCTAATCAACTAACCACTATCCTGCCCAGCTGCTTTTTCTGATAGACACGACAACGCGACACCAGCAAGTGCTGTCACGTTCTCGCGCCAACATGATTAAGCCAAGACCTCTAATCCTTTGTTGGCCACCAAGTTAAGTAATTTAAGGGAAGTTCCCTGTGGCTTTTTACCGCCTTGCTCCCACTGCCTTACCGTTGACACCGTAGTGTTAAGGTAAGCGGCGAACACCGTCTGACTCACACGGGCCTTTTTACGAATGGCCTGAATACGGCGAGCATCATAGACTTCTACTTTGGGCAGGCACAGTGCATCGAACTCGCGCAGGGTTTGCATATCCATCACGCCAGCCTCTTTTAAATCTTTTGCAGTGTCATGCATGACATCTAAGATACTGTCTTTCATATTATTTAACCTCTACCATGCTACCCGATTGAAGAGCATTCCTCAGTTGGGCATTGCTGTAACCTAACAACTCTTTTGCCATGAGCTTAAGCGCCTTTAACTCTTTACTGTCTATGTTATCCCGCGCATTTTTGGGGAAGCCGTACATAAAAAAGGCTTTGTTACCCACCTTGAACGCGAGAATGGTTCTCAGACCACTGCTTTTTCCTTGTCCCTCGATAGGAGCACGCTTTTTATAAACATGCCCACCAAGATCGGCGTCGATTAAGCCTTTTTCCATCTCATCGACAGCAGCCTTAAGGGCGTCATCTGTCAGCCCTTCTTTCTCGGCCCACTTCGTGAACCACTTAGATTTATATATGCGCATTCCATTCCCTTTCAACACCAAAACTATAACACCTAGTGGTACAGATAGTACACTGTAATTTCCACGTTCTGCACGCTACTTAGCGTTTGGCCAATTATTTTTTCATTCCAAACCGTACTTTTCAAAAAACTGTGACAACATCAGTTGTGACTGGCAGTTAGGGACGATGCCGATGTGTCACACTAAAAATGTTTTATATCAGCATTTTTCACATCCAATGTTCATTGTGGTGGACGCCACAAACGCAAAAATCCCATCCTGTCAGTGTCATTCATCAACGCAAGAGGAATAGAAAATGACCACTGACATTCACTACCCGGACACCGATTCCGAAGTTTACAAAGCCGCCGAAACCAAGGTGCGCAAGGCCATCCGTTTGCTGCTCAAAGAGGGGCACAAATTCGAACCCAGCAAACTGCTGCGTCGCCAAGAGGTGGCCTACGCGCAGAAGGATTGCAAGATCCCACCAGAGGTACTCGATATCATCGTGTTTCCGCTGATGGATATTCGTGATTGGATCTGGGACGAGTACGCCGACAAGCGGATGTGGACACTAGACGAAGCGGCATGCCTTGCCGTCGGCATGGATCCCTTCTGCTACAGCTTGGAGCCGGGACAGTATTACAACGGTTGGCGTGAAGAGCGCGAAGACAGATACCAGAAAACCTTGGATGCCATTCGCCTCAACGAGCTACATGCCGTGCGTGAGGATGGCACCTATCTTATCCCGGCCAGGGATTTCTGTATCTGGGCCGCGAGCAATAACCTGATCACTTCTGAACTTGCCAAGCCCCTCACGGGGCTGGCTCTTGCCGAGTCCGTTGTAGAGGTATTAACCCCCGGCGAAACCGGCGAGCGTTGGCAACGCTATGCCCAACAACGCCTGTATGCCGAGGGGCGCTCTCATGCCGAAGTGCGCCGTGGTGAGCTCTACGGCTACGCCATTGCCTTAAAAATGGACAACCCAAAACTAACCCGCGAACAAATTGCCCGTCAGGCGTTTAATGTCATAGGTGAAGACTGTCAGAGGGTCACAGGTTTCAAATTCGACACCATCAGAAAAGATTTATTGGCACTGGATCAGGCACTGGAACACCCGCAATTCGCAAGTCTTGAATTCTTAAATTCAGTTCCTAGCGAACAAGAGATTATGAGCACAAACCCCACTCACCGGTGGTGGCCGCGCTGGCGCGGCGTCATCGCCCGCAAACTCCCGTATTTGGTACTTCCTGAGTGATTTCGCCTTGTGCACCGCTGCCACGGTGCACAAGGCCTGAACCCCTTGATTTTATCCACGCAATCGGAGATTTCCCCATGAATAAACAATTAAACAAGGCCGTGACGGCCCGATTCTCAGGCGAGGACTATACCCGCCTGCAAACCGAAGCCGAGCGCAGAGGCTGCACGGTGGCCGATGTTATTCGGAGTTCCTGGACACACTATCAGGAGCAGCAGCAATTGCAACAACTGCTGATAAAAATGGAACAACGTCAGCGCAAAGTCCAGTTTGAAATGCTGTGCACCACCCTCGACCTGGCGGCCGAGGAACGCAAGCAGGCACTGTCTGCCCTGCACGAAAAGGGAGTGAAGTTCTAATGAATAACCATCCCGTATCACTCCGTCGTCAGGACTGGGCCGCCATCTTCACCATCGGCGGCCTTGTCTGGCTGGCCGCCTTTGTAGGCCTGCTGGTCTTAACGTGGTCATGGCTGACGCCATGGCCGGATTTAAACGTGCACACCCGGCATTGGCTGAATGGCCTCACCGGCCTTGTGTTTGATCAGTCCTTAGTCCCATGGATGGGCTACTGGCAGGCGCTGGTCAACCGCAACTGGCACTGGGCCCTGCTGGCCCACGTAATCCTCCCGGCGCTGCTGGCTAGCCTGCTGGCCTTTTTCGCGGCGCGGCGCTATTACGTCAGCGGCGGCACAGACGGTTATCGTCATATCTCAGGCCCGCGCCTGCACCAAGACCGCACGGCGCTGGTTCATGCCAAGCAGGCGGCTAAACTTGAAGCTGGGCAGCAAGGCTTAAGGCTTCACCCCAAATTGCAAATCAGCAAAGCCCGTGAGTCAGGCAACATTCTCGTGGTCGGCAACCAAGGCACGGGCAAAACCGTATTTATTGCGCCCTTGATTGACCAAGTCATCGGCCGGGGCGAACGCGCCTTTATCTATGATGAGAAACGCGAGTTTACTGCCTTGTTTTACAGGGAAAAATCCACCGTATTGCTGGCCCCGTGGGATAAGCGCGGCATGGCGTGGGATATCCAGCGTGACGCCCACAATGCCACCCAAGCGCAGTTGATTGCCGAACGGCTCATTAGTGACTCCCGCGACCCGCTGTGGTCAAACGGGGCGCGGATGCTGTTCACCGGCATGATGGAAATTCTCAACCATACCCAACCCCGCTGGGGCTGGCGTGAGCTGGCCACTATGCTGTCACTGGACGAAGCCGTTTTGCAAAGCCAACTGCAAGCCCATTACCCCAGAGCTGCGCGGTTTATTGTTGAGGGCAGCAAAACAACTCAATCGTTTTTTGCCCAACTGATTGGCAGCTTGGGCTGGGTCTACACCTTGAGTGATGCATGGCCCAAGGCCTATGAAGGCGGCTTTTGTGTGCGTGATTGGGTCAGCAATTTAAAAACCGATAAGCCAGTGATCATCGTACAAGCCGACAAGCGTTATAAAGACATTGGTGCACCGCTGGCCAACACCCTGATTGCTTTGATGACCAGTCATATACTGGCGCAAACCAACAGTACAGAGCGCGAGCTGTGGCTGTTTATTGACGAGCTGGGCAACCTGCCGAAGAACCCGGCGCTTAGCGAATGGATGAGCCTTGGCCGCAGCAAGGGTTGCCGCATCTGCGGCGGCACCCAGTCCATTTCCCAGCTCAAACATATCTACGGCGAGCAGGAAGCCGATACCCTGCTGAATATGTTTACCCTGTTTGCCTCGATGCGCGTCGGAGCTGCCGGGGAAACGGCAAGCTATACCGCTAAAGCCTTTGGTGAGCGTGTGGTGGAGCGGCCGACATCGAGCGCCGGGCAAGGCAGTGGCACCACCCAAAACTGGCACCGGGAAACCCTGCCCTTGGTCAGCGCCTCCGACCTGGTGCACCTGCCGCAACCCGGCAAACAAGGCGTGGTCGGTTACCTGCTTATCCCAGGCTACAAGGCCGTGTATCGCCTGCGCTGGCCCTATGCCAGGTTGCCGGTTGTCTCTGACGAGCATTGCCCGGCGGATTGGCTGACGGCAAAGCCTGCATCGGTTGGCACTCCAGAGCCAACAGGCCAATCCAGCGACAAGCCCAGCCGCCGTGAGCAAATTAAACAGCGGAGGGACGCCGCATGATGTCGATGAACGCCATCAACTCCATCGCCTATTATGCGGAGTTGGCCAAGGAAGACTATTACACCGGTGGCGGCGAGCCGCCGGGCAAATGGCGGGGTCTCGGCGCACGTACGCTGGGACTGCCCAGCCAGATAGACACTACCTCGTATCGGCGCATTTTTAATGGCTTTGGCCCTGACGGCACCCCCTTGTGTGAAAATGCCGGCGACCACCACAGAGCAGGTTGGGATCTGACCTTTTCCGCGCCCAAATCGGTCTCCATGCTGTGGGCGCGGGCCGATGAAACAACCCGCAAAGCCATACAACAGGCGCAGCAAAAGTCGGTCGAAGAGGCGTTGGCCTTTATCGAGCAACACGCCGCCTATACCCGACGGGGTAAAGGCGGCTATCTTCAGGAGCGCGTGGCCGGGTTAATTGCGGCGACTTTTGAGCACTCGACATCGAGAGCACAAGATCCGCAGTTGCACACCCATTGCCTGATTGCCAATCTGGCCCAAAGAAGTGACGGCACGTGGGGCACGCTGGAATCGAAGCATTTTTTCCTATGGCAGATGGCCTCCGGGGCCATCTACCGCAGCGCCTTGGCCAATGGCCTGCGTGAGCTGAGCTTTGAAGTAGAAGCCGTCGAAGGTCACAAGCACTTTGAGGTGAAAGGCATTTGCCAAAGCATCTGCCAGTTTTTCTCAAAGCGGGCGGAAGCCATCCGTGCCCAGATGGAGGCCATGGGCGTGAGCAACGCGGCGTCCAAAGTCGGCGATACCATTACGCTGAATTCCCGTGACTACAAGCGAGCGGTCGACAGGCCCAAGCTGTTTGCCTCATGGCAGGCAGATATGGACAGGCAAGGGTTTAAGGCTGCCAATATTGAGGCTATCCGACAACCGGATGTGCTGCCTTTTCCGGAGTCGCTGCCTTTGCAACATATCTTAGATAAGTTGATTGAGTCCCAAGCTGTGTTCCGCTTGCAGGATATCTATGCGGCGGTGGGCGTGGAGGCCCAATTTAACCATGTGACCCGCTTGGATATCGAAGATACGGTGCGGGAGCTGCTCAGCGATAATGCCATGGTCAGCTTGGGCCTTGATGCCAGCAACAACCGGATTTACACCACCAAAGACATGCTGGCCATCGAACAAGCGCTGCTGAGGCATGCCGATAATATGCACGCCAACAGCCATTACCAGTTGGCGGATAAGGCCATTGAACAGGCCATTGCCCGCCAAGGGCAACAACAAGGCTTTGCGCTATCTGATGAGCAAGTCGAGGCGGTGTTTTCCGTGTGCCAATCGGGGCTCGATATCATCCAAGGCCGTGCCGGAGCCGGTAAGTCCACCTCAATGCAGGCCATGCGCATGGCCTATGAGTCACAAGGTTTTAGCGTCAGAGGGGCCACGGTCGCACGACAGGCCGCCCAGCAGCTGGAAAAAGATACCGGCATTGAAAGCACCACTTTGGCCAGTCTCCTCAACGAATTAGGCAAAGGCAACAGTGAGGCCAAATTCAAGGATACGGTGATTTTGCTCGACGAGGCCGGGCAACTGGCCACCCCGGATTTGTTGCAACTGATGCAGGCCGCGCACAAAGCCGGAGCCAAACTGGTACTGGTGGGCGAGCAGCAGCAAATGGACGCCATCAGCCATGGCGGCAGTCTGCGTTTTCTGTCCCAGCGCCAAGGCTGTGCGCGAATTAATACCATCCGCAGACAACGCGAAGCATGGGCAAGAACGGCGGTCAATGACCTACGCTCAGGCAATGCCAAAGCCGCACTGGATAGCTTTCAGGGCAGAGGCTTGCTGCATATCGAGCAAGACAGCCAGAGCGCCCGTGCGCAGTTGGTCAAGCACTGGCAGGCATACACTGAAGCCAACCCGGACAAAGAGTCGATGATAATGGCGCAGCGCTGGAAGGATGTTAAACCCCTTAATGACCTGGTGCGCAAAGTGTACCAAGAGCAAGGCAAGCTGGGCACAGAGAACATCCTGACCGAGTGCGTGGTGTCCAGCCAAAGCCTGTATTTTGCGTTCTCAAATGGTGAACGGGTGCGCTTTACCAAAAACGATTACCAGCGGAATTTCACCAACGGCGAGCAAGGCACCATTACCCAAGTGCTGCAACAGGGGGAGGATATTCGTTTTACCGTCAAACTCGACTCTGGTCGCACGGTGAGCTTTTACCAGTCGGATTACTCGGACGAGCAAGGCAGGCTGCATCTGGTGCAGGCCTATGCTTCAACCGTCTACAGCGCCCAAGGAGCCACCGTCGACGGCGACACCTTTGTGCTGTACACCAGCGCCATGGACAGGGCTGCATCCTACGTGGCCGGGAGCCGACACAAGGACAACTGCCACTGGTTCGTCAATGGCCAAGAGCTGGATGCCCAGAGCGGTCAGGCCGACAAAGGCCAGATGCCAGACACAGAAACGCGGCTGAAAACCCTCGCCCGCTGCATGAGCATCAATAAGCACAAGGCCATGGCCAGTGAGTACCTTGCAGAGCAAGAGGCGCAGCAGGGGATAACCAAACAGGCTGAGCAAGCCAACGATAACGAGCTGGCTGCTTAACCCCAGAAACAACAAAGCCCACGCTCGTGGGCTTTGCTATCAACTGTTTCAGGTCAATTACGGCTGCCCAACCCTTTATCCTCACGCAAAAAATACATTTCGGTATTTTCGTCATCCAGCGATGTGATTGAAAATCCTAACAACCCATGTTCGATTGAGTAAAAGAACTGAAATTTCAAATGCTTGTTAGTTTTTGAGCTGATTAAATAAGTTTGCTCAGATTTACCGAGTAGCTTTAATTCTATCTCTTTCTTAACAGCAAAATCTCTGCCCTCTATCTTCCAATTATCCCCGACCTTTAAAGGGCCAACAGGAACCGCAAAGTTAAACAGACCATCTTTAACACAGAAGTAATTTTCGTCTGATTTGCATAAAACTAAGCTTCTATATTCATTTGTAGGATCCAGTGAGTATGATTCTTTTAAGTTGAAATAAAAATAACTTGGCTTACCTTGACTTTCTGCATCAAATGCATAGTTATCATAGTAGTAGTTACTAGCAAGTGCGTTAGAGGCCATAAGCAAACCCATCATCCATAAGACTGCAATTGATTTTTTCATCATTCATCTATCCCTTTTGCAAACTTAATATCTTTTCTATTAACATTTGTTCCTGATAACCTTCGAGGATAGTGTTTTTTTGCAAATGAATTAGCAAATCGCTCTTTCTTATCAGCTGCCCATATGTTGGCATATTGCCTGCCAACGACATGGCCAAACTCGTGCAATCCAACAAACAAAAGTCCTGTATCGCCCCCTCTAATCGTCGTTCCGTGATAAGGGAACGTCAAATTAGGTTCACTAACATCAATCAGTTTTCTACCGACATAAATAGTCGTGCTGTTTTCATTTGCCAACCTAAAAGCAGCAACATCAGGGTTATTTTCAAATACCTTATTGTTCGGATCATATACAAATTCGGTATTATTCATTTCATTAATAAGGGTTTCATCACCAGATTTTTCGATCGCTTTTTTAGTCATATCAACCATTCGTTCTGTTAAATCAAACCCTTTTTTATCAATATCATCTGCTTTTGCCCGATCAATGGTTGTCGAGAGTTTAAATGGTTCCACCTTATTTTCAGCATTTCCTGATGGAGGTTTAGATTGTGCGATCTGCTTTTGACTTCCCACGTCTGACATAGCTTGGCCGATTTGCGCGACTCCCTTGCTCATTGCGCTACTGACATCAGCTCCATTCTTGAGATTGACGTCTTTAACTACCGTACTGCCGACAGTTTTACCGTCAACCTTCACCTCAACCTTCAGATCGCCACAATCTTTGATGTGTGACCCTGTCGCCGCAGCACAGTACCCCGTCGGGTCGGTGCCTGCCATTGGGTTGTTCATTAAATAGCTGTACGGGTTGATCGATTGACTATCCCCCGGACTTTGTATGAAGGGATCTACAGAGAGGAACCGGCCTATGTTGTAGTCATAAACCCGGCCGTTCATATGAATTAACTGCTGTTCATTCAGATGCTCGTGGTCGGTAAAGCCACGGCGGTTTTTGTTGGTGATATCCAAATCCTGCAACTTTGATTGCAGGGTATTTTTATTCACTATATCAGTACGATGCCCACCGCCTGTCGATGCGGTTCGCCCAAAGGGGTCAAAGTAGCGTTGACTAACAATATTACCATTTTGGTCGGCTAAGGTGGTGGCACTGCCGAGTCTGTCCTTGAGGGTAAACTGCAGCAAATGACCACGCTGTGAGGTATAACTGAGTACCGCAATATCGTCTAAGTAGGCACGCCAACTGCCATCACTGTCGGCTTCATAGTACTTATCGACATAATAAGTGGTTGTCGTTGCACTGCCGACCGTACGGCTTTGCTTGGCGCGCATATTATCACTGCCATAGACAAAACTGGTGGTGGCACCACGGCCAGAGACACTCAGTGGCTTATCCATGGCATTGTAGGTCATGGTGAGACCATCACCCACACGCAAATTGCCGCGCTTATCATATTGAAAACTCACCGTGGTGCCATTGAGTTTAGTCAGCTGACATACCGCATTGGGGCCGGCATTATTGCCCGCGGCACAGCTGGCATTGCCGCCATAACGGTAGGCAGTGCTGCTATTGGCACTGTAGTCGGTTTTCTTAAGGAAGTTCCCGACCTTATCGTAGGCATAGTTAACCGTGGCACTAAAGGTCGGGTTGCTATTGCTAAACTGATACTCGCTTAGGCGATTAAGCGTGTCATAACGGTAGCTCTTAGTTAGGCCTGTCACCCCATCACGTTCACTGGTGAGATTCATAAACTCATCGTAACCATCATAGTAGTGCGCATGAATACGCCCCAGCGGGCCATCCACTTCGACACTCGCCATGGTGCCTTCGCTGTAATAACTGCGTGATTCCGACATCACCCGGTTACCAAGTTCAGCGCCTGTGATATGGCCTGCTTCATCCATGGCTGTGACTTGACGATAGAGATAGCCAGAAGCAGCATTGCTGGTCTGCTCGAGGTAACCATAATCGTTATAGCTATATTTCAGGGTTAAGCCGTTCGGGTATTCGAGTGCCTTAGGACGACCATAGAAGCTATCGTACTGATGCTTAACCGTGCGGCTCACACCATCAACGGTCACTGTGGTTTGCGCCAATTGCAGGGCAGTTGTATAGGCATAAGTGCGAGTGACGCCGTTTTCGGTTTCAGAGGTGAGTAAGCCTAACTGACCAGTAATTTCTATTTCTGCATCGTTGTCAATATTACCATCCCAATAAAAAACAGCCAGGCCAGGCGCACTGCCGCCCGTGGTGGTTTTACTGGTGACGCGGCCCAGTACATCGAGTACGTAGGTTTGTACCACGCCATTGGCATCGGTTTGCTTATCCAGTTCACCTACACTGTTGTAACCGAAGACTGTAGTGCCCTGATTAGGGTCGATAACTTGGGTTTTATGACCAAAACCGTTGTAAGTCGCTTTGATATCACTATTGTTAGCATCGCGGATAACTAAAGGCCTACCGGCGCTATCGTAGGCAAAGCGGTTGGTGCCATTTTGCGCATCCACGGTTTCATATAACCAGCCTTGACTGCCATAGGTGCGCGACATTAAGCGTCCTTCGACATTGATATCGGTGGTTAACCCGTTATAGGTGTATAGGGACTCTAGTCCACCGGAGCGCCCAT
>NZ_NAJR01000027.1:0-17563 GCF_002196695.1 Shewanella sp. Shew256 | reverse complement strand
GCGCTGCTGTAATTCATAACGTGTAGCGCCACTGACGCTAGACCAAGTCACATTGAAGGCACCTGTTGCGTTAGTTGCTGGAACAGATATTGATGTCGGGGCCGATGGTGTTGTTGGTATAGAAGGGGTACCAACGAGAAGAGACGAACTATAACCACTACATAATGTGCCTTTACAAGCATTGATGCGATAGTAATATCCCGAGAGTGTTTTTCCGGAAAGATTAATATAACGGGCGTTTGTCCAGCCAGAACATACTGTTCCCGAGCCATCGCCAATGACAACAGCTCGTGCCATTAACATCGATGACGAACCGCCATCCGCATTACCCAGTCCTGTGTAAACGGTGCTCCACGAAACATTATCGGTTGATTCTTGGATATTTGCAGAGGTTATTTCACACCCAATGTACCAATGCAAATCAATCATTGAGTTTGATTTACTTCCGCTGAGCGTAGGTGTATCAGGAACCAGCGCCGCATAACTCGGTATAATCCATGCCAATCCAAGCAATAACATAAAAGCAGTAAACAATGTTTTACAGCGCAACGTTGTCAGCAGTGGTGACATGACATTCCCTTAGTGTAAGTTCCTTTTTTTGTCAAATCACAATACAAAATTAAAAACATCTTCACAACACTAACGAAACACTTTAATTATTCTAGGCGCTTACAAATGTTGTGATGACGTTTGCTACGATAAATAAGAAGTCATTGTTTACCGGCACCACAGATAACCGAGACAATATTGCTAAAAGTGCATATTGCCTCAGCGTCCTTACATTTCAATAGACTCAGATATTCGAAGTGCATCTTCAATCTCTACACCTAAGTAGCGGACGGTGTTATCTAACTTGACATGGCCAAGTAATATTTGAATGGCTCGAATATCTTTCGTTCTACGGTAAATCAATGTGGCTTTCGTTCGGCGCAGTGAATGCGTGCCGTATAATTCACTATTTTGGCCTAACTGATGCGCCCAGTTTTTGACTATAGCGCGGTAATAGCTGTAACTCATCGGTTGATGAGCACATCTTGGGCTTGGAAATATGTAGTCCTCTGCGATCAGCCTCTGTTCAAGTAACCAAGAGGTCAGACAATGTTGGGTTGGTGGTGTAATTTCAAACTGAACTTCACGATGGGTTTTACGCTGTGATAATCGCACTCGCGGATTGATGATGCCTGCCGAGGTAATGTCTTGAACTTTCAAATGCAGTAAGTCACAAGCGCGCAATTTTGAATCAATGGCTAAATTCAGTAACGCTAACTCAGCAATATTATGCTCTAACTCTAAACGAGTGCGAATGCGCCAAATCTCTTCCAGTTTAAAAGGTCGTTTTTGTCCCATGGGATGACCTTTATTCCAAGCGTCCATACCAACCTCCTCTGGTTGTGATGAATAGACACTTAAATTTTAGGAAATGGTGCGCTTAATTGAACACATATGGATTATAAAATCTCATGCATATATGCAATTAGAGTGGTGGGCAAAAATGGAGTGCTGAATTGCTTTGGGGCAAAATTGAGCTAGCTAGGCCAGCTAGATCGATGTGGGGTAATTCCTTTTATATAAACTAAGGCTTGCTCAAACCGATAATAGCACTATCTTTGTGAACCTATCTTTTTTACTGACTTAATAGCAGGTTCTTTAGATAAACTGTCTCAATTAGAGAAACTTACGACTGATCACATAAGGTACTTTTGGATGAACTCGTCTATCGGTAACGGTTTTCCAAACATATATCCTTGATAGCGCTCGATGTTTCTAGCCTTCAGATAATCAAATTGAGCCTGTGTCTCGACACCCTCCGCGAGTAAAATGACATCAAGACTCCGCGCGAGACTGATAATGTTATCCAGAATTTCTGTATTTCCACTTTCAATGGTCGCTACGTACATCATATCGATTTTGATTATGTCGATTTCAGTATCATGCAGGTACTTCAATGAGCAATGGCCAGTACCAAAATCATCTAATGCAACCAGAACATCTCGACTACGCAGTTCATGAATAGCTTTACGATATTTATCATTGCTGGAGAACTCTTTACGCTCAGTCATTTCGATAAGCAGACTAATGGGCTTATCGGCCATGGCCGACTGAAAATTTTCTATATCTTGGCATAGTGAATTGCTATCGAATTGGATTGGGCAGACGTTAAAGCCGACTCGAAAATGTTGTCTAGCTTCAGGCAAGTTGACCTTTGAAAAAGCTGACAGACACTTTTGCATAAGGAACGAAGTAATCTCTACGATTTGACCATTTTCTTCGACGCGGTCAATGAAATCAGCGGGAGATATTACGCCCTTTTTAGGGTGTATCCAGCGAACGAGTACCTCCCCTCCTGTAACTTCACCACAATCATTTACCACTGGTTGGATGTAGGGATGAAACTGATTTTGCTTTATCGCTTTACGTATTCGCCAATAATCTAGGCTAAAGGTATGCAAGTATCGAACTAAACTTTTAGCACTCATCAACATGATGAATGTCCAAGCAATTAGCAACACCCCATAGTTATAAAAAATATACTTTGCAAATGCAGTCGTTGAGATATCACTGTCGACAGAAAAGAATTGCTCCGAAGGCAGACGGTTCAGTTCATCAACGATGCGACCATCGGAATAAAAAGTGGCATTCTCAAATCGCATTACAGTCTGTAGAAACCGAGGAGCTCCCAGTGTTCTAAATACCGACTCAGGGTAAAGTGCTATGTACATTCCATAAAAGCGATTCTTTTCGAAGTGTAGTGAAAGGATTGCTTGCCGATGAGTGGGAAACAGCTCTGAAAAAGGAGTCTGAGTGACGTATCGTAGCTCAAGCTGTTTTCCTGATGCGTTCCAGTTCTTAATTTGTTTAAGCGTTTGCTTTGAGATGGAACTGCAAACAATGACTCCGCCGTGTGCAACATTAATACTGCGGATATAGGGAGAGGACAGTAAAAGCGGCATCGAATCTTGAAGGAAACGGTCACAATCGGTGATAGGGATAGATGGTGCTAACTTCCCCTCATAAAAATGTTGTATTTCTGAAATAACATCAGTCATTTGCTGACTAACCCAACTTTCTCTTTCTCTTGCTTCCGAATTTAATCGAGAAAACCCATAGGCAAATAGTAGTAAAACACCTATTAAATAAAGTGAAAAAACAAACACATAATCAAAGTGAGCATCTTTTTTTATCATATACCAGATCTACACCAACTGTGCTATTAGGGTTGAATATATAGCATATTTTTTAATATGTTATAATGCTACTCATTTACCTTATAACAGATAAAATAATCAAAACGTTAGGCACGACTAACACTAAAAACTGATTTTAGTCTGAAGTTAGTATACATATAGCCTCATAACATAACCCTTTGTTTATCACTAAAGATATTTACACTTACAGATTGTAATTTTGTACGCGAATCAGTTCTTTGCTACACAGTTTCCCTGAGCCGTGTGAATGAGTGCGAGTTGCAACCTCTTACGCTACATAACATCCTGTAGACGACCTAAAAGTGCGCTTCGAGCATGAGCAACCCTTGGCTGCCGTAAGGCGCTCGGTAACCAAATAAGGTTATAAATAATTTCAGTTTGCGTCCTTGGCGGCGGGATGAGCATTAACTCACCAGAGTTAAGTTGCTTTTGACATAAAAATTGCGGCAAAACGGACCAACCAATTCCTTGAACCAGTAGATTTCGGTGGGCTCGGAGATCTTGACCTACCATAGCGGGAATCAAATTGGACGCATCAATGCGGTTGGCGCTCAGCCAAGCATCTACTAATGATAATTCTAAGTTGTAGGCTAATAGCGGCTCTTGAAGAAGTGCACGATCAAATTCTTCCGCTTGTACTATGCGCTCAACTACCTTCGGTGAAGCGACGGCAATCACCTTATCTGTCAGCAAAATTTCGCTTTTCAAGCGATTATCCGTCACTGGATGAGCTGAGATCCCCAAGTCACAATGCCCCTCTAATAGCATTTGCGTGACCATGGGACCATCCCCTGTGTGCATCCGAACGCGAATACCCGCTTCAAGCAGTGGGGCTAATTCAGGCGCGAGATTTTCTGCCATAAAATCAGCATGGCCAATCAGTTGTAAAGCACCAGAGACATCACGAGAACGCGCTCTCGCAGACGCAAGGGCGGCTTCAGCCGCATCGAGTTTGTCACCAATATCAGCAGCCAATTCATCCGCAATAGAGGTCGGTAGTACCCCATTGACTTGACGCTCAAATAAAGGCCGACCGACAGCCACTTCAAGCCCTGCAATGTGTTGCGATACCGCGGGTTGCGTCAAATTGAGCATACGCGCCGCACCACTTATTGAGCGTTGTCGATAAACCTCAATAAACGTTCTTAGCCGGACTAACGACATATGACCCCATAAATTTATTTATACCCCAACCAAAATAGCATTGTTATCTTCGGCACTCAAAATTCTTTTATGCTTCATTCAACGCAAATTTACACATTCCGATTAAGGAGATAGTGATGTTGAAGAATGAACTTTATCGCGCAACTGCTACGGCAACCGGTGGACGAGATGGCTATGCAAGAACAGAAGATGGCTCACTCCATATTTGGTTAGGGGCTCCAAAAGAGCTTGGAGGGCGTGGTTTTGGTAATAACCCTGAGCAACTCTTCGCTGTGGGATATGCCGCTTGTTTTCTCAGCGCAATGAAAGCAGTTGTTGCAACCAATAAATTAGCCTATCCAAAGGTGCCAGATGACGCCAAAGTCACTGCACAAGTCGGTATAGGCACATTAGAAACACAGGGATATGGCCTCGCCATTACCCTCAACATTGACCTTCCAGGTATAGAAAAACAGCAGGCTCAAGCACTCGTTACAGCGGCACATCAAGTATGCCCTTACTCGAATGCCACCCGCGGCAACATTGACGTTCTACTGAACATTATTTGAGTCGAACCTAGTTCATGTGGATGGAGTAAAAACACCAATGAAGCAAACAAAACAAGAATTACTGAGCATACTTAGCGGCTTAAAAAGCTCACACCTCAAATTAGGCGTAACTGATGCGGCGGTTCGCCGTGACAGATTATTACGAGCAGTAAAACTACTCAGTGATAATCACATTCAGCTCACCGCCGCAATCAGTGCCGACTTTGGCCACCGCAGTGGCTATCAGTCACTGCTTGCTGATATCGCAAGCAGCATCAGTGCATTAAAGTTTGCCGCCGAGCATGTAGAGCAATGGATGCAACCTGAAATAGTGGCGGCGCCCGCTGACGGCATGCAAACCTGGATTGAGCAGCAACCGCTGGGCGTGGTGGGCATTATCAGCCCTTGGAATTTTCCACTGAATCTCGCATTCGGCCCTTTAGCGGGCGTGTTTGCCGCTGGTAATACTGCAATGCTGAAGCCTTCGGAGCTAACACCCAATACCTCATTACTACTTGCAGAATTGGTCGCTCGATACTTTGAGCCACACGAGTTGGTCGTGGTATTGGGTGATGCTGAAGTTGGGCAAGCATTTAGTTCTTTACCATTTGACCATTTGGTCTTTACGGGGAGCACCGCAGTTGGAAAGCATGTCATGCGTGCTGCGGCAGAAAACCTCGTTCCAGTGACGTTAGAGCTAGGCGGTAAATCCCCTGTAGTAATTGCAGAGGATGCAGATATTCAAGTCGCCGCTGAGCGCACAATGACGGTCAAAACATTTAATGCAGGCCAGATTTGTGTATCACCTGATTACATATTATTGCCTCAGGCAGCAGCTAGCGACTTTGTCACTGCGACACGCCGGTTTATGGCAGAGAACTTTCCAGCCATACAGCAAAATAATGATTACACTTCAATCATCAGTCAAAGACACTTTGAGCGCTTAGTAACCCTTATCCATGATGCCAAAGAAAAAGGAGCAGAAATCATCAGCCTAGCTCCCGCGGGTGAGCAAGACTTTGATGCCATAACACGCAAGATTGCCCCGCACATTATCTTAAATGTCACAGAGGATATGTTGGTGATGCAAGAGGAGATCTTTGGCCCACTCCTCCCAATCAAAATCTATCAACAGATTGATGAAGCGGTTGCATATATCAATGCACATCCAAGGCCACTCGCCGCTTATTATTTTGGAAATGACAGCAAACAGCAGCAAGCATTTTCCTTGAGGACAACTTCCGGTGCACTGGTGATTAACGACATCATGACCCATGCTTCTATCGATACCTTACCCTTTGGCGGCGTCGGGGCTTCTGGGATCGGTGCTTATCACGGTATCCACGGATTTAGACGTTTTACCCATGCCAAGCCCGTGGTTGTTCAAAGTGAAGATGGTGCCTCTAATTTACGTTTACGAGCTCCGTACCAACACAAACATGCCATGTTGAAATCGCTATTTACCGCTTAATGACACTGACTATTTTAATGACGCCCACTATATGGGATGAGGAAAACACATGAAAATTTTAATGGTACTAACTTCGCATAGTGAACTAGGAAACACTGGCCACAAGACCGGCTTTTGGTTAGAAGAGTTTGCAGCGCCCTATTATACCTTCAAAGATGCGGGTGCAGATATTGTGTTAGCGTCTCCTCTTGGTGGTCAACCGCCACTCGATCCCAAAAGCGCGCTCGAGGATTTTCAAACCGATTTAACCCATAGATTTAATCAAGATCCTGTAGCGCAACATGCTTTAGCGAATACGGTGAAATTAGAAACGGTTAAGGCAGCAGACTTTGATGCCGTGTTTTATCCAGGCGGTCACGGACCATTATGGGATTTAACCAACTCTAAAGAGTCAATTAAATTGATTGAAGCCTTTACAGCAGCCAACAAACCGACCGGATTTGTCTGTCACGCCCCAGCAGTATTACGCCACGTGACTACACCGAATGGTGAACTATTGATTAAGGGCCGTAAGGTAACAGGTTTTACGAATGGAGAGGAAGCGGATGTGCAACTGACAGACGTGGTTCCATTTTTGATTGAGGATGAGTTTATTCGTCTGGGAGCGAATTACCAAAAAATCGAAAATTGGGCGCCCTATGTGGTAGAAGATGGCCAGCTCATTACTGGTCAGAATCCTGCCAGCTCTGAAGCCGTGGCCATCACTCTGTTGAAGCATCTCTCTCAAGTATAAAGATGGCGGTACTCCACACCTGATGAAGCACTTCGGACTGGTTTTAAAGCCCTCACCCCAATGTTGAGGGCTTTCATCTTCACATCATTAACCTTGAGGGGTTACTGTGACTGTTGCACCACGTTCAGTGTAACTAACTGATGCTGCATAGGTTACATTTGTTTTATCAGTCACACTGATGTCAGCAAATTTACCTTCCAAATGAGCCGCGCTCATAATAGTGAAGCTGGTTGCCACCGTTAGCTTGGGAACCGTTAAGGCTAGAGACAAATCGTTTCCTGTAAGATAAATACCATCACTTGCAGAAATTTGTCCTTGGTGAGTTAAATCTAGCGCTAATGTCCCAGCGTTCATGACGAAGTTGGATACTTGTAACGCACCTTCAGTATTGCTTGTTGCACCTGCTGGAATTGCAACTTTGATAGCTCCACCTTGCTGGTAAAGTGTGTGACTACCAAATGCTGATGAGGAAGCAGCCACTAAAGTGCCATCCTGTACCAAAGTGCCACCGCTATAAGAGTTGTTGCCCGCAAGAATAAGCATTCCTGTACCACTCTTTTCTAAGCGTCCTTCTCCAGAAATGTCATTATACCAACGGTCTACAGCATTAAATCCGCCAAGACTTGCGTTCATATTAATTGAAATATTGCTATCGAAGGCACCAAAGCCATCTGCGGCATCAACAAGGTTCAGACGTCCCCAACCACGGGATTTATTAATCACTGGGTAGTTAGAATCTATTTCGGTAGATGCTAACACTTGGCGACGTTGGTTTGCGTCTAAGTACGGGAAACGAGTTTTTAACAGTATTTCAGCACCTTTGGGTACAACGGGTTCGGCATTTGGTTCCGACAACGGTGAGAATCCATAAGTCAAACTTGCGCGATAGCGAGTTTTCATCTCGGCACGATCGGCATACCCATCAGACAAATTACATGTTCTAGCGGTGTTCGTCGTGCAGTGAGCGTAATCATAAACATTGTCGTAACCCGCTTCTTGCGCCTTAGCAAGGAAGTAAGCTTGAGCTTGTGACACTGCTGCATCAGACGCGGCTTCGTTGCCACTGTCAGCTAACATCGCGGCAGAAATTGCCGTTGCCATAATGCGGCCACCAATGACATCTAATGGTGAATGCATACCCGCCACAATACGACTCGTTCCCAGATCACCAGCCCTTGCAACCATTTCTGCGAAACGTTCTGGAATGGCATAGGCATAGATTAAGCCTCGGTCAAAAGCTTCTGCGGTGTGACCACTAGGGAAAGCACCATCTTTAGCGCGGCTCGAATAGAGTGCAGGTAATGCATCTACCGCTGTTTCACTTGCTCCTTCAAACTCACTGAAGCTATTGGGAATACCATCATTGTCAGAGTCTTTTCCATAGTATGTAGTACGTGCAGCGCACAGCAGACCCGGCATAGGAATAGCAATAGGATTTGCAGGACGTTCATAGTACTTATAAACATCGACAGATGCTCCATCAAGACCCAAACAAGCGTTTGTCTCCAGTGCATGAACGTCAGTTATCGCACTCGCGATGGTTGAAGAAGGGTCAGAGAAGTTTGCAGTGCTGTAATCATCGGCACTAATGCGCCAAGGGCGAGGCGATTGGAAATGATATTTAGGCGCTTCTGTTGAAGCACCGTATGCTGCAACGGTTTGCAGCAATTTCACTACATCACTCAGGGCCGTAGCCTGTTCGTTAAGTGTCGTCGTGCCAAATCCTGTACGAGTTGAGTTAGCCAGCAGGTTATATAGATCCCCGTTGTATTTCACATTGGCAATATCGAGAACGGTAGCATCACCGTTGACACTATCAGTCAGTACGACATCGCCATTGGCATTAACACTAAATGAAGATGTCGCATTGGCACCGCTGCGATAGTCATTAGCCATTGGCCCCAAGCCAGACGTGATACTAAAACCTTTGTCACGCTGATCGTCTAAGTATGCTGCGACCATTTCTGCTTTAGAAGCTTCTTCTGTACGTTTTTTCACATAGTCGAAGTTTTCTTGCCACACCTTTCTATTTAGAATTTTCTCATTGCTAAAATCCAATGGAATTGCATAACTGGTGCTATTCGTACCCCCACCAACAACACCAGGATAGGCTTCATAACCCTCAGCAACCGATTTCGATTCAGAAGAGCCGGTTAAAGCCCAAGTATCATCGCCAACATACCAAATATCATCGAAACCTTTAAGAATTTGAATTAATGGGTTTACTGATGGGTCGTAAGCCACAACGTTGCCATTATTGTTCGTCACAGGAATATGCCCATCAACGACAGCAATGTCGGTTCCAGATAACGAGGGTTCTGCAATGAATGAGGATGCAGATGTTCCGGTCGGTACACCTGGATTTATGAATGATACATCTTTGTCATCAGACGAGTTACAGGCAGCAAGGGCTAAAGCAACGGCACTGACAGCAAATACCTTAACACATGACTTATTCGTCATAGTTTAAAATCCTTATTTGATCTTGGAATATAGAGTGAGGGATTCAGTCGTTCTAAGCAGTTTGGAAAACTAACTATTCAAGATGACAGAAGCGTGACGGATAAATGACAATGACCAGTTAAAAATGAAAATCATTTAACAGCCAAAGGGGAAGGCTGTTGTAGTTAAATGCAATTTTATTTTTTAACTTTAAATTCTGATAGTTACACCTTAAACAATTTGCAAACACAATTGTGCTTTATACTTTCGAGGGCAATAATTTGGCAGCGGTGCCGATTTCATCGTAGCAAACATGGCAATGTGCATAGAGTCTGTTTAAAGGGAGATTTGTAAAGAATTAGCCGACTTTTGAGCTTACCGATGCAATCTTTTCAAAGCTATTGGCGTGAACTTGGACCGTGCTGGCTATCTTTTCAGGGCAACCGACTCGAGCTTTTGGGGACAGCTTACCAAGAAACATAACCCTACAATAAGTTTGCGAGTTAAATCATGATCTAATGATAGGCATGGGATACTGACTCATTCATCAATATACAGGAGAGTGAACATAGCATCTTTATCGATTGCATTTTTCAGGTTTGCTTCGCAAACAACAGAATCAATATGAAATCAACAACAAATGCAGACTCCAACACCTCTTTCCATTGGCAATAGACTGGGTTTATCCGTATACAATTAGAGATTTAAACTCGATAATAGTTACAATCAATCTAAAAGGTATACCTAATGTCTACATTAAATTCAGACGAATCGTTTCGAGGGATCACAACCTTTGTCGTCGCAGCCAATTCTTGCAGTTTTACAGAAGCGAGTGAAAAATTAGGGATCACTAAATCCGCAGTCGGGAAAAGTATTGCAAGGCTAGAAGAACGCTTAGGCACTAAACTCTTCCATCGTTCAACAAGAAAACTCAGCCTAACTGGAGATGGTGAAGCTTATCTGTCCAGTTGCACAACTGCTTTGGAAATCCTCGATTCGGCAGAAAACTCTCTAAGCCGTCGTAAAGATAATCCATCAGGCGTCATCCGTATTGATATGCCAGCATTTTTTGGACGTCATTTAATGATGCCAATCCTGACTGATTTTTCCAAACAGTACCCTGATATAAGATTTGAGATGTCATTCAATGATCGTCTTGTCGATCCCGTGGAAGAGGGTTTAGATTTAGTATTACGATTCAGTGAATTAAAGAGTACAAATGAGTTAAAGTCGCGCTGTTTAAGCGACCAAAATCTGTATTTGTGTGCAACGCCGACATACTTCAAACAACACGGAACACCAATACATCTCGACGATCTCACCAACCATAGTTGTATTATGGGGTATCGATGTCGGGCACCTTTAGCATGGAAATTTAAGGACAAAGAAGGTAAAACCATTCAATATGTCTCTGATAAACCTCACCAAATCGGTGATGGTGATGCATTGTTGAAGGCTTGCTTAGGTCATATGGGGATCGTCCAGCTTCCCGAAAGTATGGTTAGGGAGCACATTGACACTGGTGCGCTTATTCCAATATTGCTTGAAAACATGCCACAACCTGTTGCTCTACACATCTTGTGGCCATGCACTAAACATCTAGTACCAAAAGTTCGTTTACTTGTTGATGTGCTCATCCAAAAAGCAAGAGAAGGCCATTTCGACAAGTAGAATTAAACTCTACATTAAGTGGAAATCAGACTTATTTATCAACTCAGACGTTACGATTAAACTTATTTCAATAAATATTTAATCGATTTTTTGAGGAATAAGATCATGCCACTTGCACTCTGGGCGCTGGCGATAGGCGCCTTTGGTATTGGTACCACTGAGTTTGTCATTGCTGGACTGCTACCTGCCATAGCCGCAGAATTTCAAATATCCATCCCCATAGCGGGCTATTTAGCAACCTCGTACGCATTAGGGGTGTTTTTTGGTGCACCAGCCCTAATCATTTTTGGCGCTAAGATCCCGCGTAAAACCATGCTAATGATTGTGATGGTACTTTTTATCATAGGAAATTTAATCACAGCATTTGCTCCTACCTTAGGTGCCGCAATACTGGGGCGTATTATTACTTCACTGGCCCATGGTGTATTTTTTGGTATTGGCTCTATTATTGCTGCGGATATGGTTGTGCCATCAAAGCGTATTCAAGCAATTGCTTTCATGTTCATGGGATTAACGACCGCAAATCTTGTAGGCGTTCCAGTAGGAACTTGGATTGGTGAACACTTAACTTGGCGTCTGACATTTGGTCTTGTTGCTGTAGTTGGCTGTCTTACAGTACTGAGTGTTTGGCGACTAATCCCACATCAAGAGGCCCCAAAGGGTCAACGTTTTTCCAAAGAAGTTAAGGCTTTCAGTAACATTAATGTGCTCTTAGCTATGGGGATCACCGTTTTGGGGCCAGGCGCATTTTTTACTTCTATTACTTATATCGCCCCGATGATGACTGACATTGCGGGTTTTAGTAGCTCTAGCATAACTTGGCTGATGCTAGTGTTTGGATTGGGTCTGTGTGTCGGCAATCAACTTGGAGGTAAATACGCAGACAAAGCATTAATGCCGATGCTTTATATCACATTAGGTGCACAAGCGATTGTCCTATTTGCCTTTACCTATGCCGTTCACAGTCAAATCATGTCTATCATTTGTATTTTTCTAATGGCCGCATTTGGGTTTGCAACCGTTTCTCCTATTCAAAAGCTCGTAATGGATAAAGCAAAAGCTGCTGGAGCATCCACATTAGCTTCTGCAATCAATATCGGTGTATTTAACTTAGGTAATGCCGTGGGAGCTTGGTTTGGCGGGTATGTCATCACGGCGGGTTTTGGATTGCAATCTCCTAACTGGGCCGGTGGATTACTTTCTGTTGGGGCTCTGATACTAGCCATCCTTTCAGGAATAACAGATAAATCTGATGGTACAGAACCCGTATCGGCATGAATCAAGCTGACAAGCCTACTTATGATAAGGTTGTCGAATGACTCCTTGCCATATAAATAGTCGTTTAACCTTATCAAAGTAAGTTGGTGTTCAAGGGTTGCTTATGATGTAGTATTTTAGAGAGCGTCTGCTCCCTATTATTGGTTCCTGTAGATCAGGGTATGTTTGTGCTATCCGTAGTTTACGAAACTGAAGATTGGATCACTCATTCACAGGTCCAAGTAGAGTTAATCATGGATGTTATGAGTTATCAAATGGAGGTAATTTTGAAAAAAATGATTATGATGTTTTTAATCAGCTTTGCAATATCTGGTTGCACATCATTGAATGAAGTTAAACTTGATCCAATTCCCGCAGAAAGCTATGTGGGGGAAAAAGTAAAAATCACGACTATTTCAGATGAAATATTTGAATTCAAAGTTGAAAATGTAACTGAGCTAACTCTATCTGGAGAAGGAAAGTCTATAGATATCAATAGTATTAAGAAGATTGAAGTAAAGGAATTCAGTGCAGTTAAATCAATTTCCTTATCAACTGGGCTATATATGCTAGGTGCAGTCATTATAGCGGTTATTGCATTGTAAAGTATTATGAGCACAGCACTAAACAGACTGTTGAAATATATTGGGGTCACTGTCTGTTTAGCTTACGCTTTGAGAACACCACTAATTTAACAAGTTACCTCCCCTGCTTCTAGTTTGTTCGTTAGCAAAAGCATTCTACAGAGCTTTCATAGCATCAAATTCGGGTGTTCTCGTAGTTCCTTTTAATTAACATTGCAGAAACAACTTCCCTACATCGACCAGTAGTTACATAGCAATGATAAGGCTATAGGATAACAATAAAATCAATTTTTTATGTGCGTGATAACATCTCCTACATTGCAGTCAAAATAGGTACATAGCGAGTCAATTGCTTTAGTTGTTGTCGAATACTCATAGCTAGGGTTCATCATCTTCGATAATGCTGTACGGTTAACCCCTGTCGAGTCTGAAACCTCTTGAAGTGTAATTTTTCGTCTTTCTTTAAATTCTTTTTCTGCTATTAACTCTTTGATTTTAAATCGAATCACTTTAATTAACCTCTATATGAGCAAAAATAACCCTAAATGTTCCTTGCAAGAACAAAAGATAAGTGATTAAATGTTCCTGCATGGAACATTTTGGGTAACTAAAGAACGCTTAGGGGTTATATGAAACAAACTTTACTCAATGCCAAAGAACTTTCTCATAGAATAAAGTTTAGTGCGGCATATATCAATCATACATTGAAAGATAGTGTCTTCATTGAAGGTATTCATTACATCAAACCTTTTGGTGGTAGAAAAATTTTTTACATTTGGGAAGAAATAGAGATTGAGCTTTTTAGGAAAGCACAACGAAGCAAAATTATTGTACCAATGGCACGTCGAGGTGTTTGCCATGGGTAACATTAGAGCTCGCGCTGGAAAACTATTTTTTGATTTCACTTACAAAGGGATCCGATGTAGAGAGCAAACGGTTTTGATTGATAATCGATTAAACAGATCAAAATTGACCAATATTATGAATACTATCGAAGCTGAAATTCGACTGAATCGATTTGTATTTAAATCATATTTCCCTTCCAGCTCAAGATGTAGTCAATTTGCAGAATATGACATCGGGGTTCAACAGCATTTAGCTGAAAATAATGAGCCTTTGACTGTAAATATTATGTCAAATATCCCAACATTCGAAGAGTTTGTAGGCGAATGGGTTCTAGAAAACAAGATCCAATGGAAAAAGAGTCATTATAAGAATATACAGATGATAATTGAATGTTATTTATTACCTGTATTTGGTCACATTAGATTAGATGAGATTACAAGGCCAAGTTTAATTAAATTTAGAGCTTCTATTTCTGAGTCTAGACGTCCCGGCGCGACAGAAAAACTTAGTAACGATTGGATTAATCATGTAATGACGCCACTACGAGGGATCTTAAATGAAGCGGCATTACGATTTGATTTCCCTACTCCATTTATAAATATCAAGCCTTTAAGAATCGATAAAACGGTCATCGAGCCATTTTCTCTACAAGAAGTACAATATTTTTTAGAGAAAATTCGAGATGATTATAGAAATTATTATACCGTTAGGTTTTTTACTGCTATGCGAACAGCTGAAATCGATGGATTAAAGTGGCAATTTGTTAATTTAGAACGTAATGAAATCTTAATCCAAGAAACACTTGTTGACGGCAATATTGAAACCCCAAAAACATCAGCCTCTTATCGTAGTATTCAATTATCACAACCTGTAGTTGATGCATTAAAAAGACAACGAAAAGTAACAGGCAATAATGCTTATGTATTTTGCAATGCAAATGGTAATCCTTTAGAGCACCGTAATGTTACGAAACGAATTTGGTACCCCGCTTTAGACGAAATGCGCTTAAAAAGAAGACGCCCTTACCAAACAAGACATACTTGTGCAACGTTATGGCTAGCAGCAGGTGAAAACCCTGAATGGATAGCTAAACAAATGGGGCACAGCACAACAAAAATGTTGTTTGAGGTTTATAGCCGTTATGTTCCAAACGCGACTCGACAAGATGGTAGTGCATTCGACCGACTCATTCAGCATGTTAATTTCGACTTCAATCAGGAGAGTTAAGATGAGTAAGTCAATATTTGTATGGATAAAAAGCATTAAGTTTAGTGCAAATCTGCCAACTGCGAATTGTGAGTTTATTGCATCCAACAATCTAATTAATGCGATAACATCAGCTGAAATAGCAAGGAATTGCCAAGTTGATTATGGCTTGGCGCAAATAATGGTATCTCATGATTATCATGGCAATACTGTTATTTGTACGATAAAAATCGTGCCCACCAAATGTACAGAACAGAAATACAGTCAAATGGTCAGTCTTGTTAACGAGCTCAAAGAAAGTTTAGTTGGCCGATTTCTTAGATTGCTTAGCTTAGTGACGATTGATGAACTTCAGCCATTTGCCGAATTTATTCTGAATAGAGAGGATATCCTTAAATTATTCATGAGCTCAGAAGCTAGCTTTAGACATCATCATTGTTATAAGAGTGGCTTGTTTGAACACAGTATTGAAGTAGCTGAAATGACTTATCAGAATGCAAAACACTTAGGCCACTCCGAGATAGAATGTCAGATAGGGCTTGTTGCTGCACTATTTCATGATATTGGAAAAATTTACCCAGCTTTAAACATGAACAATAATAAATACTGTGCAGGGCCCCATGAGAGTTATGCCTTTGCTCTATTGGCAAAACCTTTAGGTGAGCTCGGTACGTTAAACAGCCGCGTTTTTTCAATGTTAAGTGATCTTTTAGCTGTAAAACCGTATGGCCATAAAGCTCGATATGCTATCGAACATGTATTAAAGCAAGCAGATCGTACATCAGCTGAATCTAATTTTGCCAAAACTCAATTTAACACACTTCCACCACATTACTACTTTACCAAAGTTGATGGAAATCTAATTTATAGATTGAATAGTTTATAGTCGACAAATAAAAAATAAGCATCACTAGATGATATACCATAGACATTAAAGTAAGATGATATAAAATTTTATTTTATGATTTTTTTAAAAATGAAAAGATCAACCTATTGAATTATATTTTATTTCTTTTCACTGTAGCTCAAAATTAATATGAAATGTAAAAAGCTAAACAAACTCCGATGGCGCTGTACACGTTTGTATGTGTTATTAACTATTGATATTTCTAGGAATCCATTGCCATCATGCTTTCCTAAGAATCGCCCTTCGCCTTCACTCCCGATGATAAAATTTTTTTCACTAAAACCATAATCAATAATAGTTTTTACCCATCTTTCTTTAATTCTGTTTGCAGTATCAAGAGGAAGGCCTGCTCTATGATATTTAAACCTTAGATGGCGATCTTTTAGTCCTAACAACTGACAAAAACGGATAAACATTCTAGAAACTTTGGAGTCTGGGCACCTCAAGGCATTACTCTTCCCTGGGACTGCGTAATTCAGAATCTCTACTCCTAGTCTAATATTTTCTAAGGTCACCACCCCCTCGGTTATAATGTTATCCAATTTATTACATAAAAATGTAAATACTCGTGTTGAATTGGCTAAATTTTTATTTTGCTGAATATTGGCAACCGAAATTTCTATACGTGGAAATTTGGGGATTAAGGGTAAGCGCTTACCTCTACGAGGATATTTCATATGAATAGCCTCGGCATTACTGAGTAGCTTTTGTAATTGCTCTAATGGAACCGCGTAGTGTGCGGCAACTTCGATGATCGATGATGTATTTAACGCATTTAATGCGTTAGCCCAAGTTAGACTACTGATCGTTAAGTCTGTTTTTATATTGGCAGAGAAGTTCGCCAAACTTGGCATCACTAAGTTGACTGTTTCAGGTGCAGGTTTAATGTCAAGTTTGTGCATTACTTCCTGAGTATAGTACGTTATGCGCTCAGCTAGACTCAACCCTGGTTCAAGGGGTTGCAGTATCACACGACCTACGCACTCTGATGTAAAGTATTTTGTCAGTTCAAAGCACGAATTGTGCTGCAAGTAATACAGAAGGTCTGTTAAATGAAGGTAACTATTAAGCGTCGATTGAACGTCTTTATGGCCCATCATATGAGACAGGATAAACATTTTCTTGCGGGTGTTATCATTATAGCGGAGACGAGTTTGCAACCTTTTTAGGTACTTTTCATCAAAAATTTCATCATTGAACAAGGTTAAATGTCGCCTGCCTACCGTTATAAGGTTGGCATTCAAACGACACCAAGTCCAATTAGCAAAACTATGTCGTAAATGATGTACACGTAAACTTTGGTCTTGGGTGTAATGACGCATTAAGTCTGTTATCAAATCATAAGCCTGATTCACTCTTCTCTGATTATCAAATAGTAAGGTGCTATTCTTAGCCCCAGCTCCATTGACGATTCGATAAGTGCCCCCTGTGTCAGGATTGTTGTCACCCCTAAATAATCATTATTTTTAAAGACAGGGTGCGGCAAAAGAGAACAAAATGGCTCGGTATTCACCAGAACGTAAAGAGGCGATCCTTAAAAAATTATTAC
>NZ_NAJR01000026.1:0-27147 GCF_002196695.1 Shewanella sp. Shew256 | reverse complement strand
AGCTGTGGTGGTGCGCCAATTGAGATCATCCGGCAGTATATTGAGCAGCAACAAACTCCGGCGTAGCCCTCAGAACGGCTTCGCCGTTGCGCTATTCATCCTCGCCCTGAACGGCGAGGTTTTCCGCGCTATCCGATAAATATAATATTGCAGATCGATACTGCTGACGGCGGACTCAATCAGCAACAAGCGAGCGACGAAGGCATCGACCCCATCACCGAGGGGAAATACCCCAGTTTGCTCGGGATGCTGCGTCATGGCGGTTTTTACCGCCTGATACAGGGTGGAGTTTTCGGCTAAGGGATAGGCTGTTTCAATTGATTTTGCGGGTAATTCTGCCATTGAGCTACAACCGTTAATCAACAGGAGCAAAAGCCCCCAAAAGGGAAGCGAGAGACGAAATACCATTTGTTTGACGGGATAACTCTTGCGTTTTTGCCCCATCTTCTTGGCAAGATGCTGGGCGATTGTGTTGGCGAAGGTGGCGCCACAACTGCGCGATGATATCCCTAATATCGTCACTAAATGGTATTCCTTATTTTATGAATTCAGATGGTTAGTCCTGTAACGCATAGAGCACATCGAAGGCAAACTGGTCCCAACCTTCGGCAGTAAACGCAATATCGCGAATACTGCGTACTTGACTAACGGCATGCAAAGGCGCGGCGCCATTGACCATCAAGTAATAGGCCATAATAAGCCCAGTACGGTCTTTACCCGAGCGGCAATGGATTAGCACGGGCAAGTTATCGGCTTCACACTGCTGAATAAACGCCAGCGCACGCGGTAGCTGGGCAACACATATTGCAACATCCCCTTCCTGCGGCGGGACATTGCGGGAGAAAGGAATGCATTCATAACGCAATCCATGATGCTTAAAACTGCCCGGCTCACAGCCCTCTCCGCCATTCACGGATAACACGGCACGGATCCCAGAGTCCTTAAGCTCGGCTAAATCCCAAGGATCCTTATTGGGGCCACTTCGACCCGCTATCTTGCCTTCAACTAACCAAAATAGATGCTGCATACTGCTCCCACAAACCAGATGCGAAGGGACATGAGATGCACTAAGCATAACTCACGCCCAAGGAATTAAGACTTTTTACCCCAAAATTCAAGGTTCGCCGCGGGTAACTGTTTACGCTTTTTCTTGCCAGTGCCTTCGGGTTTAGCCTGCGGTTTTTCCTGCGCCAACACTTCCAGTGGCATCTCGGCATTCGCTTCAAATCCGGTGATTTGTTCACGTACCAGTTTGATTTTGTTTTTCTTTTCAATCACGCCGAAGTGATGATATTCCTCATGGGAAATCAAGGTCACCGCCAAACCCGCCTCTCCCGCGCGGCCGCTACGACCAATACGGTGCATATAATCGGCCGGGCTTCTTGGCAAATCGAAGTTAATCACCACAGGGAGTTTATCAATATCAATACCGCGGGCTGCGATATCAGTCGCAATCAATACACTGATTTCGCCACTTTTAAAGCCATCGAGTACCCGAGTACGCGCGCCTTGCGCCTTATCGCCATGGAAGACTTCGGCACTGATCCCACGTTTAGACAGCTTCTGTGCGAGGTGATTACAAGTATTTTTAGCGCTAACAAAAATAAGCGCCTGCGACCACTGATGCTGTTTAATCAAGTGTGCCAATAGCGCCGTTTTTTGTTCACGGTTGACTGTGATAACACGCTGTTCAATAGTGCTTTCTTGCTCACTTTGCAGATGATATTCAAGCGGTTGATGGAGTAATTTGGCCGTGAGTGCTCGGACTTCTTCAGGGAATGTAGCCGAAAACAATAAGGTTTGTTTCTTGGCGGGCAGCGCCTCAAGCACTTGATTTAATTCATCGGTAAACCCAAGGCTTAACATGCGGTCAGCTTCATCCAGCACTAAGGCCGAGACGCGGTTTAACTTAAGCGCATTACTGGCTAATAAATCCAATAAACGGCCAGGCGTTGCCACCAGCACATCGGCCCCCGCGCGTAAGCTTTGCATTTGCAGATTGACAGACACGCCGCCGAACGCCGCGACTATCTTAAGTTGGCCATTGAAGTGAGAAGCATAGGATAAAAAGCTATCGGCAACTTGCTGCGCCAATTCGCGAGTTGGCACCAGTACCAAACAACGCACTTGGCCTGCCGACTTTTCCGCAGTTTTCGCCTCAAACAGGCGCTGCAATAACGGCACGGCAAAGGCGGCCGTTTTGCCTGAGCCCGTATTCGCCCCCGCTAATACGTCCCGTCCACTGAGCACGGCCGGAATAGTGGCCGCTTGTATGGGCGTAGGGGCCGCATAGGTCAGCTCAGAGAGTCGATTACACAGGGGCGCAATAATGCCAAGTTCGGCAAAGCTGGCAACGGAGGAAGAAGCTTGGGTCATAAAAAATTACATGGCTCATCAATAACAAATATGACCGCTATTCTAACGTAAAATGCGCTCCCTTACTTGTCGATTCCAGCATTAACAGCTGTTGTTTCATCGTAAGTCCATAGGCATAACCGGTTAATTGGCCATTTTTACCAATGATACGGTGACAGGGCACAATAATCGCGATGGGATTGGCACCATTTGCAGCACCTACCGCCCTGACGGCTTTGGGTCTGTCGATACGCTGGGCGATGTCGCCATAACTGCAACTCTGCCCATAACCGACCTGCACCAGCGTCTGCCACACCTGCTGCTGAAATTCGGTTCCCTTAGGCGCTAAGTTTAAGTGGAACTCGGTTAGCTCACCGCGAAAATAATCTTGAAGCTGCGCCTTTGCCTGCTCAATATGGCTTTTGGCCCGCGCAAGTTCGTCATCAGTTGCAACCTTTAGCGGGATCTCCGTTCGGCTCGACCCAACGACCGTTAAGTGGCTCAATCCGTAGGCATTGGCATTGAGTTGTAGTACGCCGATGGGGGTACTTAAGGTATCGACAGCGCAGGGCTGATAATCTTTGGCCGTTGGCGCGCTAATCAGTTGGGAGAAATTCGGGCTCATAATGGTTCTCGTAAACGGCTTTAGTACAGTGTTTTCGAACTGTGTTTCAAATAGTTAATAGTGGCTCTCATATGGAGCCTCGTCACTGGATCCTAGTCACTGGAACAATAACGAGTGGCCTGCAATGCCTTATGCATTGGACCACAGCTGGAAGGTCAAATAACTCCCCCAAGGGGCGATATCCGCACCCACCCGCTGTGCAAGCGCCGTATAATCCAGCTGTTTTACCGCTTCAATATCCAAGCCTTTTTGCTCGGCAACACTGGCTAACAATTGTTTTTTAACAATTAAATCCGTGTGCAAGAAGATATTCGGATCGCCAAGTCCACGCAATTTGGCGTAGGCAATGGTCCAAGGACCTATACCTTTTACTCCAATCCACTCATCGACTGAGGCTTCGGGCTGCTCACAGATAAACGCCGCAAGCGCATTGAGCGCCAGTTTGCGCGCACCGGGCATTTTAAGCTCATCGAGACTCGCTTCACGAATCGCCTGCGGCGTGGGGAACAGGCGATATTCCCGCCCATTTAAACTAAATCGTTCGCCATAGGCTTCGACCAATATATTCAGTAATTTAGTCGCCTGCACTACGCTCACCTGCTGACCTAAGACGGCTCGACAACCCGCCTCAAACACCGCGCCTGCGCCAGGGATCCTAAGCCCGGATTTGCTACTGAGTTTTACATCGGTCAGATGCTGAAGGTTGTGTTCAATCAGCTGCATGTCGGCATCGAGATCTAAAATGCGCCGCACTTGGGTGATGAGCTTTTGTAGGCCCGATAAGGGCGAGTCAGGCGTTAACGTCAGCGTGATTTTAAAGCGATGCAAAGGTGCCTCATGGACGATATGCACCACAGCGCGGATATCCTCAATTTGCAGAGTACGGCCATACTCAAGTGGTATATTTGGGTCAATCGCCCCATGGGAGTGAGGGTTTGCATTATCGCTAAACCATTCCATGCCTTCGACGGCGCGCAGGCGATAAAAGGCTAATTGCGCCGCCCAATCGAGTGGCGGTCGATAATACTGATACAGACTCAAGCTGTGCGCTGGCATCTCCTGCGAACAAGCGAGTTCGGCACTCTCCCCGTCGTCTATTTTAATAGTCGATTTCTGACTGGATTTTCGCAACTGGGTGGGCGTTAATTGCAGCGCCTGCTGAAATGCCTCGTTAAAACGGCGAATACTGTTAAAGCCTGCGGCAAGGGCGACCTGAGTGATGGGCAACTGCGTCTGATGCAACAACTGCTTTGCGAACAATAACTGACGATAGAGGGCAAATTGTTTAGGTGAAGTGCCAAATCCTGCGGTAAATAATTTATTTAAATAACGGCTGCTGATCCCCAATTTGTCCGCCAAGGCCTCGACCGTTAATCCGTGCTCACCAGATAAGGCGCCAGCTTCAATCAAACCTATGGCTCTGTCTAGGGTTGTGTTAGTGCCTTTCCACGGATTAGAGCCAGGAGCACTGTCGGGGCGGCAACGTAGACAAGGCCTGAGTCCCGCCTGTGCAGCTTTAATGGCCGAGTCAAAATAACGCACATTTTCTTCCTTCGGCGCTACTGCTGGGCACACTGTTCGGCAATAAATCCCCGTACTTAACACGCCCACAAAGAACTTACCGTCAAAACGTGGATCGCGGCTCATGCGCGCTTCACGGCAAATCCCGGCGGATATTTGGCAATCCTGCGCGTCGCTTGATGTCGGCTCGGATGGCGGTTGTGGGGCTGAATTTTGGCTCACGCTTGTCTGCTTCATTTGGCTATCCGACACTCTTATTCACAATTTTGTACTTGTCGGTTACTGTACGTCACCCTATGCTAGCACACTCGCGGAAAACGGAACTGGATCATCGCGTGCTTTTAAAGTGCAAGATCCTATATGCTAGACACCTCGACGTTTTCCCCATCCACTTTTCTCAATAAAATAGAGTCAATTCATGTTTAAACGATTTGAATCTTGGGTTGAAGCCCTGCCCGATGGCGAACCAACCAAGCCGCCCACGGGGGTATATGCGTTTTGCCGCCATTACACTAAGGGCTATGAATTACCGCTTATATTAATGTCAGTGCTGACGGCATTAATCGCCATGCTCGAAGTCTCGCTCTTTGGCTTTATGGGGCAATTAGTCGATTGGTTAGTGAAAAAAAGCCCTGAGACGCTCTTTCAAGATGAAGGCTCGACGCTGTTATTAATGGGGCTGATGGTCCTAGTGGTGATGCCATTATTAGTGCTATTTCATGCGCTGATCATGCATCAAACCTTGCTGGGTAATTATCCCATGTCGATTCGTTGGCTTGCGCATCGCTATCTGCTCAAGCAAAGCGTGTCCTTCTATCAAAATGATTTTGCCGGCCGCATTGCCACTAAAGTGATGCAAACTTCCCTTGCGGTCCGTGAAACCGTAATGAAACTGCTCGATGTGCTGGTGTACATTTTAGTGTATTTCACCTCCATGCTGGTGATGGTGGCCAGTGCCGATGTTCGTCTGGTGATCCCCATGCTGATCTGGCTGGCGCTCTATATCGGTTTACAGTGGTATTTTGTGCCTAGGCTGAAAACAGTTTCGACTGAACAGGCCGATGCGCGCTCGACGATGACAGGACGCATTGTCGACAGTTACACCAATATCACCACGGTGAAACTCTTCGCCCATACGGATAAAGAAGCCGAGTATGCCAAGGCGAGTATGCGCAGTTTCCTCGACACTGTGTACCGCCAGATGCGCCTTGTCACGGGGATCAGTGTTAGTGTGCAAGTGATTAACTATATGCTCGCCTTCAGTATTGCCGCTGTGTCTATCCTGCTCTGGAGTGACAATGCCATCTCCGTTGGAGCGATTGCGATTGCCGTGAGTTTAGCGCTGCGTCTCAATGGCATGTCGCAATGGATCATGTGGGAAATCAGTTCGTTATTTGAAAATATCGGCACAGTAACCGATGGGATGAATACCCTTTCCAAGACAACACTTATCCAAGATTCGCCCAATGCCAACACTTTAGTGGTTGAGCAAGGACGTATCGATTTTAATCAGGTGAGTTTCCATTACGGCGAAGAAACTGGTGTTATTGAAGATCTGAACCTCAATATCAAAGCGGGCGAAAAGGTCGGTCTCGTTGGCCGCTCGGGCGCGGGTAAGTCCACGCTAGTGAACCTGTTGATGCGTTTTTACGATGTTGAGAAAGGCCAAATTTGTATCGATGGTCAAGATATTAAAGCGGTCAAGCAGGACTCACTGCGTTCACAGATTGGTATGGTGACCCAAGATACGTCTCTACTGCATCGCACTATTCGGGAGAATATTCTTTACGGTAATCCTGATGCGAGCGAAACCCAGCTCGAGCATGCAATAAAACAGGCTCAGGCCCATGATTTTATTAATGAACTGACCGATCCTAATGGCAACCATGGCTTAGATGCACAAGTGGGTGAACGTGGGGTTAAGCTCTCCGGCGGACAGAGACAACGTATCGCTATTGCTCGGGTACTTTTGAAAAATGCGCCGATTTTACTGCTCGATGAGGCGACTTCTGCCTTGGACTCCGAAGTGGAAGCTGCGATTCAGGAAAGCTTGTATGAACTAATGCAAGGAAAGACTGTGATCGCAATTGCCCATAGATTGTCCACTATCGCGGCGATGGACAGATTAATCGTGCTCGATCAAGGTCGTATCGTCGAGCAAGGCACCCATCAAGAGTTGATTGCTGCTGGCGGTATCTATGCCCAGCTTTGGGCGCATCAAACTGGTGGCTTCCTCGGGATTGAGTAGCTTTGCGTTTCTTAAGCGCACCACCTTTCACTTTGATTTGAAAAATCATTGAGTTTAGATGTAAAAGGCGATCTAGAGTCGCCTTTTTATTTGGCTTTATTATTAGTCTTATTGTTTGCGCTTGCTTTATTGGCTGGCTGGTACAGGCACACAGAGTTTGTTGCCAGCACTTATCCTCAACAATATCCGCATCCTCAAAATATCCACAAATTGGGCTTTAAGTATGGTGCTCAGCTTAGAGCGCACGTGGTTTACTCTCATGTCGCTACTGCGATTTGATAAGAGGTAAATACAGCAAAAAGTACCAACACCCCTACTACCCCCAAGACAAATAAACTGATACGGGCTCAATAGAATTGGCTTATGGCTCATGGCTTATGGCTTATGGCTTATGGCTTATGGCTTATGGCTTATGGCTTATGGCTTATGGCTTATGGCTTATGGCTTATGGCTTATGGCTTATGGCTTATGGCTTATGGCTTATGGCTTATGGCAGGATAACGAATTTTAGATACAAAAAAACCACCTAAAGGTGGCTTATTGTTCTCAACTAACATTAGCGATTAATCTTAGTTGAGGTGGTATCCCCTAGGGGATTCGAACCCCTGTTACCGCCGTGAAAGGGCGGTGTCCTAGGCCTCTAGACGAAGGGGACACAAGGACTGATTTTTAGTCTCATCACTGAGGTCTTGCTGTTATCTCACAAATCACTCGCTAGTCATTTGTGATAGCACCCTATCTTTAATGGATAGGATGGTATCCCCTAGGGGATTCGAACCCCTGTTACCGCCGTGAAAGGGCGGTGTCCTAGGCCTCTAGACGAAGGGGACACAAGGACTTATGTTTTTCCTCATAACTGAGGTCTTGTTAGTTATCTCACAAATCACTCGCTAGTCATTTGTGATAGCACCCTATCTTTAATGGATAGGATGGTATCCCCTAGGGGATTCGAACCCCTGTTACCGCCGTGAAAGGGCGGTGTCCTAGGCCTCTAGACGAAGGGGACACAAGGACTGATGTTTAGCCTCATCACTGAGGTCTTGCTAGTTATCTCACAAATCACTCGTTAGTCATTTGTGATAGCACCCTATCTTTAAGGGATAGAGTGGTATCCCCTAGGGGATTCGAACCCCTGTTACCGCCGTGAAAGGGCGGTGTCCTAGGCCTCTAGACGAAGGGGACACAAGGACATATTAATTTGAAAACTATTAATGACTAACAGTGCTCTCGCTTAATACGGCGAATTTGGTGGAGCTAGACGGGATCGAACCGTCGACCTCTTGCATGCCATGCAAGCGCTCTCCCAGCTGAGCTATAGCCCCAAATTCTTTCGACATACTGATATTCAGTATATATCGCAGAAACTGGATTTGTTCTTACCAAACGACTCGTTAGTCATTTGCTAGGAACCCTATGTGATAAACATAGTGGTATCCCCTAGGGGATTCGAACCCCTGTTACCGCCGTGAAAGGGCGGTGTCCTAGGCCTCTAGACGAAGGGGACACAAGGACATATTAATTTGACTCGCATTATTACTAACGCTCATCTCGCTTAATATCGGCGGTAAGTTTGGTGGAGCTAGACGGGATCGAACCGTCGACCTCTTGCATGCCATGCAAGCGCTCTCCCAGCTGAGCTATAGCCCCAAACTTATCAAGCTGTATTTAAGTGCACTACAAGCATTCGCTCGTGTGTCTCAACTACGGGGCGCATTCTATGCAGCGCACCTAAATGTGTCAACTCGTTTTTTAGGAATTTATTCTATCTGCTACAAATTCAATCGCTTTGGATATTCTTTGCTCAGAACGCGCCTTTCCTATTAAGAATAAGGTGATATCTAAGCCAGGAGACTGCCCTGCACCTGTCACAGCGACACGTAATGGCATACCGACTTTACCCATTCCGACTTCTAATTCGGTCGCGGTGGCTTCAATCGCTTGGTGGATAGCTTCAACAGTCCATTCAGTTAATGCTGCCAGTTTTTGTTGCACTAATTGCAATGGCTCAAGCGCGACACCACGTAAGTGCTTTTTCGCTTGCTCGGCATCAAACTCTGCGAAGTCTTCATAGAAGTAGCGGCTAGAAGCGGCTAACTCTTTTAAGGTCTTAGCGCGTTCAGCCAGAGCCGTCACTACCGCAGATAACGCAGGGCCATTTGAGGTATCGATCTTTTGATCGTCCATATGCCATTGTAAGTGCGACGCTACATATTCAGGATCGAGTGTCTTAATATAGTGTTGGTTTAACCAAACCAGTTTTTCGGTATTAAAGGCAGAAGGCGCTTTGTTGATGTCGTCTAATTTAAAGAGCTGCTTCATTTCTTCTAAAGAGAACACTTCTTGATCGCCATGTGACCAACCTAAGCGAACTAAGTAGTTAAGCAGTGCTTCAGGCAGATAACCATCATCACGGTATTGCATTACGCTTACCGCACCATGGCGCTTAGATAACTTGGCACCGTCATCCCCTAAAATCATCGACACGTGGGCATATTCAGGAATAGGTGCGCCTAATGCTTTAAGGATGTTGATTTGACGTGGGGTGTTGTTGATATGGTCTTCACCACGCACCACACAAGTGATCCCCATATCCCAATCGTCGACAACCACACAGAAGTTATAAGTAGGAACGCCATCGGTACGCGCAATGATCAGATCATCTAATGCATCGTTTGAGAATTCGATACGACCACGAACATGGTCATCAAACACCACTGAACCGCCGATGGGATTTTTGAAACGCACAACAAAAGGCTCGTCAGTGTCACGCGCTGGCAAGTCACGGCAGCAACCATCGTACTTTTGTGCTTCGCCATTTGCCGCTTGTGCTTCTCTTAATGCATCGATACGTTCACGCGAGCAATAACATTTATAAGCAGTGCCCTGCTCTAACATCTGCGCGATGATTTCGTTATAACGATCAAAACGCTTAGTTTGATAGTACGGGCCCTCGTCCCACGTCAAACCTAACCAGTTCATGCCCTCTAAAATGGCATCACAGGCAGCCTGAGTTGAACGTTCAATATCCGTATCTTCGATACGTAAAACAAACTCACCATTATTGGCACGAGCTTGTAACCAAGAATAAAGAGCTGTACGGGCACCGCCCACGTGCAAAAAGCCTGTTGGGCTTGGGGCAAAACGCGTCTTAGTTGTCATAATGGGACACTAACCTATATAAAGTCGTCTAGATAAAGACAATCACGGTAAAAAGTGGGCTTATTCTAGCAGCCTAAGTCTGCGCTGCAAATGGCACTGAGTGTAGGTATTGCAGATCCCCTCAAAGTATCAGCCCAAAGGTGAGCACTTTAGATTACTCTGCTAAAGAGTAGAACCCAGCAATAAATATCCGAAAACAAACACTCGAAAACCCAAGCCATGTCATCGAAACTAAATAAAGGACGCATCTCTATTTAGAAACATGCCATCAATCAAGATTTCGCAAAATAGATGAAGAGAATGGCGCAGCGCCCTCCTCCCTTTATCGTTCAAGCCGTATAGACAACACTCTTTAGCCTAAAAAAGCCGCAAACCCTCAAAAAAGAACGCTTAACGATGCAATTGGCTGACTTATTGGCAAGGTGAGTGCAAAAACCTGAAAAGAAAATACCGACGGAATTGTCCAATAAAGTAACACTTTGAATGATGACGTGATTAACATTAAGTCAATCCGAGCAAAAATAGCGCGACCAATGCTTTTTTCATTAAAAAGCGTTGACACTCGATCGAACCTCCCTATAATACGGCTCCACACAGCAGAGGTCGCTTAGCTCAGCTGGGAGAGCACCTCCCTTACAAGGAGGGGGTCACTGGTTCGATCCCAGTAGCGACCACCATGTGATAAATGCAAATTTAATCATGGTATACAAGTTGTTATATGCCCGGGTCGCTTAGCTCAGCCGGGAGAGCAACTCCCTTACAAGGAGGGGGTCACTGGTTCGATCCCAGTAGCGACCACCATATTCTTCAGTACAGATTTACCCCGGGTCGCTTAGCTCAGCCGGGAGAGCACCTCCCTTACAAGGAGGGGGTCACTGGTTCGATCCCAGTAGCGACCACCATATTCCCCCAAAAACTTTACCCCTAGCTCAACTCAACTATGCTTGATCTTAATCAGCATCTGCTTAACTGAGTCTGTTACCCAGTATTCAATCCGATTAAACGCTGCTGATTGTTGCCTTAGGCATATTCGGAGATCAGCACTATGGCCAGCGTCAGTCAATCTGCATCCCTCACCAATATTGCAGCGTATTTAAAACATACCCATGCCTGCGATGAACAAACCGCGCTGAGGGAAGCCCGTGAAGTTATGCACAATCTCGTCAGCATGCGCCAATAAGGCTTTATTACTGGCTGGTACTTCGATGAACGCGGGCATTTGGAGTTACTTCCGAGTGATGAAATCCTTAAGCGAATTGGCGAAGATCATGGCTGACTCCCGCATTGCTTCCTCTTCGCCATCTCAGCTATCCCCTGCTTCACAGTCATTTTTCAGCCAGCTTTTGATCTAAAAGCAACTTATTTTGCTCAGTTAATCATCAAGCTAAAAACCTCTGCTAATACCCCACAAAATGCAGTTTGGGTGGATTTCCACCCATAGCTAAAATCAACGTGAGCGAGATCTCACCCACAAAACTAAAAGTGTGACAAACATCAAATGAACTACACTTTATTAACCAAACACTTACAGAGTGCATCGTAAGTTGGCGTGGTATTTGCCTTTATTAAGACAGACCTCAGGGAAATCAAGGCTGTATTCCTACTCACACTTGGTAACAAACTAACCAAGGCTGAGGACAAATCCTAACAACAGAAAAAGGAACTCAAAAATGACATTGAATCAACAAATGGGTATCACACGTCCATTAAAAACCGTAGCTAAGATGCTGGCACTGGCCTCAGTGTTCGCGACCAGCTTTAACGTGTTTGCGGCGCCCGTTGAAATCAAGTTCTCCCACGTGGTTGCAGAAAATACGCCAAAGGGTCAAATGGCGTTGAAGTTTAAAGAACTCGTTGAGCAACGTTTACCTGGTGAATATACGGTCAGTGTATTCCCTAACTCACAGTTATTTGGGGATAACAACGAGTTAGCGGCACTGCTGTTAAACGATGTGCAATTTGTCGCGCCTTCTCTCTCAAAATTTGAACGTTATACCAAACGCCTACAGGTTTTCGACCTGCCATTCCTGTTTAATGACATGGATGCAGTAAACCGTTTCCAACAGGGTGAAGCCGGTCAAGCACTGCTGAACTCTATGAGCCGCAAAGGTATTGTGGGTTTAGGTTATCTGCACAATGGTATGAAGCAGTTTTCTGCGAACACACCACTGAAACAGCCTTCAGATGCTAAGGGCTTAAAATTCCGTGTAATGGCATCTGACGTATTAGCCGCCCAGTTTGATGCTGTGGGCGCTATCCCTGTGAAGAAACCATTCTCTGAAGTGTTCACCCTGCTGCAAACCCGTGCGATCGACGGTCAAGAAAACACTTGGTCTAACACTTACTCACAAAAATTCTACGAAGTTCAAAGCCAAATCACCGAAAGTAACCACGGCGTGCTGGACTACATGGTCGTGACCTCTGATGCCTTCTGGAAGAGCTTACCAGCGGATAAACGTAAAGTGATCAAAGAAGCCTTAGATGAATCTATCGCCTTAGGTAACAAGATCGCCGCTGAAAAAGATAACGAAGACAAGCAATTAATCCTTGATTCTAAACGTTCGCAACTGGTGACCTTAACACCGGATGAGCGTCAAAAATGGATTGATGTAATGAAACCTGTTTGGGCGAAATTTGAAGACCAAGTAGGTAAAGATGTGATTGAAGCCGCTGTTGCTGCAAATAAACAATAATGAAATAAACCGCTTAACCTCTATTTGGGGTTAAGCGGTATTTGAGCGAGGGGAGTACAGCTGTGATATCGCGAATTTTTGGTTACTTTGAAGAAGGGGTGCTCAACCTCTTAATCACCTTAATGACACTCTTAGTGTTCACAGAGGTAGTGGCGCGGTTTTTCTTCAATACCGGTTTTTTATGGATCCAAGAACTGACCTTAACCCTTTGTGGTTGGTTTGTGCTTTTTGGTATGTCCTATGGGGTGAAAGTCGGTGCTCACATCGGTGTTGATGCGTTTGTAAAAAATCTGCCCCCTAAGGCTAAAAAGATCACTTCCCTAGTGACGGCATTGATTTGCTTAGCTTATTGCGGACTATTTTTAAAAGGTAGCTGGGAATATCTGTCACAGATGTACCAAATCGGCGTACCGATGGAAGATATTCACTTTCCTAAGTTCCTGTTAAACAGCTTAGATCCCGACTTTGCTTGGAACACCTTAAAGATTGATGTCGAAGACGGCGCTGTGCCCATTTGGTTATCCCAAAGCATTCTATTAATTGGTTTTAGCATGTTGACTTGGCGTTTCTTAGAACTGTTTATCGCCATCCTACGCAACCAAGTTTCTGGATTCCAATTTGCCGATGAAGCGAAAGAAAGCATGCATTTAATTGACGAAGGTGCTCAGCACGCACAACAAGAAACAGACAATAAGGAAGCGAAGTAATGGCCATTGCGACCCTCTTTACTGCCCTACTCGTCTGTATGTTTTTAGGTATGCCTATCGCGATTGCGTTAGGTTTCTCGAGCATGCTGACGATTTTATTCTTCTCCAACGACTCCCTCGCCTCAGTGGCGTTAAAACTTTATGAGTCATCGTCAGAGCACTATACCCTGCTGGCGATCCCCTTCTTTATTCTGTCCTCAGCCTTTCTGTCAACCGGTGGGGTGGCACGACGGATCATCGACTTTGCGATGGACAGTATCGGCCATATCCGTGGCGGTTTAGCCATGGCCTCTGTGATGGCCTGTATGTTGTTTGCCGCGGTATCGGGTTCATCTCCAGCAACTGTGGCCGCCATCGGTTCCATTGTTATCGTCGGTATGGTGAAAGCAGGTTACCCCGAAAAGTTTGCCGCCGGTGTGATTACCACTTCTGGCACCTTAGGGATTTTGATCCCCCCTTCAATCGTGATGCTAGTGTATGCGGCGGCGACGGAAGTCTCGGCTGCCAGAATGTTTATGGCGGGCTTAATCCCAGGTTTGATGATGGGTTTCCTGCTGATGATAGTGATTTATATCGTCGCCCGTTTTAAAAATCTGCCATCACGCCCCTTCCCTGGCTTTAAACAACTGGGGATTTCCAGTGCTAAAGCCTTAGGTGGTCTGGCGCTGATCATTATCGTGTTAGGTTCAATCTATGGCGGTGTAGCCAGTCCAACCGAAGCCTCTGCCGTAGCCTGTATGTATGCCTATTTCATTGCGGTATTTGGTTATCGCGATATTGGCCCATTGAAAAATGTCGCATGGCGTAACCCTAATGAGCCGATCCCCAGCGCCATTGTCCGTAACTTAGGCCATATGGCGCTCGGACTGATTAAAACCCCAATCGACAAAGAAATCCGCCATGTGGTGCGCGACGGGGCAAAGGTCAGCATCATGTTGCTGTTTATCATTGCCAACGCCATGCTATTCGCCCACGTGCTGACTACTGAGCGTATTCCCCATATCATTGCCGAACATATTGTGGGCATGGGCTTACCTGCGTGGGGCTTCTTAATCATTGTCAACTTACTGCTGTTAGCGGCGGGTAACTTTATGGAGCCATCGGCCATCGTGCTGATTATGGCGCCAATCTTGTTCCCGATTGCCACCCACTTAGGTATCGACCCTATCCACTTAGGCATCATCATGGTGGTGAACATGGAGATTGGTATGCTGACACCGCCGGTGGGGCTTAACCTCTTCGTGACGGCGGGGATCACAGGCCGCAGTATCGGCTGGGTGATCCAATCAGTACTACCTTGGTTAGCACTGATGTTGGCCTTCTTGGCGCTTATCACCTACGTGCCACAAATCTCCCTGTTCTTGCCAGAATTTCTGGATAAGCTCAACGGATATTAATCTCAAGGAATAAGGATTATTCCTTGATTCTAGATAGTTTTTAAGCGAGCCTACTCAGGCTCGCTTTGTTTTATTCAGTGTGGACAGGATTACCTGCTATGTTGCCCATGACGCCCAAGGCCAAACAACGTCTTTTAATGACCATAGTGCTACTTGCGGGCTTATTTGCCATCTTAAAATTGACCTACTGGGTGCACTTTCATCAGGGCAAAATTGAAATACAACAACAATCCGAGCGACAACTCAAAGAGCTGGTTAGCTTCTTAGATGGCGCCCTGTCGCGTTACGAGAGTATCCCCCACGTACTTTCAACTAACCCTATGCTCGCTAATGTGCTCAACGATCAACAAAACCCCAAGAAGGTGCAAGAGCTCAACCTGTACTTGGAAGAAATTCAGCATGTCACTGAGGCATCCGATATCTATCTTATCGACGCCCTAGGCATTGCGATTGCCGCCAGCAACTGGCAGCAGAGTTTTTCGTTTATCGGCAAAGACTACTCCTTCAGACCCTATTACACCGACGCGATTTCGGGCAATTTAGGCCGCTACTATGCGGTGGGCACCAGTTCGGATAAACGTGGTTTTTACTTCTCTTACCCTATTTATCAGCAAGGCGCCAAAGGCATTCTGGGCGCCATTATTGTAAAAGTGGATATCGCCGATATCGAGCAGCAAAGCACCAGCATTGCGATGGCGGGGCAATATCAATTCCTCATCAGCGACCCCGACGATATCGTATTTATCTCCAGTGTCGATGAATGGCGCTTAGCCTCACTCACGCCGCTAACTCAGGCCAAACAATATGCCTTAAATGCCTCAAAACGTTACGCGGAGCGGCCGATTGGCGAATTACTGATAAAGCCACAATATCAAGAAGATAGTCTGAGTAATGGCCATATCTATCAAATTCGCTCCGGCAACAGTCAGGCGCAATATATGGACACCCATCATTTGATGACCAAGGCGGGTTGGCGGGTGCATATTCTGGCGCCGATGAAACCCCTGCTCGAATCCATGCCCGCACTTATGCTGTTATCGGCCTCTATCTACTTACTGCTCGCCTTAGGCTTACTCTTTAGTAGCGAGCGGCGCCGCAACTTGCAACGTATGCAACTCGCCCAGAGTTTACTGGAGCAAAGAGTGGAAGAGCGCACCCAAGATCTGCAACAGGCCAATGATCGCCTCAAAGATACTCAGGATGAACTCATTCAAGCGGCTAAGTTGACCGTGATAGGTAGCCTATCCGCCAGTATCAACCATGAACTGAATCAACCCTTAGCCGCCCTTCGCAGCTATGCGCAAAATACCCAGACCTTCCTCGCCCGCAATATGCCGGATAAAGCCTCTGATAACCTTAAAATTATCATCGAACTGACCGACCGGTTAGCCGATATTGTCGGCCAATTTAAGAGTTTTACCCGTAAGAGCCAAGGCACGGATAGCGCGACCGATCTCAAGGGCTGTATCAAGCAAGCCCTGACCATAGTCCAGCCCGAAATCGACAAGCAAGGGGTTGAGCTCGATGTGCTGTTGCCAGAAGGCCAATATCAGGTTTGGGGTGATAAAGTGCGATTGCAGCAAGTGTTTGTGAATATTATGAGCAACGCGATTGTCGCCATGCAGCAATCTTCAAAACGGACACTGAGTATTAGGGTAAACTGTGCGGACAAGTTCTGTATCAGTATTCAGGACTCAGGCCCCGGGGTGCGCGAGAGCCAGATGGAGAAGATTTTCGAGCCCTATTTCACCACCAGCGAGCGTACAGGGCTTGGTCTGGGTTTATCCATTTCCCAGCGCATTATCGAGTCTATGCAGGGGCAAATTAATGTTGCCAATGCCGAGGACGGCGGCGCCATTTTCCATATTATTTTACCGATTTATTTAGCCGAGGAACGTCAGTCATCATGAGTCTGCCCAATTCAATTCAAGACTATAGCGTACTGATCATCGACGATGAGCCCCATATTGGCACAGTGCTCGTACAGCTTTTTGAGCTTGAAGGCATTAAAGCCTTCGCCACTACCGATCCCAAAGGGATTGCCAAATTACTCGACAGGGACTGGGCGGGCGTGGTGATTTCCGATGTGAATATGCCGCAACTCGATGGCATCAGCCTGATGCAACAAATTCGTCAACAGGACCCCGATTTACCCGTGGTGCTGCTCACAGGCTTTGGCGATATCGCCATGGCCGTCAATGCCTTAAAACAAGGTGCCTACGATTTTCTCGAAAAACCCTTTAACAACGAACACATGTTAGATGTGGTGAAACGCGCCTTAGATAAACGCAGTCTCACCCTAGAGAACCGTAAATTAAAGAAAGAGTTAGAAAGCCATAACGTGCCCGGGCCAAGAATATTAGGCCACAGTGTCGGCATTTTGCGCATGCGTCATATCATAGACCAAGTAATCGATACCCCCGCCGATGTGCTTATCGAAGGTGAAACGGGTACGGGTAAGGAATTGGTCGCCCGCTATCTACACGACCACAGCAGTCGCAATCAGGCCAACTTTGTCGCCATTAACTGCGGCGCGATTCCCGAAAACTTGATTGAGAGCGAACTCTTTGGCGCCGAAGCCGGAGCCTTTACCGGTGTCGATAAACTGCGTATCGGTAAGTTTGAGTATGCCAACGGCGGCACACTCTTTTTAGATGAAATCGAAAGCACGCCACTGTCGTTACAGGTCAAACTGCTGCGGGTGCTCGAAGATCGCAAGGTCGAGCGCTTAGGCTCCAATAAGAGCATTCATTTGGATATTCGAGTGATTGCCGCCACTAAGGTGGATTTAAAGTCCCTGTGCGACACCGGAGAGTTTCGCCAAGACTTGCTCTATCGCTTAAATCTGGTGACAGTGCCGATTCCACCACTCAGGGATCGCCGCGAAGATATTCCCTTATTATTCTTACATTTTGCCCGTATGGCTTCTGCACGTTACCACAAGGCGCTGATTGCCCTCAATGCCGAGCAGAATGCTATCCTCACCTCCCACGACTGGCCGGGTAATGTGCGTGAGCTGCGAAATCTGGCCGAACGTTATGTATTACTCGGTGGTGAAGCGGCCTTCGCCGGCAGCTTAGGTAATGCACCGAGCCTGCATACCAGTATGTCGCTGCTGCAACGGGTCGAGTTTTTTGAGCGGGTATTGATAGAAGAGGCCTTAAGCCATAACAAGGGCAGCATTAAGCAGACCATGGAACAACTCGAACTGCCGCGTAAAACCTTATACGACAAGATGCGTAAGTACGATTTAGACCGCAAACAATATATCAACGCTGACGAGTAATACTGTCGGTGCCAATAAAAACCCCGCAAACCGATTCACGGCTGCGGGGTTTGCTTTATCTAAGGAACCTCAAGCTAGCATTTCAATGCTGATGTATCAAAAACGCATATCGCAAAAGTGAGTCATTACTCATCCCGCACACACATGCCCTTCGAAGATTTCACATAAGGCGCGAGAATTGGCATCATGCCTTTCATCACTTGTAATGGCAGAGCCGAAGTAAAACTAAAATCGTCCGACTTACTGCCCGGCACAAACGCTGTTAAGGTGCCGAAGTAGTTATCGCCTAAGTAGAACACAAAAGTCGCGGTACGGTTCATCGCAGTGGTAGCCACTTTGCGGCCCTGCTGCATCTGAGTCACGATACGGTTATCACCCGTCCCCGTTTTACCACCAATTGCCAGCATCTCACCGTTGTCGTCGGTAAAGATGCCCTTAAGACGTCGTGCAGTACCGTTTTGAACGACGTTTGCCAGCGCCGCCTTTAAGGCTTGGGCGACTTCATGGCGCATCACTCGTTCACCTTGAGTATTTTGGTTTTCGAGCCGAACTTCATAGGGGGTTTCCTCGGCAAAGTGCAGTTGATTAATCCGCACCGTCGGTAAACGATAACCATCGTTTTGAATAATCCCCATCAATTCCGCCAGCGCCGCGGGTCTGTCACCCGAACTGCCAAGTGCCGAGCCTAAAGAAGGCACCATAGATTCAAATGGATAGCCTAAACGCGCCCAACGTTGATGAATGTCGAGGAAGGCTTCCACCTCCAGCATTACCTGTACCCGCACATCCCGCGCGTTTTTATGGCGCGTTCTGAACAACCAACGATAAACCTCTTGGCGCTCATATTTACTGGCCTCCTTCACATCGTTGAGATTAGCCTCAGGGTGTTGATTCAAGTAATCGAGCACCCATAGCTCGAGTGGATGCACCCGCGCAATATAACCTTGGTCAGGCAGATTATATTTTTCAGGGCCGTACTTGTTATACAGCTCTTTGATGCGCTTATCTGTGTAATTGTTTTGCGGCAAACGCTGCTGCAAGAAGGCCTTAAACGAGGCCACAGACTCATTAGGCTGCAAATAACGGTAAGCCGCAGTGAGCTGCTGCTCCGCTTGGGTTTGGCCATCGAAGAACAGCTCTAAACGCTCATTGGGCGCCACTGTCTTATATTTACGGTAGAACTTATTGACGAAGGTATTGCCTTCGCGGTCCGCAAACACCCGCAAATACTCCTCACGGCGTGGATCCTTATCGTTGCGCAGCAGACGCGCCATATTGCCTTCGTTTTGCATACTACTGCTGTAGTTGACTATGTCACGCATCAAACGAACGAAGGGTAAGTTGATGGAGTTTTGCAACGCCTCGTACATGGTCGGCACTTTAAAATCTTCTGATTTTTTAAAGTTATTAAACACATGTAAACCGCCACCCGTGAAGAATTGCTCATTCGGTGAGGCTGAGTATTCCCGTTGCAACGCCGCATCCAGCATGCGGTCGAGGCGTCTATCCGGATTCACAATCAAGTAATCAATCGCCCAGCGCGTGAGATGGTCGCGGGGTTCAATCTCAATCGACTCCAACTCAATGCCGTGTTTCTTCGAGTATTTGTCGTGGATCTCGGCAATGATCTCAAGGTAAGTTGCGAGCACCCTGAGTTTGGCCGTCGAGCCCAGCTCTAACTTACTGCCCTCGTTAATATCGAAGGGTTGGTCAGTACTGTCGGTTTGCACCCGCACACGGTTCGCCGTCTCGGTTTTTTCATAGAGGGTAAAACTGTAGAGCACGTTTTGCAGTTGGCTGGGTTCGAGTAATCGCTCACCTAAGAGGCCTACCTTCTCGGCCGTAGCGGCCTGCCCAAGACTGCGTAAGTAATGACTCACCTGTTGTTGTAAGTCGCTGTGCAAGCTGCTGTTGACGGTCAAATCGAGGCGGTCCAAATCATACAGGCCGACATTTAACATGCCCGCAGTACGAATGCGTATCGTATTAACGCCCTTATCCGCTCCCGACTGGGTATTACGTTGGGCTTTAGCCACCTTAAACTGCAGTTTTTGAGCAAGCGCTGCGTCTCTAAGTTGGCGGTCAATCAAATAGTATTGGCCGAGTAAACGAATATGGCTGTCGACCAGATTTTCTAAATCCTCATGTCCCTGTAACAAATAATAGGAAGGACGGCGCTGGGCAATCATCAAGGCCACCACTTGACGGAACACTTGGCCACGCTTAGCGGCATTGGCTTTGATTTGCGGCGAAGCAAGCAGTTTATTGGCGGTATCGAAATCGGTACCAAACCACGCCCACAGGCCATCGCCTATGCCATGTACTTCACCGTGGTTAGGCGCTGAGGATAAAGGCACAGTATTTAAATAATCTTGAATAATCCGCTTACGGGCAGGCTCAGTAATTTCCCCCTGCTGATAAACCCGCACTGTGGCCGAGCCAATTTGCAGCAGCTTATCCTTAATGCTTAAGGTTAACCCTTGGGAGGAATGGCGAAACTTCTCAATTTGCGTCGCCAGTGTACTGCCACCGGCGGTAGAAACATTCATCCCCACCATTTCAGCGATTTGACTCATCCCCGCCACAATAAAGCGTGGCCAGTCGATCACCGGATTAAGTTTAGGCTCAGTCGTCCACAGCTCGCGGTTTTCAATAAATAACAAGGTATTGACGATTTCATTGGGGATTTTATCGTCATCTTGGTACACACGTTTAGGATAAGCAAACTCATAGAGATCGGTATTGCGACAATCCAGCAGCGCTAACCCCGATTGCGCCTTCTCATGGTAAGGCGGGAAAAAGCCCATTTGGGCGTATTCCTGTAGCGCAGGGGAAAACTCCACTTGCTGCGTCACTTGGAAATTACGCTGAAGCAATCTATCGATGTACTGGGGCAACTTACTGTAGCCGTGACGTTCATCGAAGGGTCCGTAACTTGGATAGATAATTGACTGAGTGGGCTGATTTTTCAGCTCATAGGTCAAGGTCTGCGCATATTGATGAACATACTTAGACTGGAAATAAGAGGTTTTAACCTCTTGGCCAATTAAAATCGCCACACAGATAATCAGAATAAAAAACAGGAACCAGACACGCCCCTTAGATCTCGGCTTGCGCTGACGCTTAGCCTTAGGTTCGGGTTGTGGCGGACGAGGACGATAATTTTCGAATTGCATTTCTTGCGTAGAATTAGGCAAAACGGCTCCCAAAAATCACTTAACAAATCCTTTCTACGTGGGAAAGTTCCCAACCTATGCTCAACACATCCAGTATCAGGGCAAAACTCACACTTAAGTTCGTCCACTGTGCATGAGTCTGCAAATACATTCCTTTGCCTTCATTGAGCAAGACCTAACAACACAGGATCATTGCGTCTCTTGTTAGATCTCACCGTATTTTAATGAGTTGGCAGCGCGCCTCAAAGTGGTTAGCGCAAAAATACTTAGCAACTTATCGCAAGTGCTAACCGCGCTTGAGGCTTCAATCAATCCCAAATAAACTCACGAAAATGCTTACGGCAAACCGATTCGTAACTTTCATTACCGCCGATTGCCACCTGCTCACCTTCGCGCATCACTTTACCTTCACCATCAAGACGCACCACCATATTGGCTTTGCGTCCACAGTGACAAATGGTTTTCAGCTCGACTAACTTATCGGCCCATGCCAACAAATAATGACTGCCAGTGAAGAGTTCACCTTGGAAGTCGGTACGTAAACCATAGCACAAAACTGGGATATCAATTTTATCAACAACATAAGTAAGTTGTTTAACTTGCTCTTTGCTTAAGAATTGGCACTCGTCCACCAGCACACAGCTCAAATGATTCTGTTGGTGCGCCGTGGTGATCATGTCTATCAGATTGTCGTGGCTGCTAAATACCTGGGCATCGGTTTCAATACCAATACGTGATGCCACCTTACCTTTACCGTATCTGTCGTCGATAGAGGCCGTCATCACTAGGGTATTCATGCCGCGCTCGCGGTAGTTATAGGAAGATTGTAATAGAGAGGTGGATTTACCCGCATTCATTGCTGAATAGTAAAAATACAATTGCGCCAAAACGAATCCCTTTTTTAACTTAAATTTATTGTTTCTCTGTTGCCAGAGCTTATGGCGCCTAGTTTACCATTGCGCCGTGCCCTAACACACTAGGCCAATCTCAGCTTTTCTACTGAAATCCCAATCTTGTGGCTTCGAACGGATATTAAACCAACGACCTCTTCTACCTCGGCTTAACATGATTGTTCGTATTTCCGTCCAAACCAGAAAATAGTCATCAGACAAACCCTGTCACAGCCCAATTGTTACAATAAGCTTAATTTAACCTTAAATATTGTTTTATATAAGAAATGACACATTAACAAATATTTAAAATTGAGATCTACCTCCAAAGATATAGGCTAAAATGCGGTTTGGTTCAAAAAACAAACATTCCATTATCCGTAATATTTGCTCGAGACAAATGTACTCACAAAAACAAAAAAAGTTATTCGAACGCTTGCAAATTAAATCAGCGGCTCAAAGCACTAATCTCCCCTGCAAACTTTAGTGCTGCAATCCGTGCCTTTAAATGCGTATTGGATTAAATGGAGATTATGATGAGAATATTCACATCTAAAAAACTGGCATACCTAGTCGCAATCGCCCTAACTGGCGCTCTAGCAGGCTGTGGCAGTGATGGTAAAGACGGCGCACCAGGCCAACCCGGCGATCCAGGTCAACCCGGTAAGCCTGGAGACCCATGGACGCCACCACCAGTTACAAGTTCAGCGGTGACCAATGTTAAAGTACTGGGCTACAGCTTTGGCGAAGGCAGTATCACCTATGAATTTGAAGTCACCGACGAAAACGGCAACTTAGTCAATGGCCTGTTAAATGCAGAAGCTAAAGTCGCCGCCTTAACCGACAAAGGCTTTATCAATAACCGCGACGAAGCCGACATTAACAATGTCACCGACAACGTGCATATCGGCGGCGCTGCAACTCAAGCCACTGAAGGCGCTGAAATCAAGTCGCTAGGCGATGGTCATTACAGCTTTAAAGCTCCAATGAAAGGTGTCAACGCCAGTACTGAAGGCATCGTCTGGCTCAGAGTCGGCGGTAACAGCGAAAGCGGTATTGCGCGCTCTGCGCCAATGGTTGTGAATAAGCCTGAAGGCACGCATTCAACCACCACCGACAGTTGCTATGCTTGTCACGTCGATTACGCCACTAGCCCACGTCGCCATGCTAGCTATGTCGCTACAGGTATGGACAGCGAAGTCACTTTCGTTGAAGGCTGTTTGGTCTGTCACGGCTCGGTGAGCCGCGGCGCGAAAAATGCCGAAGGCTTCTCTATCGGCGGTTACGCCACCAATACACTGTCTAAAATTGGCCACATTAATCACCAGAAATTCACTAAAGATTTCAGCGTGATGAACTGTACTTCTTGCCACGTTGAAGCGCCAACCAATATCAGCGTTTCAGGCCCTGGTTGTATCGACTGCCACAACACTGGCGGCGTACCAGGTGCGATTGTGCCAAGTAACGGTGCCGATGTGCGCCCAATGCATGAAGGCAAAGAAGGCATTACCGAGCGTCAAGCTATCCGTGCTAAGTACCAAGTAACACTCTCAACCCCCGTTAAAGTAGATGATATTTCCACCTTAACCGACCACTATGCGCCCGATGGCTCAAGCGTAGCGAAAGCGGAACCCGGTTGGTGTACCACCATCACAGTGAAAGACACTGACGGCAACATCTTTAGCATTAAAGATAACTTCAACTACTCAGATCCTCTGGTATTTGATGCCAAGAAGCCGATTGTCTACGCTGGTGCCTATCTGCATGCTTATGACAACAACACCTTAGTAGGCCGCCCAGGTAACCGTACAAACTATTACTATGGTTACAACACCGATGGTACTAAGAATATCTGTCACCTACTGACGGATATCAGCGCAGTGAATGCTAACTATGCTTACTCTGCACGGGTCACCTTCAGCACCGCAGGCTGGATGGAATACGACGGTAATCAACGCTATCAAAGCAATGGTAACCTCAGAGCCAAGGGCTATGACGGTTCAATGGGTGTTTCTTTCACCGCCTACTCAGATGTAGTTAATCCAGTAAGTGCTGAGAAAGTATCTGGTTTTGAACGTCGCACTGTGATCAGCGATAACAGCTGTACGACTTGCCACAACGATGCCACCGCTTTCCACAAAAACGGTGCATTCGACCAAGGCGGTAACGGCTGTATTGCCTGCCACGATAACGGCATGGCTCGGACTTCGGCCACACTGGGTGCAGGTTTTGGTCCTATGATCCACAGCTGGCACTGGGGTAATGGTGCAAATGTTGGTGAGATGAAGGCCGACGGCACCCAAGCCAAGACAGCGAACGGCGCAGGCGCTATCAACCCAGTCACTAGCTGTGTTGCCTGTCACGAAACCGCTATTGATTTAAACAAAGTGCCAAATCAATACATTCTTGAACCCGGCAGCAAGATGACCAGCCCTGTTACCGCTAACTGTTATGCCTGCCATACTGGCGATGCAGTTAAAGCCCACATGGTGAGCAACGGTGGCGAGATCAGCGTGCCAGCCACTGGCGATTGGTTCAAGCAACCTACGGGTGAATCTTGTGCCGTGTGCCACAACACAGGTAGCAGCTCTGGTATCGACAAGTACCATAACTTTACCCGTAAATAACTAGTCGTCCCGCTATTTTCCCTGCAAGAAAATAGTTCAAGCGCCCTACGGTTGTAGGGCGCTTTTTTTGTTTACTTTTACTTACAACTTCACCCCATAGGTTTTCAGTCCTATTTAAGTTAGTAACGCTAGAGTCACAAAAAACTACAATTCTAAGGAAATCACTCAACTATGCGTAAAAGTTTTATTGCCATCGCCATTGGCGCCACTTTGATGACAGGCGCACTCGCAGGCTGCAGCACTCAAGATACTAAAGCGACGAATGTGACCGCAGTTCAAACCCAAAATCCTCTGTTCCAAGCCAGCACGCTGCAATACCAAGCGCCTGATTTTAGTGTCATTAAAGACGAGCATTTTCAGCCCGCATTAGAGCAAGGCATTAAAGAGCATTATCAAGAGATTTTGGCCATTGCCAACAATCCTGCCGCCCCAACCTTCGACAACACGATTGTCGCCATGGAAAAAAGCGGTGCCCTGCTGACCCGTGCATCGAGCGTGTTTTACAACCTCGCGGGTTCAAACAGCAATCCTGCCCTGCGTAAAATCCAAGGTGAGATGGCCCCGAAAATGGCAGCGCACTCAGATAACATCAACCTCAATCCAGCACTATTCGCCCGTATTGAAACTATTTATAACGACCGCAATAACTTAGGCTTAACGTCTGAAGCGGTACGTTTGGTTGAGGTGTATCACCAACGCTTTATCATGGCCGGTGCTAAACTGACCGATGAGCAGAAAGTGAAGATCCGTGCCCTGAACGAAGAACAATCGACGCTGACCAACGAGTTCTCACAACGTTTACTGCGCTTAACCAAAGAAATCGCCATCGTTGTCGATAACAAAGAGCAACTGGCGGGCCTGACTGACAGCGAAATCACCTCGGCAGCAAACGATGCCAAGGCCGCAGGCCACGAAGGTAAGTACTTAATCAACATCACCAACACCACTCGCCAGCCTGTTCTCGCCTCTTTAGAGAACCGTGAACTGCGCCAACGCATTTGGGAAGCCTCGGCAAACCGTGGCTTAACGGGTGAAAACGAAACCGCATCTTTAGTGTCTCGCCTTGCGCAATTACGTGCCGAGCGTGCCGCTCTATTAGGTTATGAAAACTGGGCCAGCTACCGCCTCGCGCCACAAATGGCAAAAACGCCTGAAGCGGTATACAGCATGTTTGGTTCAATGGTGCCTGCCGTCGTCGCTAATACCGAAAAAGAAGCTGCCGATATCCAAGCGATGATCGACAAGACTGGCGGCAAGTTTGAACTCGCGCCATGGGACTGGGAATTCTACGCTGAGAAGGTTCGCCAAGAGAAATACGCCCTCGATGCCAATAGCATTCGCCCTTATTTCGAATTTAACCGCGTACTCGAAGACGGTGTGTTCTACACCCTCAAAGAACTCTATGGCGTCACCTTAAAGCCGCGCCCAGATTTACCCGTGTACCACCCGGATGTGAAAGCCTACGAAATGTTTGATGCCGATGGTTCAAGCATGGCGATTTTCTACGCCGACTACTTTGCCCGTGAAGGCAAACGCGGCGGCGCATGGATGAGCTCGTTCGCGGGTCAATCCTTCCTCGAAGGCACTAAGCCTGTCGTGGTCAACGTGATGAACATTAAAAAGGCGCCAGAGGGACAACCGACCTTCGTCAGCTACAACGAAGTGACCACTATGTTCCACGAAATGGGCCATGGTACCCACGGTATGTTCTCTAAGGTGACTTACCCAAGCTTGGCGGGTACTTCTGTCTCCCGTGACTTTGTGGAATTCCCATCAACCTTCGAAGAAGACTGGGCAGCCCACCCTAAAGTGTTAGCCAACTACGCCAAACACTACGAAACAGGTAAGCCAATTCCCGATGATTTGCTGCAAAAACTGCTCAAATCCGGCAGCTTTAACCAAGGCTTCGATACCTTAGAGTATATGGCTGCGGCGCTCGTCGACATGGAATGGCACTCATTAAGCCCAGATGCCCCACTGCAAGATGTGGCGACATTTGAAGCCAATGCGCTGAAAAAACACGGCTTAAATATCACCGCCGTGCCACCACGTTATAAGTCAACTTACTTTGCCCACGCCTTCCCAGGTGGTTACTCAGCAAGTTACTACGCTTACATGTGGAGTGAGATTTTAGCGGCAGATGCCTACGCTTACGTGCAAACTCAAGGTGGCTTAAACCGTGAAATCGGCATGAAATACCGCAAGACCATTCGCGAAGTGGGCAACAGCATTGCACCAATGGAAGCTTACAAAAACTTCCGTGGTCAAGAGCCTACCACCGAAGGGTTATTGAACCGCCGTGGACTCAACACCGCCCTGTAATTTGGGATGTGTGATAACCTGAGATCGGTTTAACAAGCCATAACTGCAATAGCATTAAACTCTGCGTGAGTGATGTTCAGTTGTGGCTTATTGTCTTTCAATTGATAGGCGATAAGTCCCGCAATCATATTGAGCATAAAA
>NZ_NAJR01000025.1:0-29328 GCF_002196695.1 Shewanella sp. Shew256 | reverse complement strand
GCTATGAACACTCATTCATTGATGTAAATTTTGATTACTCACCAAACGGCAGAGTAATTTCGATTAACTCAACACCTGTGAGTGTCCACACAGATTTCTTGTTTAGATTGTTAAAGAGCATTTGACCATTCACTTCGCGTTACCGCTCAGCGGGTCAGGGCTGCGTATTCTACGCATTTCCCCAGTCGCGTCAAGGCGTTTTTGCAAACTTCTTGAGGCTTTCGAACCAAGTGCACATTTTGCATTCGATTCGCACTGATACCGCATTTACCGCATTCGCTTTCGCTGTCTGCCGTGTCACTGGATGCGCATTATAGGCAGCGAAAACTTTTGTGCAAGGGCTTTTTAAAAGAAAAAAGATCGCATGGCGATCTTTTCAACAATGACGTTCTATTTACGCGCAATCTGCTGCTTAATTCAGCTTTTTCGCGCTTTTATCGATAAAACCTTGGATCAGCGATACGGCTTTTGCATCATCCCAATCGACAAATGATCGCACAAACGCGATCAATTGGCCGTTTTGATCGAGAATAAAGGTCGCAGGGATAGTATCTAATGGAAACACCTGCCCAAGGTTTTGCTGGGGATCATAGTAGGAATTAAAGTTTGCCATTCCTAATGAGGTTAAAAATGGCTGAACCTGCTGTTTGCCATCCGCATCGATAGAGATAGGTAATAGTGCAAATTCTTCCGCTTTAAACTTTGTCGCCAAACGTTCAATCGCAGGTAGCTCTCTGACACAGGGAGGACACCAAGTCGCCCACATGTTCACCATTACGACTTTGCCTTTGTATTGGCTGAAATCGATCGCCTTGCCATCGGCATCACTAAAGGCAACGGGATCGATAGGATAAGTCTTGGGTAGAACGTTAATCAGATCGACTGTCGACTCTATCGGCTTATTTGCCTGCTGCATGCCGGGGTACGCTTGAGCACCACCAGCAAAGGCAACAGACAGACTCGCAAGGATTGCAGCTAAGGCAAATGACTTCATTTAGTATCACGCTTTAATAAAGCATCGAGCGCTTTTTGATCTTCGGCGCTGATCTCGGCCTCAGTGCTGCCACCGATACGTTGCTTGCGGATAAAGATGAAGCCAATGATCAGACCAAGCAGCAACAAACCCACTGGACCTAACCAAAGAATATAGGTTTTGGTTTCCATTTTAGGTTTGTAGAGAACGAACTCACCGTAGCGGCTCGTCATAAACTCGATGATCTCATCATCGCCCTTGCCTTCATCAACCATCTTGTAGACTTCAAGACGCAGATCTCGGGCAACGGGTGAGTTAGAGTCGATCAGGTTTTGGTTTTGACATTGCGGACAACGCAGTTCATGGGCCAGCGATAAACCCCGTTTTTGGTTTTCTGGCGATTTAAACTCGTAGGTATCGACGGGTGTCGCCATGGCCGCTGTTGCCATACTCAGCAACAACACTAAACCACCGATGATTTTTGTCAGTGTTCTCACGCTGCACCATCCTTCGCCGCTTCAGCTTGTAGTTGTTGGATCATGGGGTACAAAGTTTCGCTCCATACGCGCTGGTCGATTGGACCGGCGTAACGGAAGCGAATAATGCCTTTATGATCGACAATAAAGCTTTCTGGCGCACCATAAACCCCGAGGTCTAATCCTAAACGGCCATCCTTATCGAAGATGTTGGTATGGTACGGATCGCCTTGACGTTTTAATTCTTCCAATGCGGGAATACGCTCGTCGCGGTAGTTGATCCCGTAGATAGGCAGAATATTTTGGCGTTTCAGCATGACTAAGAAAGGATGCTCATACTTACAAGATGGACACCAAGTGGCCCATACGTTGAGTAGTGAGACTTTGCCTTTCAGTTGCTCATTGGTAATCATCTCGCTTGGTGTTTCGAGACGTTCCAGTTGGAAAGCCGGGATCGGCTTTCCTTCCAGAGCTGAATCCAGTTTCTGTGGATTTAAAAACAATCCTTTGTATAAAAATACCCCCATGCCAAGAAAGATGACTAATGGGATAAACAGAACCAACTTCTTCATATATTCCCCAACTATTGCGCGGTAGCTAATTTCGCTTTTTCAGCTTGTGGCTTAACCGTAGCCGCCACTTTTGAGCGATAGCGTTTATCCGATGCGGCAAAGAAACCACCGACCATCATGAATATTGCTCCAAACCATAACCAGCGAACAAATGGCTTGTAGTTCAAACGCACAGCAAATTCGGTGCTGCTGATTGGGTCGCCCATGGTGACATATAAGTCACGGAACAGACCCCAATCGATACCCGCTTCGGTCATGTCCATAGTACGCACATTGTATTGGCGACGATCAGGCTTGAGTAACGTCAGCAGTTTATCGCCTTTGTAGATCTCAATTTGACCTTGTTGCGCGGTGTAGTTAGGACCAACGACGTTCTTAGTCTCGAGATACTTAAAGGTATAACCCGCAAGCTCCTGGCTCACGCCTGGGCCCATACGCACACTCTTCTCAACCGAGTAGTTCGATACCATAGTGGCACCAATCACCGACACGGCAATACCTAAGTGGGCTAAGATCATCCCTAGTTCGCTGCGGCCCATACGTGCCACGCTCACTTCGCCTTCTTTTGGTTTAACGATGTTATACGCGGCTCTTGCCGTCGCTAACACAATCCAAGACGCGGCAGCGATACCACAGGCAACCCAAGCGTTAAACGCACCATCAACAATAAACGGTGTCACGATACCAATCGCTGCAGAGACTAATGCTGGCACCAGTAATTGACGCTTGAGCTCACCTGCTTTGGATTTCTTCCAACGGATGATTGGACCGACACCCATAAAGCCAAACAGTACGAGGACGATAGGCACAAACACAGCGTTGAAGTATGGAGGTCCAACAGAAATCTTACCCATGCCTAAGGCATCGATCAGCAGTGGATATAGAGTTCCTAACAACACAGTACCCGCTGCAACCGTGAGTAACACGTTACAGACTAACAGCATGGTTTCTTTTGATTTCAACTCGAAACGTGCTGGGCTGCTCATTTCACTGGCGCGGAAGGCGAACAGCGTGAGTGAACCACCAATCGCTAGACCCAGTAATAACAGAATGAACATACCGCGGCTTGGATCGGCTGCAAACGAGTGTACTGAAGTCAATACACCAGAACGCACGATAAAGGTGCCGAGTAAGCTTAAAGAGAACGCGAAGATAGACAGTAATACGGTCCAGTTACGGAACGCACCACGTTTTTCGGTCACGATCAGTGAATGCACTAATGCTGTACCGACTAACCAAGGCATAAAGGAAGCGTTTTCTACGGGATCCCAGAACCACCAGCCGCCCCAGCCTAATTCGTAGTATGCCCACCAAGAACCTAATGCAATACCGCCTGTGAGGAAAATCCAAGCGGCTAAGGTCCAAGGACGTGACCAACGTGCCCAAGCAGAGTCAAGGTGACCACTCATGAGAGCGGCAATCGCAAACGCGAAGCTTACCGAGAAGCCCACATAACCTAAGTACAACATAGGTGGATGGAAGATTAAGCCCACGTCCTGCAGCATTGGGTTTAAGTCACGACCTTCGGCTGGCATTGGGAATAGGCGTTCAAATGGGCTAGAGGTGAGTAGCATAAATAAGCTGAAGCCAATCACGATCAACGCCAGTACCGCTAAAACCCTAGCGGTGAACACTTCTTCTAAGCCTTTACTGAATAAGGCAACCGAAGCCGCCCAGGTCGATAGCGCAAACACCCAGAACAGCAGTGACCCTTCATGACCGCCCCATACGGCCGCAATCTTAAAGAAGATAGGTAACTGGGAGTTCGAGTGATGTGCCACATAGGCAACGGAGAAGTCATCAACGGCGAAGCTGTAACCAAGAGATACTACGGATAAAGCGATAAAAAAGAACATTCCGTAGGTTAACGGCCAAGCATACCTCACTAGATATTGGTCTTTACGGGCAACACCTATAAGGGGAACGCTGACTAATAAGAAGGCGAATGCCACTCCTATAATCAGCGAAAAGTGTCCAAGTTCTGGGATCATGGGTTTTCCTCAGTCTCTAATAATATGTTGATTTAGAAAGACTCTAGACCAACGCACAACATGCTGTTCACACAAATGCACGAAATTTTGTTCATTTTAGTATTTGCTATTGTTCCTGTCTGCCTCTTTCATACAAAACTGGGTGACTTGTCTCATTCTCGATTTTTGTCGAAATGGAGCCATCACAGGCCTACAGTTTTGCATGTGACAGATAAATGAGCCTTAAGTTTCATACAAAATTTACCTGATGGATCAATTTGTGAACCAGTGCCCAACTCTCAGTTTTCACTGCGTTGAAGGTCTTATATTACTGTTCAATGAATAATCTTTACGTATAATCTTGCTTCCAAGCCGGCGGTAACAACCGCTTTTATGCAAACTAAAGTGAATATAGAAACAATGACGACATTTTGGATTTTTATTGCGCTTGTTGTGTTGGTCAGCTTAACGCTGATCTGGATCCCGCATTTCAGACAGCAAAAGTTGTTACGCACTGAAGAAGCCGGCGTTCGCAGACAAACTAACCTTGAATTGTTCAATGAACGTCTTGCCACTCTTGAGAAAGAACTCAATGAAGAACTGCTCGACCAAGCTGAATTTGATGCACTGAAGAAAGAGCTAGAAATCAGCCTGCTCCAAGACATCAAACAAGCGAGCGATGATTCACTCGTCAACCAGATCAAACCTAAGAACATTTTATGGCCATCGGTCATGTCGGTCTGCTTGATTGCGATTTCAGGTTACCTCTATCAGCACTTGGGTGCCTTTGAGAATATCGGTAACACCCAACCTGCTAACCCACATGCGGGTATGGACGCGGCGCAAATCATGGCGCAGCGCGTGCAGATGATGGAGGCCCAGGTACAAGCCGAGCCTGAAAACAGCCAAGCTTGGTTCAGCCTAGGTCACGCTTATATCTCTGCTAACCAATTCGATAAAGCCGTTGCCGCCTTCGATAAAGTGATGGAATTAGTCGGTAAGCACGCAGAATTAATTGGTCCAAAAGCAACAGCTTTGTACTATAAAGCGGGCCAGCAAATGACTCCGCAAATTCAAGCGTTAATCGATGAATCTTTAGCGTTAGATCCACAGGATCCATCAACCTTACTGCTCGTAGGTATGGATGCTTTCTTCACCGCTAACTATCAAAAAGCCATTGATTCATGGCAAACCATTCTCAATAGCGACCGCACCGATGTAGACCGCGCCGCGCTGATGAATGCCATTGAAACGGCAAACCTGCGTATGCAAGGCGAAACCGCTGGCATGCCAAACGATGATGTCCACAAGCAGGCAAAGGTTGCGACTAAGTCTGTAAGTATTGCGATTTCAATTTCACCCGAACTGGCCGCACAAGCTGGCCCTGATGACACTATCTTCGTCTTCGCCCGTGCTACTGAAGGTCCTAAAGTGCCATTAGCGGCAACTAAGGTGAGCGCAAAATCTTTACCTGTAACAGTAACGCTCGATGACAGCACAGGTATGGGTGGCGATGTGAAACTGAGCCAAACTGCGAGTGTTGAAGTGATTGCGGTGTTGTCTAAACATGGCAATATCAAACCTCAGGCAGGTGATATTCAAGGCAAGGTCAGCAAAGTGAATGTGGGTGACACTGCAAGCTTAGTGTTAGATACCCAAGTGCAATAAGTTATCCGCGCCTAGCGCTAAGTTTCAGCTTAGCGCAGACATAAAAAAACCGGCTGATGCCGGTTTTTTTAACACTGCAAAAATTACTGAGCTTTAGACATAAACTCGATAGCTGCTTTGTAATCTTCGTCAGTACAATCAGTACACATACCACCTGGTGGCATTGCGTTTAAGCCAGTTTTTACACTGTGTAACAGAGTGTCCATACCTTTTGCTAAGCGTGGTTCCCACTCAGCAGCGTTGTGCGCCTTTGGAGCACCAGCAACACCCATGCTGTGGCATACGGTACATGCCTTGTTGAAAATAGCTTCAGCATCTTGAGCTGAAACGTTGACTGACATAGTCAAAGCAGCGACTGCAGTCATTGCTAACAGTTTTTTCATGTTCAATGTTCCTAATGCAAATACGTACAAAGCTCTCGCTGCCCTTTGAGGCAGACTCATTATAGCGGACTAAGATTACTACAAACTTCAATAAATCTCATCTTTTTGTGATTAGAATCTCAGCACAAATGATATAAGGCGACAAGCGTGACAAATTCGTTAATATATTAGCAAGTATTAAAAAAGTTCGATTAGTTCGAGAAATATTGCGGTTATTGGAACCACATCAAATTGCTGACATCTAGTATTAAGCAAGTGTAAACCCCGCAATATCGTTTGTGTTAGAATCACTTGTGTTTCCTTCCGGCTTGAGATAGAGGGTTCAGTGACAAATATAACTTCAGTAAACACACTGGTATCGGCGAGCAAGCTGACATGTATCCGCGAAGAACGCATCCTGTTTGATGAATTAAGTTTTGATATTAATGCTGGCGATATCGTCCAGATCGAAGGCCCCAATGGCGCCGGCAAAACCAGTTTATTACGTATATTGGCAGGCTTATCTCGTCCCTACGCTGGACAAACTTTTTATCTCAATGAAGATATTAACCGTTGCCGCGACGAATATAACGAAGACCTATTGTATTTAGGCCATCTTGCTGGGGTGAAATCCGAATTAACCGCTGAAGAAAACCTTAACTTCAATTTAAGAATCAGTGGCTATGATGATTTCGATACTTCCGCCATTCTCGCTAAAGTGAATTTAGCCGGGTTTGAGGAAGCACTCGCCGGGCATTTATCCGCTGGTCAACACCGCCGTACAGCATTAGCCAGACTCTGGCACAATGACTGTAAAGTGTGGATCCTCGATGAGCCTTTTACCGCAATCGATAAAAGAGGTGTCGAAGAGCTTGAACAGTTATTTATTCAACATGCGGATAATGGTGGCTGCGTGATCCTCACCACTCACCAAGATATGGGCATTATCAAAGATGATAGGCTTCGTAAAATTCGTCTAGATTATCGCTTCGTATAAGGTTTGGCATAATGAAAAGAGGCATCAGCTTTACCCAAGCGTTTTTAACATTACTGCAGCGGGATCTAAAAATCGCCATTCGTCACCGCGGTGATATCTTTAATCCCTTGTTATTCTTCATCATGGTCGTGACTCTATTCCCTCTGGGGATTGGTCCTGAACCACAAATGCTAGCCCGTATTGCTCCAGGGATTATTTGGGTTGCGGCATTACTCGCGTCTATGCTTTCACTCGAGCGCCTATTTAAAGCAGACTTTAGCGACGGCAGCTTAGAGCAAATGCTCCTTAGCCCACAGCCACTCTCGGTATTGGTACTGGCCAAAGTATTAGCCCACTGGCTACTGACTGGTGTGCCACTGATTATTATCGCGCCACTGCTGGCGGTGCTGCTCAACTTAGACGCCAACAGTTATGGTGCGCTGATTGCAACACTCGCACTGGGTACGCCAGTATTGTCCCTCTTAGGCGCAATTGGTGTGGCCCTAACCGTGGGTCTGCGTAAAGGCGGCGTGTTACTGAGCCTGCTTATTTTACCACTTTATATTCCTGTGCTGATTTTCGCGACCAGCGCCATAGATGCTGCAGGAATGAATTTACCCTATGATGGTCAGCTCGCTATAATTGGCGCCATGTTGATCGGTTCGTTAACCTTAGCACCCTTTGCAATTGGTGCATCTCTGCGAGTGAGTACTAACTAAAATGTGGAAATGGTTACACCCTTACGCGGATCCTGAGCGCGCTTACAAATTATCAGGAACATTATTTCCATGGTTTGCCACCTTAGCCTGCCTTTTTATTGCCGTCGGCACGGTATGGGGATTGATGTTTGCTCCAACAGATTATCAACAGGGCGACAGCTACCGGATTATCTTTATCCATGTTCCAGCAGCCTCAATGTCAATGGCCGCCTACATGGGTATGGCGACAGCCGCATTTATCGGCCTCGTATGGCAAATTAAACTGGCTGATTGGGCCGCCGCATCCATTGCACCTATTGGCGCCGTGATTACCTTTATCGCCCTCTTTACTGGCGCGACTTGGGGTAAGCCTATGTGGGGTACTTGGTGGGTATGGGATGCACGTCTAACGTCTGAATTAGTCCTGCTATTCCTCTACTTAGGTGTGATCTCGCTCTATGCTTCCTTCGAAGACAAAGTGCTGGCAGCACGTGCAGCAGGGATCTTAGCGATCGTCGGCGTGATCAACATTCCGATCATCAAATACTCAGTTGAATGGTGGAGCTCTCTGCACCAACCATCAACTATCAAAATTACCTCTAAATCGACTATGTCGAGCGAAATGTTATACCCACTTTTAATCAATATTTTAGGTTTCGGCCTTATGATAGGGGCTATCACAATTGTGAGATTTAGAGCAGAAATATTAGCAAGAAACGGCATGCGCCCTTGGGTGCGTGAACTTGCTAAAGCTGAGGAGGTCAAATAATGCAATTCGATTCTATCAGTGATTTTTTCAACATGGGTGGCTATGCCTTTTATGTGTGGCTTGCCTATGGCGTGACCTTCTTCTGTTTATCGACGCTGATCATCACTAGTGCGCGCCAAAAGCGCAAAGTACTGATTGAAATCGCGAAAAAGATGAACCGCGAAGAACGCCTTAAAGAGACTAGGAGTACCAAATCGTGAACCCAAGACGCAAAAAGAGACTAACGTTAGCTGTAGCATTAATCGGTGGCGTAGCCGCGATTGCTTCGCTTCTGCTGTATGCGCTGAACTCCAACTTAAACTTATTCTACACACCGTCGGAGATCGTACACGGTAAAACCGATACCGGTGTTAAACCCGAAGCGGGCCAACGTATTCGCGTAGGCGGTATGGTAACGGTTGGTTCTATGGTGCGCGATCCAAACAGCCTGCATGTACAGTTTGCCGTACATGACTCATTAGGTGGTGAAATTCTCGTGACCTATGACGATCTGCTGCCGGATCTGTTCCGTGAAGGCCAAGGTATTGTGGCACAAGGCGTATTAGGTGAAGACGGCAAATTGGCCGCAACCGAAGTACTGGCTAAGCATGATGAAAATTACATGCCGCCAGAAGTGGCCGAAGCCATGGGCCAAAAACATGAGAAGTTAGATTACAGCCAGCAAAAATCGGCGGCGCAATAATCGCCATGCTGTAAATTTAGATAAACAAAGAGCCTCTTCGGAGGCTTTTTTATTGTCCATTCACAATTAACGGCTGAACTATACTCAAGACAGTATTCCGGCAGGACGCTGTCTATGAATGTGATTAAGCCATTTAACAAAAGATGGCGACTGTTGCTACTCCTAATGTTCACCAGTCACCCGCTAATGCTCTACGCTGCTAAAGTGGTGGTTATAGAAAGTTACCATCAAGGCTATCAGTGGGATCAAGAATACTATCAAGCCATTGTCGATAAACTGGCCCCACAACATCAAGTTAGCCACTTTGAGATGGACACTAAGCGCTTAGCGAAAGAGCGCTACGCCGAGCGTGCAGAACTGGCTTGGCAGTTCATTGTGGAGCAACAACCACAACTCGTGATCCTTGCCGATGACAACGCCGTTCATTATCTCCATCAACGTCTCAATAGCAGCCAAATTCCCGTGGTTTATCTCGGGGTGAATATGAATCCTCGTGAATACCATTTAAATGAGCATAAGCGCTTCACAGGCGTGCTAGAGCGCCCCTTACTCAAGCGTTCCTTACTGTTACTCGAGAGATTATTGCCACAGGCCAAGCATCGTAAAATCCTAGTGCTCTTCGATGGCAGCAATACTTCGAAAATCGCGGCCGAGTACATCAGTAAGCAACCATCAAGCATGTTAAGCGATATAGAAGTTCATATTCTCCAACTAACCCAATTCGCAGAGTGGCAACAACAAGTCAGAGCAGCAAAGGATAATGGTTATAGTGCGATTGTGGTGGCGCTATATCACGCAGTTAGAGATGAAGACAATCAATCGGTGGATGCCGATAACTTGCTCGAATGGATTGCTAACCACACACCGGTGCCGAATTTCGGCTTTTGGGGATTTAGCATCTATGCCAATGGCAATCTAGGTGGGTATGTGCTCGATGGCTATCATCATGGCTCAATCGCAGCCGACATGGTCCTTAGAATACTCGCAGGAGAAAAGCCTGAGAACATCTTCCCTATTACAGATGATCTTGGCCAATATCGATTTAGCCGTGCAGCGATAAAGAAATGGCAACTCAAACTGCCAAAGGAAATTGAGAAACAAACGGCTTGGGTTGATTAACGAAGAAACGCTAAAAACAAAAAACCGGGCTTAGAGCCCGGTTTTTCAATCTTTGTAGCCTTAATTACTCAGCAGCTTCAACTTCAACAGCTTGAGCAGCTTCTGGACGACCTACTAGCTCGATGTAAGCCATTGGGGCTTTATCACCAGCACGTAAACCGCACTTAAGGATACGGGTGTAGCCACCAGGACGTTCCTGGTAACGTGGACCCAATTCAGTGAATAACTTACCTACGACTTCAGCGTCGCGAGTACGTGCAAACGCTAAACGACGGTTTGCAACGCTGTCACTCTTAGCAAGTGTTATCAGAGGCTCAACTACGCGACGCAGTTCTTTCGCTTTAGCTACGGTTGTCTTGATGATCTCATGACGAACCAGTGAGCTTGCCATGTTACGGAACATAGCTTGGCGGTGGCTGCTGTTGCGGTTAAGTTGACGACCACTCTTACGATGGCGCATGACCTAATCCTTATAACCTAAATCTGTACAAACCTGAGACTTATAGGTCGTCTGCTAAACTAGCTGGAGGCCAGTTTTCCAGACGCATACCTAACGACAGTCCGCGAGAAGCTAAAACGTCCTTAATTTCAGTAAGAGACTTCTTACCTAAGTTAGGGGTTTTCAGCAGCTCAACTTCAGTACGCTGTACCAGATCTCCGATGTAATGAATCGCTTCGGCTTTCAAACAGTTAGCCGAACGTACAGTTAGCTCTAAATCGTCGACAGGACGCAACAGAATCGGATCGAACTCCGGCTTCTCTTCTTTCATTTCTGGCTCAGTCACGTCGCGCAGCTCAACAAACGCATCCAGCTGTTCAGCTAAGATGGTTGCAGAACGACGGATAGCTTCCTCAGGATCGATAGTACCGTTAGTGGTCATATCGATAACGAGTTTATCCAAGTCAGTACGCTGTTCAACACGAGCTGCTTCTACATTGTAGGCAATACGTGCAACTGGCGAGAAAGAAGCATCAACCAGCAAACGGCCGATTGGGCGATCATCGTCTTCAGTCTGTGCACGAGCAGATGCTGGCACATAACCACGACCACGCTCAACGCGAATACGCATGCTGATATCATTGTTACCTGTTAAATGACAGATAACATGATCAGGATTCACGATAGTGACATCACCATCATGCGTGATATCTGCTGCGATGACAGGGCCTGCGCCGGACTTGCTTAATGTAAGCATAGCCTCGTCTTTACCCTCGATAGTCACTGCTAACCCTTTCAGGTTTAGCAAGATTTCAAGGATATCTTCTTGTACGCCTTCCTTACTGCTGTATTCGTGCAGTACGCCGTCAATCTCGACTTCGGTAACCGCGCAGCCGGGCATAGACGACAATAGGATGCGACGCAACGCGTTACCTAAAGTGTGGCCGAAACCACGCTCAAGCGGTTCCAAAGTAACCTTGGCACGTGTTGAGTTAACCTGCTCGATATCAACGAGACGCGGTTTAAGAAATTCTGTAACAGAACCCTGCATTGTGTCCTCTCTTGTTTGTTAGCCTTACTTAGAGTAAAGCTCGACGATCAGCTGTTCGTTAATTTCCGCAGACAAATCGCTACGTTCTGGAATACGCTTGAAAGCACCTTCCATTTTCGCGCTGTCGACTTCAACCCATGTAGGCTTCTCGCGTTGAGCAGCCACTTCTAAAGCCGCTTTGATACGAGCTTGAGTACGTGACTTTTCACGGATGCTTACAACATCATTCGCAGACACTTTGAATGACGGAATGTTAACAACACGACCGTTAACCATAATTGATTTATGGCTTACTAGCTGACGTGATTCTGCACGAGTCGCACCGAAACCCATACGATAAACAACGTTATCTAAACGAGTTTCTAAAAGTTGCAACAGGTTCTCACCAGTGTTGCCTTTCAGACGTGCAGCCTCTTTGTAGTAGTTACGGAATTGCTTTTCTAACACACCGTAAATACGACGAACTTTTTGTTTTTCGCGTAACTGTAAACCGTACTCTGACAGACGTGGCTTACGAGCGCCATGCTGTCCTGGTGCAGATTCCAGTTTACACTTTGAATCGATTGCTCTCACACCGCTTTTTAAGAAAAGGTCAGTACCTTCTCGGCGGCTGAGCTTGAGCTTGGGACCCAAGTATCTTGCCATGATCTTTCTCCAACTATCCTAATGAAACGCGTTATACACGACGCTTTTTAGGAGGACGACAACCATTATGAGGGATCGGCGTCACATCGGTAATGTTGGTAATTTTATAACCAACAGCGTTCAGCGCACGAATGGCTGATTCACGACCTGGACCTGGACCCTTCACAAACACTTCAAGGTTTTTTAAACCGTAGTCTTGAGCAGCAGCACCTGCACGCTCAGCAGCTACCTGTGCAGCAAATGGCGTAGATTTACGTGAACCACGGAAACCTGAACCACCTGAAGTAGCCCATGACAACGCATTACCTTGACGATCTGTAATGGTGACAATTGTGTTGTTGAAAGAAGCATGGATATGAGCCATGCCATCTGCAACCTGTTTACGTACGCGCTTACGCGGAGAACGTGACGGAACTTTAGCCATTGTCTACCTTCCCGTTACTTCTTGATTGGTTTACGTGGACCTTTACGCGTACGCGCATTGGTCTTAGTACGTTGCCCACGAAGAGGCAGGCTACGACGATGGCGGAGACCACGATAGCAACCAAGGTCCATCAGACGCTTGATGTTCATGGAAATCTCACGACGTAAGTCACCTTCTACTAAGTATTTGGCAACTTCTTCGCGTAGGGTGTCGATTTGAGCTTCGCTCAATTCCTTGATCTTAGCAGTTTCAGCGATTGACGTAGCTGCGCAGATTGCTCTAGCGCGAGTACGGCCGATGCCGAAAATTGCAGTCAATGCGATGACTGTATGCTTTTGATCAGGAATGTTAATGCCAGCGATACGGGCCACTATGCACTCCTTAAGTTAAAGGCCAACTGCGAAAAGCCCGAAAGGATACTCGACAGTTGACAGATTTGCAAACAATATTTTGTTCAGCCCAAAACTGGGCTGAACAATCTTTCAATTAGCCTTGACGCTGTTTGTGTTTTGGTTCAACACAGATAACGCGTACAACGCCACTACGCTTGACGATCTTGCAGTTACGGCAGATCTTCTTCACGGAAGCTCGAACTTTCATTTCATCACTCCGTAAAGCTACTTAGCGACCAAAGCGATCTAAGTTCGCTTTGTTTACTAGGTTAGCTTTCTTCATCACAGACTCATACTGATGTGACATCATATGGGTCTGAACCTGAGCCATGAAGTCCATGATTACGACTACCATAATTAGTAGTGAAGTACCGCCAAAATAGAACTGTACTTTCCACGCAATTAACATGAACTCCGGAATTAAACAGATAAAGGTAATGTATAACGCGCCAGCTAATGTCAAGCGAGTCATTACTTTATCAATGTAACGCGAAGTCTGTTCTCCAGGACGGATCCCAGGGATGAATGCACCACTCTTCTTCAGGTTGTCTGCTGTTTCACGTGGGTTAAATACCAACGCAGTATAGAAGAAACAGAAGAAGATAATCGCTGCTGCATACAATAATGAGTAAAGCGGTTGTCCAGGTGACACGGCCAGTGAAAAATCACTTAACCATGACATAGACTCATTTTGACCAAACCACTGAGCCAGTGTGCCTGGGAACAAAATGATGCTTGACGCAAAAATTGGAGGAATTACACCCGCCATGTTTATTTTCAGCGGCAAGTGAGTAGATTGCGCAGCGAACACCTTGCGGCCTTGCTGGCGCTTAGCGTAGTTAACAACGATACGACGTTGACCACGTTCTACAAACACCACGAAATAAGTCACAGCAAAAATAATTACCGCGAGCAACAACAATACTAACACATTCAGGTCACCTTGACGCGCCTGCTCAGCCGTTTGGCCGATAGCGGAAGGTAATCCAGCAACAATACCTGCGAAAATTAAAATCGAGATACCGTTACCTATACCTCGTTCGGTAATTTGCTCACCTAGCCACATCAGGAACATAGTTCCTGTTACTAAGCTCACAACCGCAACAAAGTAGAAACCGAATCCAATGTTGACCACAAGGCCTGGGACTAAGTTTGGTAACCCTGTTGCAATACCGATCGACTGGAATGTACCCAGCACCAACGTACCCCAACGTGTGTACTGACTGATTTTTTTACGTCCAGATTCGCCTTCTTTTTTCAATTCAGCGAGTGCAGGATGCACCACAGTCAATAACTGCATGATAATCGATGCCGAAATGTACGGCATGATACCTAATGCAAAGATAGAAGCACGGGAAAGAGCACCACCCGAGAACATGTTAAACATGCCAAGGATGGTACCTTTTTGCTGAGCAAACAGCTCTGCTAATACAGCTGCGTCAATACCAGGAATTGGCACAAACGAACCGGCTCTAAAGACGATAATCGCACCAATCACGAACAGGAGGCGAGCTTTCAATTCAGAAAGTCCACCTTTCGCGCTTTTTAAATCAAGTCCTGGTTTTGCCATCGACGTATTATTCCTCGATCTTACCGCCAGCAGCTTCAATCGCTGCACGTGCACCTTTGGTTACCTTCAGACCTTTTACGGTCACTGGGCGCTCAATGGTACCTGAAAGAACGATTTTCGCAAACTGGATGTTGCGAGTAATAACGTTCGCATCTTTCAGAGCGTTTAAGTCGATAACATCACCGTTAACTTTAGCCAGTTCGAGTACACGAACTTCAGCTGTTACCATAGCGCGACGCGAGGTAAAACCAAATTTAGGTAAACGGATCTTAAGTGGCATTTGACCACCCTCGAAGCCTGGGCGTACACCGCCACCGCTACGAGATTTTTGGCCTTTATGACCACGACCAGCAGTTTTACCTAAGCCTGAACCCATACCACGGCCTACACGCTTTGGTGCATGCTTAGCGCCTGCAGCTGGAGATAGAGTATTTAAACGCATCTATTAATCCTCCACCTTAACCATGTAGTAGACCTTGTTGATCATACCGCGAACTGAAGGAGTATCTTCTAATTCAACAGTGTGACCAATGCGACGCAGACCAAGACCAGTTAAGGTCGCACGGTGCTTTGGTAAACGACCGATAGCACTTTTAGTCTGAGTAACTTTTACAGTTTTAGTTGCCATGGTGCATTACCCCCGAATTTCGTCAACATTCAGGCCACGCTTAGCTGCGATTTGCGAAGGTGACTTCATGTGCACCAGAGCATCTACAGTCGCGCGAACGATGTTGATCGGGTTAGTAGAACCGTATGCTTTTGACAGAACGTTATGAACGCCTGCTACTTCCAATACGGCACGCATTGCGCCACCGGCGATAATACCGGTACCCTGTGATGCTGGTTGCATGTATACACGTGAACCAGTATGGCGACCTTTAACTGGGTGATGCAGAGTGCCTGCATTCAACTCAACGGTCACCATGTTACGACGGGCTTTTTCCATAGCTTTTTGAATCGCTGCTGGAACTTCGCGCGCTTTACCATAGCCATAGCCGACCTTACCGTTACCATCACCCACTACTGTTAGTGCAGTGAAGCTAAAGATACGACCGCCCTTAACTACTTTAGAAACACGATTAACTGCAATTAATTTCTCTTGCAGATCGTCTTTTTGCTGAGCTTCTAATTTAGCCATTTTTATAACCCCTTAGAACTGGAGGCCAGCTTCACGAGCAGCATCTGCCAGAGCAGCTACACGACCGTGATACTTGAAACCAGAACGATCGAACGCAACAGCAGTTACGCCTTTCTCGATCGCGCGTTCAGCAATAAATTTACCTACTGCTTTAGCCGCGTCTACGTTACCGGTACTCTTCAGTTGCTCTTTAACCGCTTTTTCCACGGTTGAAGCAGCTGCCACCACCTGAGCTTCAGGATTGATCACCTGAGCATAAATGTGACGCGGTGTACGATGTACAACCAGACGGTTCACGCCCAGCTCTTGGATCTTCTTACGAGCGCGAATAGCGCGACGTAAGCGAGATGTTTTCTTATCCATATCGCGTTACCTACTTCTTCTTAGCCTCTTTACGGCGTACTTCTTCGTCGTCATAGCGAACACCCTTGCCTTTGTATGGCTCTGGTGGACGGTATCCGCGAATCTCAGCAGCGACTTGGCCAATTAACTGCTTATCAACGCCACGTAGGACGATGTCAGTTTGGCTTGGACACTCTGCAGTAACGCCTGCGGGCAGTTTGTGTACTAACGGATGAGAGAAACCTAAAGTCAGGTCAATGTCAGAACCGACGAGCTTCGCACGGTAACCAACGCCAACTAACTTTAACTTACGCTCAAAACCTTGAGATACACCAACAACCATGTTGTTTACTAATGCACGTGTGGTACCAGCCTGTGCCCAAGCGCCAACAGCGCCTTCAACAGGTAGGAACTTGATCACGCCATCTTCAATAACAACATTGACCGCATTGTTGATCACTCGAGTCAGACTTCCTTTCGCGCCTTTGACGGTCAGGGTCTGTTCGTTTAAGGTCACCTCTACGCCAGCTGGAATAGATACTGGTGCTTTTGCTACACGAGACATTCCTAGCTCCTTATGCTACGTAGCAGATAACCTCGCCACCCATGCCTGCAAGGCGGGCGGCACGATCAGTCATCAGGCCTTTAGAAGTGGACACAATTGCGACACCCAGTCCGCCCATCACTTTTGGTAACTCGTTTTTACCTTTGTAAATACGAAGACCAGGACGGCTTACGCGCTGGATAGTCTCAACGACTGGTTGGCCTTGGAAATACTTTAAAGTGATTTCCAGTTCAGGCTTGGCTTCATCTGCTACGGCGTAATCAGCGATGTAACCTTCTTCTTTAAGCAGTTTCGCAATAGCGACTTTCAGCTTAGCAGAAGGCATCTTCACAGATACTTTGTTAGCAGCTTGGCCGTTACGAATACGGGTTAACATATCCGCAATAGGATCTTGCATGCTCATATTAGCTTACTCCGTGACAAGTGCTTACCAGCTAGCCTTACGCAGGCCAGGAACTTCACCACGCATGGTTGCTTCACGTAACTTGATACGGCTTAAACCGAACTTACGCAGGAAACCATGTGGGCGACCAGTTTGATTACAACGATTGCGTTGACGCGATGCGCTGGAATCACGTGGTAGAGCTTGCAGCTTTAATACTGCATCCCAACGGTCTTCGTCAGAAGAAGCTGGACTTGCAATAATTGCTTTCAGAGCAGCGCGCTTTTCAGCGAACTTAGCTACGAGCTGTGCACGCTTTGCTTCACGTGCTTTCATTGATGTTTTTGCCATTACGCTACCCTTATTTCTTGAATGGGAAGTTAAAAGCGTCTAACAAAGCACGACCTTCTTCGTCAGAATTCGCAGAGGTAGTGATAACAATATCCATACCGCGAATTTTATCGATTTTATCGTAATCGATTTCTGGGAAAATGATCTGCTCACGCACGCCCATTGCGTAGTTACCACGGCCGTCGAACGCTTTAGCGCTCAGACCACGGAAGTCACGAATACGTGGGATTGCGATGTCAACTAAACGCTCTAAGAATTCCCACATACGCTCACCGCGCAGGGTCACTTTACAGCCAATAGGGTAGCCTTCACGGATTTTAAAACCAGCAACTGATTTACGAGCAACAGTCACTACTGGTTTTTGACCAGCGATTGCAGTCATGTCACGAACAGCATGTTCCATAACTTTTTTGTCTGCAACGGCTTCGCCAACACCCATGTTCAGGGTGATTTTCTCAATCCGAGGGACTTGCATGACACTGGTATAACCGAACTTTTTAGTCAGTTCAGCGACAACAGTCTCTTGATATTTATCATGCAGTTTCGCCATCGTTTACTCCAGTTACTTAACGAGTTCACTGTTCGATTTAAAGAAACGAACTTTTTTGCCGTCTTCAAATCGGAAACCAACACGATCCGCCTTGCCAGTGACAGGGTTAAAGATCGCAACATTTGATGCTTGAATCGGTGCTTCTTTCTCAACAATACCACCGGCTACACCCAGTTGTGGGTTTGGCTTTTGGTGTTTCTTGACAAGATTGATGCCTTCAACAATTAACTTACCAGTAGGTAATACTTGAGCAACTTTAGCGCGTTTGCCCTTGTCTTTACCTGCTAATACGATTACTTCGTCTTGACGACGGATTTTAGCTGCCATTTTGAAGCTCCTTACAGTACTTCTGGTGCCAGCGAGACAATCTTCATGAACTGCTCAGAGCGCAATTCACGTGTCACTGGTCCAAAGATACGAGTGCCAATCGGCTGCAGGTTGTTGTTCAGAAGAACTGCTGCATTCCGATCGAAGCGAATGACAGAACCGTCTGGACGACGTACGCCTTTCTTAGTACGGACTACCACCGCGTTATACACATCACCTTTCTTCGCTTTAGCGCGAGGAATTGCTTCTTTAACAGAAACCTTGATGATGTCGCCGATACCGGCATAACGACGATGAGAGCCACCCAAGACCTTAATACACTGAACTCTGCGTGCGCCGCTGTTACATGCGACGTCAAGAGTCGATTGCATTTGGATCATTTTAAGTGCTCCGCTATCGTTACTACACAATTCCCACAATTGGGACTATAAACACCATTTTTGCTTTGAATTTAGTCAAAAATGGCGCGCAAATATAACACCATAAATATGGAATGTATAGTATTAAAAAACAAACGGCCCCAAATACTGGAGCCGTTTACCTAAATACCTAATATAATTAGGCCTTTGATACTACTTCAACCAGAGTCCAAGATTTAGTCTTAGACAGAGGACGACATTCGCGGATCGCTACTACATCGCCTTCGTTGCACTGATTAGCTTCATCGTGTGCATGGATCTTAGTCGTACGCTTAATGTACTTCCCATAGATTGGGTGTTTCACTTGGCGTTCGATAGCTACAGTAATGGTTTTATCCATTTTGTTGCTTGTCACACGACCTTGCAAAGTACGGATTTTATCAGACATTATGCACCCGCCTTAGAAGTAATAATGGTCTTAACGCGCGCAATGTTACGGCGCACTAATTTCAGTTGATGAGTCTGAGTCAACTGACCAGTGGCGTGTTGCATACGCAGGTTGAACTGCTCACGCAGCAGACCAAGTAGTTCAGCGTTCAGTTCTTCAACGCTCTTTTCTCTTAGTTCGCTCGCTTTCATTACATCACCGTCTTAGTTACGAAGGTAGTCTTAATTGGAAGCTTGGCAGCAGCTAAAGCAAACGCTTCACGAGCGATCACTTCAGAAACACCATTCATCTCATAAAGAACCTTACCAGGTTGAATCTGACATACCCAGTATTCAACGTTACCTTTACCTTTACCCATACGCACTTCAAGAGGCTTAGAGGTAATTGGTTTGTCCGGGAAAACTCGAATCCAAATTTGTCCCTGACGCTTAATGTGACGTGTCATGGCACGACGTGCAGATTCGATCTGACGAGCAGTTAAACGACCACGGCCGACTGCTTTCAGACCAAAAGTACCAAAGCTAACTTCGGTACCGTTCGCTAGACCGCGGTTGCGGCCTTTGAACATCTTGCGAAACTTCATACGTTTAGGTTGCAGCATTGCCGGCTCTCCTATTTACCACGAGGCTTGCGCTTAGGTTGCTGCTGTTTCGGCTCTTCAATCTGTGGCAGCATTCCGTCCAGAACTTCACCTTTGAAGATCCAAACTTTAATACCAATCACACCGTATTGAGTGTGACTTTCAGAGGTTGAATAGTCGATATCAGCACGCAGTGTATGCAAAGGTACACGACCTTCACGGTACCACTCAGAGCGCGCAATCTCAGCACCGCCTAAACGGCCACTAACTTCAACTTTGATACCTTGAGCACCAATACGCATTGCGTTTTGTACTGCACGCTTCATAGCGCGACGGAACATAACACGACGCTCTAATTGCTGTGCAATTGAGTCAGCAACTAACTTGGCATCTAGCTCAGGTTTACGGATCTCAGCGATGTTAATTTGAGCAGGAGTGCCAGCCAGTTTTGAAACTGCAGCACGCAATACTTCAACGTCTTCACCTTTCTTACCGATCACAACGCCTGGACGGGCAGTGTGAATAGTAACGCGGATGCTTTTCGCTGGGCGTTCGATAACAATCTTAGATACTGATGCAGCTTGCAGTTTGTCTGCAAGATACTTACGCACTTCCCAGTCGCTGTTCAGGTTATTTGCATAATCTGACTTATCTGCGTACCAGGTAGAGATCCAAGGCTTGGTGATACCCAGACGGATACCATTAGGATGTACTTTCTGTCCCATTGCTCTCTCCTAGCGATCTGATACAACCACAGTGATGTGGCTGGTACGCTTCATGATACGATCAGCGCGGCCTTTAGCACGTGGCATGATACGCTTCATAGTTGGACCCTCGTCAACGAAGACGGCGCCTACTTTTAGCTCATCAATGTCAGCGCCTTCGTTGTGTTCGGCGTTTGCGATAGCTGAGTCAAGTACTTTTTTAACCAGTACGGCGGCTTTCTTTGGGCTGAAAGTCAGAATTTCGAGGGCCTTAGCAACAGGCAAACCACGAATTTGATCAGCAACTAGACGAGCCTTCTGCGCAGACGTACGGGCAAAACGATGTTTAGCTAAAACTTCCATCTTATTCCTCCCGTATTAACGCTTCTTCGCTTTCTTATCAGCAGCATGGCCGCGATAAGTGCGAGTTGGTGAGAATTCACCAAGTTTGTGGCCGATCATTTCGTCAGTTACGAACACAGGAACGTGCTGACGACCATTATGGACAGCGATGGTCAAACCAATCATATTTGGAATGATCATAGAGCGACGTGACCAAGTCTTAATAGGCTTCTTGTCACCTGCTTCCATCGCTTTCTCTACCTTCTTCAGCAAGTGCAGGTCAATGAAGGGACCTTTCTTGAGAGAACGTGGCATGGCGAATCCTCTTACTATTTATTACGACGACGTACGATGTACTTGTCAGTGCGCTTGTTACTACGAGTCTTATAACCCTTAGTTGGCACACCCCATGGAGTCACTGGGTGACGACCACCAGAAGTACGGCCTTCACCACCACCGTGTGGATGGTCTACCGGGTTCATTGCAACACCGCGAACTGTTGGGCGAACGCCTCTCCAGCGCTTAGCACCTGCTTTACCTAACTGGCGTAGCATGTGTTCGGCATTACCAACTTCACCAAATGTTGCGCGGCAATCAACTGGCACTTTGCGCATTTCGCCAGAGCGAAGACGTAAAGTGGCATATGCGCCATCACGAGCAACAACTTGTACATAAGCACCCGCTGAACGCGCGATCTGAGCACCTTTACCAGGCTTCATTTCTACAGCGTGCACAACAGAACCTACTGGAATGTTGCGCAGTGGCATTGCGTTACCGGTTTTGATTTCGGCTTCAACACCAGACTGGATCTTGTCGCCAGCTTGCATGCCTTTAGCAGCAAGGATGTAACGACGCTCACCATCCGCATACAGTACTAACGCGATGTGCGCAGTACGGTTTGGATCGTATTCCAGACGCTCAATTTTTGCAGGGATACCATCTTTATCGCGTTTGAAGTCGATTAAACGGTAGTGCTGCTTGTGACCGCCACCAACGTGACGAACAGTGATACGGCCAGTGTTGTTACGGCCACCACTTTTAGATTTTTTCGCCAACAGGCCAGCAAAAGGTTTACCCTTGTGCAGGTCAGAGTTCACCACTTTAACAACGTGGCGACGACCTGGAGAGGTTGGCTTACACTTAATAACTGCCATGATAATTCTCCTTTGCTTACTCAGCGCCGCCGACGAAATCGATGTCAGCACCAGCAGCTAAAGTCACGTAGGCTTTTTTCCAATCGCTACGACGGCCAGCACGGCCACCAGTACGTTTAGTTTTGCCTTTGCTCACTAAAGTGCGAACTGATTCGACTTCAACTTCAAATAGCTTAGCAACAGCAGCTTTGATTTCAGCTTTAGTTGCATCGATAGCTACGCGGAAAACAACAGTGTTGTGCTTCTCAGCATTCACAGTGCTCTTTTCAGAGATGTGAGGTGCAAGAATTACTTTTAGCAAACGTTCTTCGCGGATCATCATGCTAGCATCTCCTCGATTTGCTTAACTGCATCAGCAGTCACAAGCACTGTGTTGAACGCGATCAGACTTACTGGGTCTAGACCTGCAACGTCACGAACGTCAACCTTGTACAGGTTGCGAGCTGCTAAGAATAAATTCTCGTCAACTTCTGAAGTCACAATTAACACGTCTTCTAAGTTCATTGCTTTCAATTTAGCTTTCAGCTCTTTAGTTTTAGGAGCTTCAACGCTGAATGATTCAACAACAACCAGACGGTCTTGACGTACCAGCTCAGACAGAATGCTTTTCAGCGCGCCGCGGTACATCTTCTTGTTAACTTTTTGGCTGTGATCTTGAGTTTTAGCAGCGAAAGTTACGCCACCGCCACGCCAGATTGGGCCCTTAACACCACCCGCACGAGCGCGGCCAGTGCCTTTTTGGCGCCATGGCTTTTTGCCAGAGCCAGTTACTTCCGCACGAGTCTTTTGAGCACGAGTGCCCTGACGTGCGTTTGCAGCGTATGCTACAACTACCTGATGAACCAGTGCCTCGTTAAAGTCACGGCCGAAGGTAGTTTCGGAAACTTCAAGAGCGCTTTGCGCGTCTTTCAATACCAATTCCATTACTATCTCCTCAGACCTTAAGCTTTAACTGCAGGCTTGATGATCAGGTCGCCGTTAGTTGCGCCCGGAACAGCACCTTTAACCAGTAGCAGGTTACGTTCAACATCTACACGTACAACGTCTAGATTTTGAGTAGTAACACGCTCGGCACCCATGTGGCCTGACATTTTCTTGCCTTTAAATACGCGACCAGGCGTTTGGTTCTGACCGATAGAACCGTTCGAACGGTGCGACAAAGAGTTACCGTGAGTCATATCTTGAGTACGGAAGTTCCAACGCTTAACACCGCCTTGGAAGCCTTTACCTTTAGATTGACCAGTAACGTCAACTTTCGCTACATCAGCGAAGATACCTACATTTAGCTCAGCACCAACTTCAATGCCTTCGCCTTCACCGTCTGCCAGACGCAATTCCCACAGTCCACGACCGGCTTCAACACCGCTCTTGGCAAAGTGACCTGCTTCTGGTTTAGTGATGCGATTGGCTTTTTTGGTACCAGTAGTAACTTGAAGAGCACGGTAACCGTCAGTTTCTAAAGTTTTCACTTGAGTAACACGGTTGCCAGCAACTTCAATTACTGTAACAGGTATAGAAACACCATCTTCAGTGAAGATGCGAGTCATACCAACTTTACGACCAATAAGACCGATAGCCATCTCTCAAACCTCTTCTAAGGATCTCAATTAACCCAAGCTAATCTGTACGTCGACACCAGCCGCAAGATCTAAACGCATTAGCGCGTCTACAGTCTTTTCAGTTGGCTCTACGATGTCAACCAGGCGCTTGTGTGTACGTAATTCGTACTGGTCACGAGCATCTTTATTAACGTGCGGAGAGATCAAAACGGTATAACGCTCTTTGCGCGTTGGCAGTGGGATAGGACCACGTACCTGGGCGCCTGTACGCTTAGCAGTTTCAACGATTTCCGCTGTAGACTGATCAATTAAGCGATGATCAAATCCTTTTAAGCGGATACGGATTCTTTGGTTCTGCATTGACCAGAGCTCCTAAAATGGACACATAAAAAATCACCCTCTAGCTTCTTCCTTACAGGAAAAGCAGAGCGAGATGATTTAACCGTTCGACTCCCAATCGGAGCCGCTATGATAATGACAAGTTCATTGACTCATCATTTAATTCGCTAACCTAGGTTAACGAGGGGGCCATTATACTTATCTAAAATTAGATTTCAAGCCCGCTGTGTAAATAGTCATCAAAAAGACTATTCAACTTCAGAGTGGCGAGCATTTTACACAAATTTCAGAATAACACCAGCCCAAAATAAAAAAGGAAGCCGAAGCTTCCTTTTTCAGTACTATAACTAGTTCGCGATTAAGCGAAAATCTTAGCTACAACACCAGCGCCTACTGTACGGCCACCTTCACGGATTGCGAAGCGTAAACCTTCGTCCATCGCGATTGGGCAGATCAGAGTCACTTTCATCTTGATGTTGGTGACGACCACCTTCTTCTTTTGACAGAACGTATACTTCTGATTCAAAAGTAGTGTGTGGGTTGATTGAACCTGGCTTAGATAATACTTGACCACGTTCTACGTCATCACGCTTAGTACCACGTAACAGAATACCACAGTTCTCACCTGCACGACCTTCGTCAAGCAGCTTACGGAACATTTCAACACCAGTACAGGTTGTCTTAGTAGTTGCACGGATACCAACGATTTCTACTTCGTCACCAACACGTACGATACCACGCTCAACACGACCTGTTACTACTGTACCACGGCCAGAGATTGAGAATACGTCTTCGATTGGCATCAGGAATGGCTTATCGATATCACGCTCTGGTTCTGGAATGTAAGAATCCAGTGCAGCGGCTAATTCGATGATCTTCGCTTCCCACTCTGGCTCGCCTTCAAGGGCTTTCAAAGCAGAACCTTGGATAACTGGTAAGTCATCACCTGGGAAGTCGTATTCTGATAACAGTTCACGCACTTCCATTTCTACTAATTCTAACAGCTCAGCATCGTCAACCATGTCACATTTGTTCATGAATACGATGATGAATGGTACGCCTACTTGGCGAGACAGCAGGATGTGCTCACGAGTTTGTGGCATTGGACCGTCAGTAGAAGCTACTACCAGGATCGCGCCGTCCATCTGTGCAGCACCAGTGATCATGTTTTTAACATAGTCAGCGTGGCCTGGGCAGTCTACGTGTGCGTAGTGGCGAGTTGGTGTATCGTATTCGATGTGAGAGGTATTGATGGTAATACCGCGCTCACGCTCTTCTGGAGCGTTATCGATTTGAGAGAAGTCTTTAGCTTCACCACCGTAGGTCTTAGCCAGTACGTGAGAGATAGCTGCAGTCAGAGTGGTTTTACCATGGTCAACGTGACCGATGGTGCCCACGTTAACATGGGGCTTATTACGTTCAAATTTAGCTTTTGCCATGGTATTGCCTCAATCCAAGAGTCTTGGTGATGAAAACATACATATAGAAAAAATCCGATGCATATAAATGACATCGAACCGATTATTTAGGTATAGGAGCTTATTTTAGAAAGGCTGGTGCTGATAGGCAGATTCGAACTGCCGACCTCACCCTTACCAAGGGTGTGCTCTACCAACTGAGCCATATCAGCAACTAAATTTGGAGCGGGCAGCGGGAATCGAACCCGCGTTATCAGCTTGGAAGGCTGGAGTAATACCATTATACGATGCCCGCGCAACCTAACTAAGGCTACCTAACTACCTAGAAAATGGTGGAGGGAGAAGGATTCGAACCTTCGAAGGCGGAGCCGTCAGATTTACAGTCTGATCCCTTTGGCCACTCGGGAACCCCTCCAGTAAAATGGTGCCGGCACCAAGAGTCGAACTCGGGACCTACTGATTACAAGTCAGTTGCTCTACCAACTGAGCTATGCCGGCAAATCATTTCGGAACGGGATATTAGGTAAATGTGTGCCCAAGTGCAAGCAAAAATCGACGATTTGTTTAAAAAAAGCAATCAAATGATGCTTTTTTACACTTAAACCAAGGCTGTCGTGCAATTATTCTGCGAATACTCAAGCCTGACCAATAAACGGGGCATCGAGAATAGATTTTATATTGTCGATACTTAAGTCATGGTGTACTGTGCGATCCCTAAGCCGAGGAAAGCCAATGACGTCAAAAAATCCAATTCAAAAAGCACTCTATCTTGCCTTTGAGCGCGCGCAATGGTCTGTTTTACGGGACGCAGTGCCGATGACACTGAGTGAACAAGACTTGGAAAATTTGCGCGGTATTAATGAGAAGGTCTCCCTCTCAGAAGTGACCGACATTTACTTGCCACTCAGCCGGTTACTCAATCTCATCGTAAAATCGAAGCAACAACGTGGCTTAGTCTTAGATGAGTTTCTCGGCCAAAAACCCTCAAGTAGCCCTTATATCATTAGTATCGCCGGCAGCGTTGCCGTAGGCAAAAGTACCACAGCGCGTATTTTGCAAGCCTTGCTGCGCCACTGGCCTGAGCATCCTAAGGTCGATTTAGTCACTACCGATGGTTTTCTGTATCCTTTGGCTGACTTAAAGCGCAAGGGCCTGTTGCAGCGTAAAGGCTTTCCCGAAAGCTACGACATGAAGATGTTGGTCGAATTTATTTCGGCGGTAAAATCGGGGCAAGCCCATGTGAATGCGCCCATCTATTCCCACGTGACTTACGATCGTATTCGCGGCCAGCATCAAACGGTTTCTCAGCCCGATATTTTGATCTTAGAAGGACTCAATGTTCTGCAAACCGGCTTAGATTCACCGGTAGATATACGTCGTCCCTTCGTCTCCGACTTTGTCGACTTCTCCATTTACGTCGATGCCGAAGAGCACTTATTAAAGCAGTGGTATCAGGAGCGCTTTTTGCAATTCCGTAAAGGCGCCTTCAGTGATGAAAAGTCGTATTTCCATCACTACGCCAGCCTAACGGATGATGAGGCGAATGCGATTGCGGCGAAGATTTGGGACACAATTAACGGCCCCAATTTACAACTCAATATCCAGCCGACAAGAGAGCGGGCACATCTGATCCTGCAAAAAGGCCAGGATCACTTGATGTCCCACGTATTGTTACGCAAATAGCTATCTTGGCCTTAAACTGATTTCGCCGCCGATGTATGCCTGTGTGCCATCGGCGGTTTCAAGTAGTACTGCGCCCTGTTCGTCGACGCCCCGGCAAATACCCTCAACATGATTTTCACCCATGAGCAAACGGATCTCTTTGCCATAGAATAGATCAGCCGCTTGCCAACGCAGCTTGAATGCCGCTAACCCTTCACGTTCAAATAGTTGAATGTCTTTCTTCAGCTGCTTTTGCAGCGCAATCACGAGATCCGTTTTATTCGGCATAGTCGCTAAGGCGGATAAATCGCTCCAAGGCTGGTCGATACCTTTACCCTGATCTTCCGACATGGCCATGTTGACGCCAATACCAATGATCAATTGGCACTCGCTGTCAGCCTGACCTGACATTTCAATCAAAATCCCTGCAAGCTTTTTATAATTAAGGTAAATATCGTTTGGCCATTTCACGCCGATATTATCTATCCCAAAGGATTTCAATACCTCGACTAAACTACAAGCCACCACTAAGCTTAAGCCCATGGCCTGCGCCATACCCTGTGGGAATGACCAGAACTGCGAGAAATATAAATGATGCCCATAGGGAGAAACCCAAGTACGGCCGCGACGACCTCGCCCAGCCGACTGGTACTCCGCGACACACAGGTCGCCACTCTTAAGCTCACCCGTATGACTTAACATAAAGCCGTTGGTGCTTGGGATCTCATCAAAATAAAAGCAGCGATTATCAATTGACTGAATTAACCGCGTTGAGTCGATGAGGGAGATGGGGTTCGCTAGCTTGTAACCACGGCCTTTGACACTGTAAATTGCCACGCCATAGTCTTCCAAAGCATCCACATGCTTACTCACCGCCGCACGAGAAATACCCAGTTGTGTCGCCAGCTCTTCGCCTGAGACAAAATGTTCGCTCGATAGCAATCCCAATATTTCGCGTTTTCTCACCCAGTTATCAGACATCAAGACTCGTCTCCCCTGTTAATCCCATAATTCTTGGCTCGGCTTCGAGCTTAATGCCAAAAACCTCATTTACTCGCGCAATCACATGCAATGCTAATCGGCAAATATCTTGGCCGGTCGCATGGCCTAAATTCACTAATACAAGAGCTTGCTTCGCATGCACTCCCGCATTCCCGAGGGCAAAACCCTTAAGACCCGCATGCTCGATTAGCCAACCCGCAGCCAGTTTAACCTCTCCATTGGGTTGAGCATAACCGACGATACTCGGGAAACGCGCAGCAAGCTGCATATAAGTCGCCGCGCTTACGAGAGGATTCTTAAAGAAACTGCCTGCATTCCCTAGCACTTCTGGATTAGGTAGCTTTTCGCTCCTCACTTCACAGACCCGATCAAAAATCTCCCTTGGAGTCACTGTCTCAGCGGTAAATGGTTGCAACGGACCATAGGCCAATTTCGGTTGCCAAGCTTTAGGAAGGCGCAAACCAACGGCGGTAATCACAGCTTTGTCGCGTAAGCTGCCCTTAAATATCGACTCCCGATAGGCAAACTCACACTCATCGACTGTAAGCCTTAGCAAGTTACCAGACTCGAGTTCCAGATATTCGACCCAATCACAAATATCGCACAGCTCAACGCCATAGGCGCCGATATTTTGGATCGGAGCCGCACCAACGGTGCCAGGGATCAGCGCTAAGTTCTCAAGTCCTGGCATATTCTGATTTAAGCTGAACTGAACCAACTCATGCCAGTTCTCACCCGCCTCAACAGCAAGGTAAAAGTGAGTGTCATCTTCAGAGCAGAAAATGCCCTTAGACAAAACTCGCACTACAGTGCCATTAAAATCATCGGTGAATACGATATTACTGCCGCCACCGAGTACAAGCATAGGTCGCTTAGACTGATATAAGGATAAGCAGGTCGACTGTAGCTCTGCCTTGGAATGGACTTCAATCAAGGATAAGCAGGATTGCTCCACACCAAAAGTATTAAACGGCTTTAGCGAATATGGAAAAGACATGGTGATGTTCTGCCGCGACAAAAGCGACATTGTAAACGCTTCACCCTAGAATTGCAGCAAACTGAGGTCGATCAGTCAAAGCAGATAAGTAATGCAGCAAGATCTTGAACAAGAGTAAAAATAACAGTGGGAGTGGCAGTTAAGAACGCCAAATGCAAAAAAGCCAGCTTATTCAGCTGGCTTTCTGCTCTCTTATCGAGAAAATTAGGCGCTTGGCGATGACCTACTCTCACATGGGGAGACCCCACACTACCATCGGCGCGATTGCGTTTCACTTCTGAGTTCGGGATGGGATCAGGTGGGACCACAATGCTATTGTCACC
>NZ_NAJR01000024.1:0-31503 GCF_002196695.1 Shewanella sp. Shew256 | reverse complement strand
ACTTACGCGATGATAAAGGCGTTGAACAAACTCACTGGGCTAGGCATGCCTGAAACTTACCGTGTAGTTTAATATTCAAACGATTATGAGGAGCTTTGCTCGCTGAATCGATTTAGGAAACAAAGCCAACCTTCCGTCTCAGATGCGATCAGATCCTGTGAATACCACGCAGGAACCGCTATCAGATGGGCAAATCTAAATCTCGCATTACCAATTGGCCGGAATATAACAAGGCGTTGACCAACCGAAGCTCACTGACTTTTTGGATAGACGAGCAGGCGCTCAACCTCTGGATATTGACGGCCGTTTCACCAATGGTCAGGTCAAACTGAGTACCCTGCAGGGATGCGGCAACTGGCAGGCTCAGACTGGAACGCGCATTGAAACTCCATACGCCAAGACTTCCGGCTACGCCAGAGAGGGTTAACGCCTTCAGGAAAGTTCGTCGAGACGTTTTCAACAGCATGCGCATTCCCTTATTTAAAGTATGGTTACTGACAGAATTCGAGAACCGATTTAAATTAAATTACTGGTTCATCCACTTACAATGAAATGAAGCTAGCACACCTTAAGAAACAAATTCATTACAATCGTGTAATGTACATAGCTGTATTACATTTACGTCATCTTCCCCACAGGTTGATTATTTTTATATATGATCATAAGGACATCTTTTATGTACCTCAGAAGGTAATTACACATGAATATATTAATCACGACCACTGCGTTTACAGCTTTATTTTGTGGGGCAGCTTTTGCTCAGTCCAGTGATATTGCCCATGAAGCACATCGATTTGTTAATAATGCCTCAGCCGTCAGTCATGTGAATTCCTCGACGCATGAAAATTTGCCGGACAGGATTAATAAAAACAGCACGCCCTCATTCTCTGAAATGAATGAACATGAAAGGGCCATTGTTGCTCATTCATTTATGAACAACAGCCCGTCCTATGCACATCAGAAAATGATTGAGGAACATAAAAAAATGCTGTCCGAGAGTGGTGAAAATTCAAAGACCTTCTCTTCTTCTTTTAACGAACTGAATGCCGGAGAGAAAGCCGCCCTCGTGCATGAGCAGGTCAATAATGCCGGTGCGGAAGCTCATCAGACGCAGGCAAGAAAGCTTCGCGGCCTGTATTCGTCCAGGTAGCAGACGGGTTAGTGCTTAGCGTCAGGTGCGCAGCAGGGCCTTACTGACGGGTTACGTAGCAGGACATGAGCCCCATATTGCTCTGCCGTAACCTGTTTCAGTCCCGTTAATCATCACCGTCGGGCTGGTCATACAGTTCCCAGAGCTTCAGGAGCAAACGGGAAACAAGATATGTTACAAAAATGACGACCATCAACGGTGCTCCCGATTAACTGACAGATGACACGCCTCCTGAAAACCCCTAGCATACGCCGCAGTGTTCATGCTAACGGCGAATTCCAGTAAATGTATTCTACCGATGTCGTAAAAGAAAATGCCTGCCTTTCAGCCACCCGCTCGGGGCTGGAATCGAACGAGATCGCTACTCTTCAGCGCTCCTTGCCTTCCCGGTTTAATCTGCGGCATTTGAAAAAAAATGAATCATTAAAACTAGTACTGCAAAAGAAAGCGGGAAAATCACATGTCGTGGCCTATAAATTTACGTCCGGTTCATTTAATTACACGGCGTATCGTATATCAGATAAAAAGTTCTATGACCTTTCCGATACTTCCGGGAAAGGCAGTCTCGATTATCCGTTACCGGCCACAGCAAGACTCAGTTCGCCTTTCAATCCTGCAAGACTTAACCCGGTATCCGGAAAAGTGAGTCCCCATAATGGCATTGATTATTCCATGCCCATGAACACGAAAATAGTCAGCGTCATCGACGGAAAAATCACCCGGGCCGAATACAACAGTACCATGGGATATTTTGTTGAAGTAACAGGAAAAGCCGGTGTTAAAACTTGCTATCTCCACCTCAATAAAATACTCGTTACTAAAGGGGCCAGGGTTACACGGGGAGGTGCTATTGCGTTATCCGGTAAAAGCGGACGTTCATCCGGTCCTCATCTGCATTACGAGCTGGTCATCAATAACAACCCTGTTAACTCTCTGGCGTTCCGGGCAGCGGCACCCGCTGATAACAAACTCGAACAGCATGCCTTTGCGCATGCCAGAGACTACGAACGATACCTGGACTGATAACGGGACCGCGACGCGGCCCCGTCTGCCGGATTAATTTTTTTTATCGTTTTCACTTCCGTGATGTTGATGATCTCCATGCCCTCCGTGGCCGTGGAAAAGATGCATTAGCGGGCAGACCAGCAATAACAGATATGGCCAGTAACCTGCCACATGTGACCAGTGTTCGCGCAGGAGGGCAAATGCCGCGATCGCGGCGACAGCAATAAGCGCATAGGTGGTACTTTTCATACTGGACTCCTTCTGTTCGTAACTGACCCTTCACTCAGTGTTATTTCCCGAGCCTGACACTTTTCAGACGCAACGCATTCACAATGACGCTGACGGAGGAAAGAGCCATGGCCGCCGCCGCAATAACTGGCGACAGCAGTATTCCATACACAGGATAAAGCAGACCTGCAGCCACAGGCACGCCAAGTGCGTTGTAGATAAATGCAAAAAACAGATTCTGTCGGATATTTTTCATGGTGATCTCTGACAGATGACGGGCCCTGTTCAGTATCATCAAGTCGCCTTTGAGAAGGGTGACTCCGGCACTTTCAATTGCCACATCTGTACCCGTTCCCATAGCTATGCCCACGTCAGCCGCTGCCAGCGCCGGGGCATCATTTACACCGTCCCCCGCCATCGCAACCACATGACCAGACGCTTTCAGTCGGGTTATCACTGCTTTTTTGCCGTCAGGCAGAACCCCGGCTTCAACCTCATCTATTCCCAGTTTCCGTGCGACTGCTTCAGCAGTAAGCTGGTTATCCCCGGTGAGCATAACAATGCGGATCCCCGCCTGACGCAAAGCTTTAAGCGCATCCGGCGTGGTTGCTTTCACGGGATCCGAGATAGCTATCAGGCCTGCAAGGTACCCATCTGTGGCCACATAGATAACGGTAGCGCCTTCCATCCGCAACGTATCCGCAACGGCCTTTTGATTATCAATAACGATACTGTTTTCCTGCATAGCCAGTTCATTACCAATAACAACCCGTTGACCTTCAACATCGCCTGAAACACCTTTCCCCGACGGAGCATTGAAATCACTGACTGCGGGTATCATGATCCCCCTGTGCTGGGCTGCCCGGACTACAGCCATACCCAGCGGATGCTGCGAGCCTTTTTCCACTGCGGCCGCTACACGTAAAAGAGATGCTTCCCCACCCGGATTGAGACTGATAATCCCTGTCACCGTAGGCGAACCTTCCGTGAGCGTGCCTGTTTTGTCGACAACCAGCGTGTCCACTTTTTCAAGACGCTCAAGGGCTTCGGCATTCCTGATTAACACCCCGGCCTGGGCTCCTTTGCCTACCCCCACCATTATCGACATCGGTGTGGCCAGCCCCAGTGCGCAGGGGCAGGCAATAATCAGGACCGACACAGCCGCAATCAGACCGTGCGCCATCCTGGGCTCGGGCCCCCAGACAGACCAGATCACGAAAGCAACAACCGCGATAAGTATCACCAGAGGAACAAACCAGCCTGAAACGCTGTCAGCCATTCTCTGGATGGGGGCACGCGAACGCTGTGCATCAGCGACCATCTGAACAATTCGTGAGAGCATCGTTTCATCACCGACTTTCTCTGCACGGATGATAAGACTACCTGTCTGATTAATCGTCCCCCCAATGACAGGGTCACCCTTCGTTTTGGTAACCGGCATAGACTCCCCGGTCACCATCGATTCATCAACGGTTGTTTTGCCTTCGATCACGATACCGTCGACCGGAATACTCTCTCCAGGTCTGATGCGGAGCTTATCGCCAGGCAGGACATCTTCCGCATTAATATCCGTTTCATGACCGTCATGATCCAGCCGTCTGGCGGTTTTGGGGGCAAGGTTCAGAAGCGCAGTAATGGCGCCTGAGGTTTGTTCCCGTGCCCGCAGCTCAAGAACCTGTCCCAGCAGAACAAGCACCGTAATAACTGCTGCGGCTTCAAAATAAACGGCCACCAGGCCATCCATGTTTCTGAACGATGCAGGAAACCAGGAGGGGAAGACGGTTGCAATGACGCTGTAAACCCAGGCTACGCCGGTCCCCATTGCAACAAGGGTAAACATATTCAGGGAGCGGTTACGTAACGACATTCCGGCCCGGGCGAAGAATGGCCAGCCACACCACAACACGACAGGGGAGGCCAGAAGCAGCTGCAGCCATGTGTTGTACTGTGGCGGTACTGTATTCCTCAAGTCGGGAAACAGATGAGATCCCATTTCGAGTACCAGAACCGGAAACGCCAGCAACAACCCCAGCCAGAAGCGTCTTGTCATGTCGTGAAGTTCATCACTCGGCCCCGTGGATGCCGTAGCTACGAGCGGCTCCAGTGCCATTCCACAGACAGGACAGCTTCCGGGACCATTGCGGCGTATCTCCGGGTGCATCGGACATGTCCACACACCTTCAGAATTCTCTTTTTCCGCCTGGTGGTGAGGCTGTTTTATCTGATCAGGGCTGACTTCGTGATGATCGTGGTGATGGTGATGGGAATGTTCACAGGCATCTTCGGTAAGATAACGATCGGGATGGGCTTTAAATTTACTCTCACAGCTGGCGGAGCAGAAATAAAGTTGATGGTCCTGGTATCGAATGCTGCTGTGCGCCCTGTCGGGCAGGATGGCCATCCCGCACACGGGATCTCTCACCTTATGCAATACGTGGCCCTCGTCCGGGGATAATGTCTGCTCAGAAGCAGTCTGGTTGTTGTGTTGCACTGCATTGTCATTTTTCACAGTAACTCTCCTTATGCATACCGAAGCATCTTCTGTCTTCAGGGTATGTCATGGATGCGATTACCACGAATATCGCCGGCACAGGAGTGCCTGCTACCAGCGTCCCGTTATCAGCCGTTCCGCTGACTATTCGATTCGCTGGAAGACTTTTTTACTTCCATCCGGTGAGAATGCGATAACATCGTAAGCCTCTTTTCGGGCTCCCATCTCCATTCCAGGACTTCCTGCTGGCATACCGGGGGTGGCGAGACCGTATATACCCGAACCAGACTGCATTGCCTTATGTATCGTTGTCGCAGGCACATGGCCTTCAATGATCAAATTACCGGCAACCGCGGTATGACAACTTCGTAGTCCTGCAGGAATAGCATGCTTTTCTTTCAGGGCTGACAGCGCCTGATCATTCATGACGTGAGTTCGTACTTCAAACCCGTCTTTTTCCATCGCTTTGCCCCACAGGGAACAACAGCCACAGTTTTCAGATTTGTACATATCAATCACTTTTTCACTCGCCATCGCGGGTAGTGAAAGGCCGAGAGCCAGCGCCATTAGAACCACTTTTTTCATACTCACCTCTGTATATTATCGATATAAACCCTGACGTCAGGGTGAATCAGTAAAGAAGGACACCCACAGGGGGTGCCCTTTCAGGTTCAGGACACGCTTTTTTTATGTCTGCGCAGCCAGATTAATTTGTAGGCGGCAGGAATAATGAACAGGGACAGCAGCGGAGCCGTGATCATCCCACCAATCATGGGTGCCGCGATACGGCTCATGACTTCTGAACCTGCACCGGTTCCCCAGAGTATTGGCAGCAGACCCGCAACGATCACCGCCACGGTCATGGCTTTCGGCCGGACACGCAGTACGGCACCATGATAGAGGGCTTCATCAAGGCCTTCCGGTGTGAACGTCTCTTTACGGGACAATTTCGGGTGCGCTTCAATGGCATGACGCAGATACATCAGCATGACCACGCCAAACTCTGCTGCCACCCCGGCCAGGGCGATAAACCCGGTTCCGGTCGCCACTGACATATGGAAGCCCTGCCAGTACAGGAACCATATCCCGCCAACCAGGGCAAACGGCAGGCTCATCAGGATCAACAGGGCTTCATCAACCCTGCGGAATGCCAGATATAACAGGATGAAGATGATCATCACCGTCATCGGTACCATCAGTTTTAATTTCTTATTGGCGTGCTCGAGTAATTCAAACTGTCCTGAGAATGCCACACTGGTCCCCGGTCTCAGTTTCACTTTCTCACTGATGGCCGTCTTAATATCGTTCACCACCGACACCATGTCCCTGCCGCGGGCATCAACATAAATCCAGCTGGCTGGCCGGGCATTTTCGGTTTTCAGCATGGTTGGTCCGGAAACGACCTTAATATCGGCAACATCGCCCAGCGTAATTTGCTGCTTCATTGGGGTCAGGATTGGCATCTCTCTCAACGCCTGCGGACTGTTACGGTAATCCTGCGGATAGCGAATGTTAATAGGGTACCGGGCCACGCCTTCAACCGTCTCACCCACCATAGCCCCACCGATTGCTGAAGAGACGAACAGCTGGACGTCGCCCACAGTCATCCCGTACCGGGAAGCTTTTTCCCGGTTAATGTCCACATCAATATAACGTCCACCTTCCAGTCGTTCAGCCAGTGCGGAAACCACACCAGGTACGGTTTTAGCGACTGCTTCGATACTCTGTGCTGTTACATCGATATCCGACAGAACAGTACCCGATACCTTAATACCTATCGGACTTTTAATGCCGGTTGAGAGCATATCAATACGGTTACGGATAGGCGGTACCCAGAGGTTGGCCAGACCCGGTAAACGGACGGTCCTGTCGAGTTCTTCAATAATCTTGTCAATCGTCATGCCTGGACGCCACTGATCCTCAGGTTTCAGTTGGATGGTGGTTTCCATCATTTCGAGCGGAGCAGAATCCGTGGCGGTCTCAGCCTTACCGGTCTTGCCAAAAACTGAGGCCACTTCAGGCACCGTTTTGATTAGTTTGTCCGTGGTCTGTAAGAGCGCAGCAGCTTCTCCAGGAGACACGCCAGGTAACGTTGACGGCATATACAACAGGTCACCTTCGTTAATCTTCGGTAAAAACTCGCCGCCCACCTGACTCAGTGGCCAGATAACAGTGAAAATGGATAAAGCCGCAACCAGCAGGGTTGTTTTTGGCCAGTGTAGTACCCTGAGCAGTAACGGGTGATACGCTTTAATCAGCAACCGGTTCAGTGGGTTACTGGTCTCAGCAGGAATTTTCCCGCGGATCCAGAACCCCATCAGAATAGGGATAACAATGATTGCCAGTATGGCTGCACCCGCCATGGAATACGTTTTTGTAAAGGCCAGCGGACCAAACAGACGCCCTTCCTGCCCTTCCAGGGTAAAAATAGGAATGAACGATAATGTGATAATCAGCAGGCTGATAAACAGCGCTGGACCCACTTCAACGGAGGCGTCAGTGATAACCTTCCAGCGGGTGGCATTATCAATCTGTTCCCCGGGATGCTGATGGTCCCACTCCTCAAGCCGTTTATGCGCGTTTTCGATCATGACGATGGCGGCATCCACCATCGCTCCGACGGCTATTGCAATCCCTCCCAGCGACATAATGTTGGCATTCAGCCCCTGGAAGTGCATGACGATAAAGGCGATACACAGGCCAAGTGGCAGAGAAATAATCGCCACCAGGGCAGAACGGACATGCCAGAGGAACAGTGCGCAAACGACAGCAACAACGATAAACTCTTCAAGAAGCTTGTAACTGAGGTTGTCAATCGCACGATCGATTAACTGGCTGCGATCGTATGTCGTTACGATCTCCACTCCTTCAGGCAGGCTTGCCTTCAGCGTGTCCAGTTTATCCCTCACCGCCGTAATGACTTCGCGTGCATTTTTGCCCGAACGCAGGATCACCACTCCGCCAGCGACTTCGCCCTGACCGTTAAGCTCAGCGATACCACGCCGCATTTCCGGTCCCATTTGTATGCGGGCAACATCACGCAGGTAAACAGGTACTCCATTTTCCCCCGTTTTCAGGACGATATTTTTGAAATCATCAATAGTCTGAAGATAACCGCTGGCCCGGACCATATACTCTGACTCAGCAATTTCAACAGATGAGCCACCGGCTTCCTGGTTAGATGAGCTAAGAGCTTGTTTTACTTCTGGCAGACCGATGCCGTACTGCGTCAGTTTTACCGGGTCAAGCTGGATCTGATACTGCTTAACCACGCCGCCTACGGATGCAACTTCAGCGACATTAGGAATGGTTTTCAGCTCAAACTTCAGGAACCAGTCCTGCAGAGAACGCAGTTCTGAAAGGTCGTGTTTTCCGCTGCGATCGACAAGGGCATATTCAAAAATCCAGCCCACACCCGTGGCATCCGGACCGATTTCAGAACTCACCCCGGCGGGCAGTTTTCCCTGAACCTGATTCAGATATTCCAGCACGCGGGAACGGGCCCAGTACAGATCGGTGCCGTCTTCAAAAATGACATATACATACGAATCACCGAACTGTGAAAAACCACGCACAGTTTTTGCGCCAGGTACGGAGAGCATGGTGGTGGTAAGTGGATAGGTGACCTGGTTTTCTACAATCTGCGGGGCCTGGCCGGGATAGCTGGTTTTAATAATGACCTGCACATCTGACAGGTCAGGCAAGGCATCGACCGGCGTGTTAATAATCGTCCATGTACCCCAGATGCTGAGAAACAGGGCCCCCATCATGACCAGGAAACGGTTGGCGACAGAGCGCCGGATAATCCATTCAATCATCGTCGTCTCCTCAGTGCCCTGAATGCCTATTTACAGGCTGGTCAGACATTGCTGGCATACTGCTTTCTGTTTTTTCAGGATGGCGCATACGTTCCAGCGCGCCCGTAATATTGGCTTCGGAGTCAATGAGGAACAGACCACTGACCACCACGGTATCGCCTTCATTCAGGCCGGAGCCGATGCCGGACTGTTGTTGTGATTCATGCAGAACGTGGATCTGTTTCGGCACAAACTTGCCTTCATCATCAACAGTAATCACGCGCTGTTCTTTGCCGGTATCGATAACGGCCTGGCTTGGTATCAGCAGCATCTCCTGGCTCTTGGTATTGAGTTTCAGATAGGCATTCATGCCCGGCTTGAGAAACTCATCCTTATTAGAAACCTGGAGACGGACCTGAAGCGTACGGGTTGTCTGATCCACGCTGGGAAGAATGTTCCATTTTTCGACATGGAATGTTTTATCCGGATAAGCCGGTACCGAAATTTCAAACTGCGACGTATCTTTCAGCAGATAGGCGATAGATTCCGGCACTGCAGCGCTGATCCAGACCGGGTCCATCCCCTGAATCTGAGCCACCACCTTATCTTTCGAAATATTCATGCCGGTGCGCAGGTCAAATGCAGTAATGACACCATCAATAGGTGCTTTAATGGTAAAACGGGTCTGGATTGTGCGGGTTGAACGCAGTCTTTGAATATCCTCTTCCGGCATACCAGCCAGACGAAGTCGCTCCAGAACCCCTTTTATCTGGGTTGGCGTACCGCCTGTACCGGATAGCAGCAGGAACTCACTTTGTGCCTCAACCCATTCAGGAATGGTGATATCGATAAGCGGAGTGCCTTTCTTCACATGATCGCCAGTAGTCAGGGGATACACTTTTTCGACGAAACCGTCAGAGCGCGCCTGCACAATGACAAACTGATATTCGTTGTAACTGACATTAGCCGGAATTGTCTGAGAATAATTCAGCATTCCTCGCGTGACTTTTTGCGTTTTTAATCCCAGATTCTGAACCTGGGTTGGATCGATACGGATCCCGCCATTGCTTTTATCGCCACTTTCATCAGCATATTTTGGCACAAGGTCCATATCCATAAAGGGAGATTTTCCGGGTTTATCAAATTTGGTATCCGGTTTCATCGGGTCATACCAGAAAAGTACCTTTTTCTCCGGTGCCTTTTGTTCTGTTTGTACTGTTTTTTGTGATGAGTTTACATACTGCCAGGCAGTAACCGATATCAGCCCTCCTGCTAGGAGGCTGCTGATAATTATTGCAGCATATTTTATCTTTAAAGAAGCCATACAATTTCTCGCTGAAAAATCAAAACACCTGGCATATGCGCCCGATCATTCATTCACAGTAATCCCTTAATGAATGTTCAGGCGCACTGGATGTATTCGCTCCGGACAGTCAATCAGGATTGCGTAACGTTAATGCTTTTGAGTAAGGAGATATTGCCCTGCTGAATAAACGAGAAATCGACATGGTTGCCGATTTTCAGGGCATTGATAGCGTCGTCTGCATTAACAAAAGTGAAGCGCATGGTCATTGCAGGCCAGCCCACCGCAGGGATTGCTTCGTGCGAAATGGTGATCTTTTTACTATTCATATCAATGTCTTTAACGACACCGGTGCCCTTGATAACCTGCTGTACCGAAGCATCACTGGCAGCATTCATATCGCCATGCTGATGTGTTTCAGCATGAAGACCGGCAGAAAACATGACAGAGAAGGCACCAAATAAAACAGCTTTAAGTGAATTACGCATTTTTAATTTCCTGATTAATTAAATAAATTTATTCTACCCAACCGCCACCCAGCGCAGTAAACAGATTAATTTCGTTAACCTGTCGGGAATAGGTAAGATCGAGAATGGTTTGCTGCGTAGCGAAGAGGGAACGTTCTGCATCCAGCACTTCGATGTAACTGACAGCACCACTTGCATACAATCCTCTGGCTCGCTGGAGAGTTATCTGAAGTGAATCAAGATAACGCTGCTGTGACTCAAGTTGCTGGCTAAGGCTGTCGCGCAGCGCAAACGTGTCGGAAACATCCTTAAAGGCGGACTGAATTTTTTGTTCGTAATTAACCACCGACTGTTGCTGGCGAATTTCTGCCAGTTTGAGATTGGCTTTGTTCCTGCCGGCATTAAAAACAGGAATGTCAATTTTAGGGATAAAATTCCACATTCCGCTTCCTGGCGTGAAGAGACTGGACAGCTCCGTACTGCTTGCGGAAAGGCCACTGGTCAGGGTAATGGACGGGAAAAAGGCCGCCCGCGCTGCGCCAATATTCGCATCAGCCGCTTTCAGCTGGTATTCCGCCTCCATAATATCCGGTCGCTGCAGCAAAATTTGTGACGACAGGTTTGATGGCAGTTTAACTGGCGCGGTCTCACCGCCTTTCATCCCTTTTTCTGGCGGCAGTGCACGGTACGTTCCCAGCACCAGTTGCAGGGCATTGTTTGCCTGAGCCAGATCGCCTTCTCGTTTGGCTATCTCAGCGCGGGTACTTTCGATTTGTCCCCTGGCCTGTTCAAGCGCCAGCACATTCGTACTCCCGGTCACGAGCTGTTGCTCAACGAAAGCATAGGACTGTTCGTAATTTTTCAGCGTTTCCCGCGCGATACGGAGTTGTTCATACGCCAGTTGCTGGCTGAAATAGCTTTGTGAAACGCTGGAGACCAGCAGGATATGTACAGCCCGACGGGCTTCTTCGCTGGCAAAGTAGTTCTGGCGATCAGCGTCACTCAAGTTCTTGAGCTTGCCGAAAAAATCGAGCTCATAGCGGAGTTCCAGACCCGCGTCGTACTCCTGTGTGGTCGGCTTGTCGCCTTTCAGACCACCGCTGTAGGTGATCCCGGATGAGGCATTCAGCTGGGGATAACGATCTGCATCCGTGACGTTGAACTGGGCCCGGGCCTCTTCAACCTTCAGGGCAGCCATTCTCAAATTACGGTTATTAGCAAGGGCTTCCCCGATCAGCCGGGTAACCTGGGGATCGACAAAAAAGTTACGCCAGCCCGTATCCTGATAACCATTCACTGCTGGCATCAGGCTGTTTCGGGACAGTGAAAACTGCTGGGGTACCGGTGCTGCCGGGCGCTGATATTCAGGTGCCAGAGAGACACAACCGGTCAGGATGAATATCGTGCTAATGCTGAGTAATTTTAATTTGAACATAACGCTTCTCGTCCAGGCAGACCTGGTAAATGGTTCAAATGAAGTCCAGAGTATTGATAGGGGTACTTTACCGAACGCTCTCTGTTTGTCGGGTGACAGGATAATGACAATGTTGTCATTTTTGCTGTAATCCGTTGATAATGATCGTGGGCGCAATAGAATGACCTTAGCAGCCAGCCGGGGAGCAAGATGAAAATATTGATCGTCGAAGACGAAATTAAAACAGGTGAATATCTCAGCAAAGGGCTTAGAGAGGCAGGGTTCGTAGTGGATCACGCTGATAATGGTCTTACCGGATATCATCTCGCCATGACAGCCGAGTATGATTTAGTCATTCTGGACATCATGCTGCCTGATATGAACGGCTGGGATATCATCCGGATGCTGCGCACTGCCGGAAAGGGTATGCCGGTCTTACTGCTGACGGCCCTCGGCACGATCGAACACAGGGTCAAAGGACTGGAACTGGGTGCGGACGATTATCTGGTTAAACCCTTTGCGTTTGCCGAACTGCTAGCCCGGGTGAAAACCCTTCTGAGGCGGGGAAACACGATGATCACGGAAAGCCAGTTTAGGGTGGCTGGTCTCTCGATTGATCTCGTATCCAGAAAAGTCAGTCGCGCCGGAAACCGCATTGTGCTCACCAGTAAAGAGTTCAGCCTGCTGGAATTTTTCATTCGCCATCAGGGAGAGGTTCTTCCCCGTTCCCTGATTGCCTCTCAGGTCTGGGACATGAATTTTGACAGCGACACTAACGCGATTGATGTCGCCGTAAAGCGACTCCGCGCTAAAATAGACAACGATTACGAGACAAAGCTGATCCAGACAGTCCGGGGCGTGGGCTATATGCTGGAGGTCCCGGATGCATAGCAAACCTTCCAGGCACCCTTTCTCACTCTCCCTGCGGCTGACCTTTTTTATCAGCCTGTCCACGATACTGGCTTTTATCGCCTTCACCTGGTTTATGCTGCATTCTGTTGAAAATCATTTTGCCGAGCAGGATGTCAGCGATCTTCAACAAATCAGCACCACACTGAACCGTATACTCCAGTCCCCGGAAGATCCAGATGAAAAAAAAGTAAGCAAAATAAAGGAATCGATTGCCAGCTACCGCAACGTTGCCCTTTTGCTCCTCAATCCCAGGGGTGAGGTGCTCTTTAGTTCAGCGCAGGGGGCAGCACTACGCCCGGCCGTGAATTCAGCAGATTTTAGCGAGCACAGCCACGCACGGGATGTCTTTCTCTGGACGGTGGAGGATCCTGCGAGACCGATGGATACCGGGTCTGAAATGAAGATGGAAACATACCGGATTATCGCCTCCTCTGGCCAGGCGATATTTCAGGGCAAACAGCAGAACTATGTCATGCTGACTGGCCTCTCCATTAATTTCCATCTCCATTACCTCGATGCGCTGAAAAAAAATCTGATTGCGATTGCCGTCGTGATAAGCCTGCTGATTGTTCTGATCATTCGCATCGCTGTCCGTCAGGGGCACCTGCCCCTTCGTAATGTCAGCAATGCCATTAAAAGCATCACCTCCGAGAATCTTGATACGCGGCTGGAACCGACACGCGTTCCCATTGAGCTGGAACAACTGGTTATCTCGTTCAATCATATGATTGGAAAGATTGAGGATGTCTTTACCCGCCAGGCCAATTTCTCTGCCGATATCGCGCACGAGATCAGAACGCCCATCACCAATCTGGTGACGCAGACTGAAATCGCACTGAGTCAGGATCGAACCCAGAAGGAACTTGAGGATGTCCTCTACTCCAGTCTTGAAGAGTATAACCGGATGACCAAAATGGTCAGCGACATGCTGTTCCTGGCGCAGGCGGACAATAATCAGCTTATACCTGACAGGGTCCGGTTTGACCTCAGAGCAGAAGTCATGAAAGTCTTCGAGTTTTTCGAAGCCTGGGCCGAAGAACGCAATATCACGCTCAAATTTAACGGGATGCCCTGCCTGGTTGAGGGAGATCCACAAATGTTCAGAAGAGCGATCAATAATCTGTTATCCAATGCCCTGCGTTATACCCCGGAGGGACAGGCAATCACCGTCTCAATAAGAGAGCAAGAGAGCTTTTTTGACCTGGTGATTGAAAATCCGGGGAAACCAATCCCTGAAGAGCATTTATCAAGGCTTTTTGACCGTTTTTATCGGGTGGATCCGTCCAGACAACGAAAAGGAGAAGGCAGCGGCATCGGCCTTGCAATTGTGAAGTCAATCGTGGAAGCACATCACGGAAGAGTGCAGGTGGAATCGGACGTACGCTCAACTCGTTTTATCTTATCCGTGCCCAGACTGGAGCAAAGGATTCCGGAGCCCCAACACTGAGAATAAAGATTTAAATGACAAAGATGTCATTAGCCTGTCATGCAGCAAACAGAAGCCATTCGATACTTATCAGGAAGGCTGGATTGCTTCATCAATACCCGGCGTCAGAGTACGCCAGGAAATGAATATCCAGCCAACTCCCGGAGAAATAAACACTGCCGGACTTGTTTCAGTTATGGAAATGAAAATATAGGTTGTGCTTCCCCCGGACAGGGACACCTTCGGTCAGAATTCCCTTTTCTTTAAACCAATTATGGTGCCCGACAGCATAATCGTGGATCTCAGACCAACCTTCGGCGCCAGCAATCACACCACACAGAGTGACGAACAATACATCATGCAACGGGTAAGTCACTTTGGCAGATTGTCGGCTGTCAGCAATCGAGTTGAAATGTGATGTGAAGGCTTCAAGGTACATGCTCTTATGCTCTCTATAAGAAAAAGAGAGCATAAGAGCATAATCGATGCCGTCCGTCTAATTTAGCTCAAAACGGTTAAAATATATTCACGATCTCGCCCTGCTTATGTTTGTAACCCCCCAGGGCCGGATTATAAATTGTTAAATTGGTTAACAAACCTATCCAGTCGAACGAATTTCATTCGATTATGGATGATTTATATCAATCAATAATCTCGCATTAAGTCGACTTAAGAACAAAATAGCTAAATGTTAACAGAATTTACAAAGCATAATCTCACCCTGTGTAACCCCCTGGTTCTAAAATACATTCAAGATGAATTTTTTTGTAAACGTAGATATTGATAAATTATCAAATAACAAGTTTTTCAACTGTCTTTGTCGCCATAATGTTTGTTAGCTTCTATATCACAAGCTACTGAGTAACAAGCATTATCCCAACGCTTTCTAACAGCAGCAGAAAAATAATCTAATACTTCTCTTATACTCATTTTGTAGCCTCAGCACAATTACTCAACTTAGCTTATTGTGAGCGAATACCGCTCACAAGTCAACAAGTAATGTGCGATATTCACACATTTTTGCTATTGCGATGTTTAATACCATCTACGATCAATTCAACAGCAGTACGTCGAGTTGCCCACCAATCATAGAACGTGCGGCGGGGTACTTTGGCAAGATCTGCCACCTCTTTTGCATCAAGTCCAACTTGAGCGCGGCAATATGCCGAAAAAGCCTCTTTATCTGCGGATTCCGCCATAAATTCCTCAAAATTTTACGAAACTAACAACTTTACAGTGTGCGCTATTCGCTCATAAATGGCAACAAGTTAAACCCAATCAAGACCGCACATTTCTTCGATTCGCTTTGGTTGAATAACAACATAGTCGATAGTAGTTTCAGGGCTGGCGTGGCCTAGTATTCGCGCTACTGTTTCAATCGGGACGCCATTGACTACTGCATTCGTAGAAAGCGATTTACGGCCTGAATGTGAGGATGCCAAGGGTAATCCGCATTTCCTGTAGATCTCCCTCATAGCCTGCTCTAGCGAGTCACAAGCCCAATACTCTCGTACCTCTCCTGATTCGAGCTTCCTTGGTTTCGGCTGTATCGAGTAAGGAGCACCACGAACTGTATACAGAAACCGTGACTCGGGTATTAATCCTTGGAAGTCAGCGCGGCCAGATACGCCCCACTTTTTAACTAAGCGGTGATCAATCCATTGCTGAATAATCTCCATCGATGTTTTGTTTGTAAGCCAAACGGTTCTTGGTTTCAACATCTTACAAATGCTGGCTGGTAGGTGGATTTCTTCTTTGATTTTGCCATTGGCAAAAAGGATGTGTTCAGTTTTGAGTAGTGCAATCTCAGTCACGCGCATAGCGGCGTGAGAAAGTACAACAGCACAGCGTTTACCTTCGCTATGCTGCATGAGTTGGCAGGTTTTCAGGACTCGATTGATTTGGGCAGGTGTTAGTGCGTCAGCGCGGCTCATTGTCTGTATTTCCTCTTTATTTGGGGATATGCAGACAATAGGATTTTTTCACTGCCTAATCAGTTTAACACGGTATTCCGTAAGCCTTTCACGGAAAGCAAAAGCGCCCCGAAGGGCGCTAGTTTTGGAGGACTTGTTCAGTATCCAAGCCGCTCTACGGTAGCTAACAATTCAGCATAAGTGGCGTTTTTAACTTTTTCGTAGAGCGTCTTGGCAGCATCTATTCCCTCGATGTAATCATCAGAATCTATGATCTCATGCGCCAAATGCTCGATAAAAGACGGCTCGATAAATGAGCCAGAAAGCACATTTAACAACACTTGCTTTTCTGCTGACTCTAAGTGAATCCCCGCTTGGAGTTGCAAATATTCGTAGCGATCCCAAATCTGATTTAGGCGCTCGGTCGTCCCTTCTCTCCTTTCCTCAAGGTTTGCCCTTAATTTTGGGGACGGGGTAAAACTCGGATTGCGCGGTAATTGGCTCATAAGACTCCAAAGCCCTGTATTACAGGGCTTAATAAATTTGATGTTAGATATTTGATTGATTGCGCATGTAAGCGCGATACCAGCTACGACATTGCTTTTCAAAGCTGGCCTCAGAACGTGCGGAAAGTGTGTTACCCATGAAGCCACCGCCCACACAAATTTGTCTGCCTAAAGTCCCGCTGCGACCTTGGGATTCAAGACGAATATATCCTCCGTCTAACGGCATCCAGAAGTTAAAAGTTTCACCAGTTTTACGAGATTTGATTGATAGATTTGCCATGATACTTTCCTTCGCCTCACCCGCTTATGCGCTTCGGCTCTCCGATGGTTAACGCACGACGCACTAACCTTAAACATAGTGTATGACAATTGTCATACTGAGGCAAGCGATATTTTTAAACTTTTGCATTTTCCATCGTTTCCGTGGCCTTTAGCCGATGGCCAGAACGTCACGGAAAGCAAAAAACGCCCGAAGGGCGCTTATTATGATAATTAACTACTTTGAGGCAACTTAAATCAAATTAATCAATTCTGCTTGAATAGCTGATATCTGTGCCTGATATTGAAAAGGCACAGGGCTATCATTAAGGCGAGGATCATAAAAAGTAATTACATCTTCATCCTCTGCATATTCTTGATTAGCAATAGCTTCATGCTGTGCTAGAACATGCCCAGTCGCAGCTTGAATAGCTGCTAATCTGTCAGAGCCATTAAACAAGACATAGACGGCAGCTCTGTATGCAATCTCATGTCTAATGTTATCTTCGTGCTCTTCCTCGCCGAACTCGACCATCAAATCCGAACCAATACCCATCCCATACCTCGACTAAAAATAAAAGAAACACAATGCCGCATTAAGGATATATACCGCGCTGATTATTGATTAGCAACCAATTGAAAAAATTTATACCCTAAAATACATCTAAACCGTTCTTTGCTTAGTAACAACAAGTGTATGTTGTTGGTCAACATCTGAAATATCATCTTCGTCAACATCCACACCCCAAGCGGTCACAATCTCATCTGTGATATCTCGCGATGTTGCCTGGGTTATCAACATCGTATAGCTCATGTGTTCAATCCTATGGACCAGTGCTCGCTCTAGAGAGGGCTCAATTGTGATGATTGTTAGCTCGTTGGTGCTGCAGATTTCAAATGCTTCAAGCACTCTTGTTAGTGCCACTTGCGCATTTGGACAGCGATAATCTTTCAGGTCGACGATCATGCCATTAGCTCCAACGTAGGAAATACCTTCAGGTGTTGACACAGTAGAGCGCCAATTCGTTTATCGCTACCGCGAACTATCTTGTGGTCTTCGTGAGTGACTACGCTGTGCTTTATCCAAAATTTATCCGCTTTATCTGCAATGGGTAGATTCAGATTTTGGAACACACTGAAAGAGTCATCCCCCGTGCCGTTCACCACAATTGCATCAAATATTGATCTACCAAGTAGACCTAAGCCATTGGTGAACACTACTTTCGTAAACATGGCGGCCTCATGCTGAGATTTGTAGTCTTGGCCATCGAGCATGTTTACTGGGAATTTGGAGATTGCTTCCTTCAGAAAATCCCGGCAAATTCCTAGCGTGACTTCAAAGTGCTCTGCGTCAGCTAATGATTTGTCAGCTGTAGAAGCTGAGACTCCTATGAACTTCAGAACCATCGCTTTGAATTGGTCGAATTTCCACATTGTTCCACAATTGATTTTACCGTGCAGCCCTATTCGGTCTTTGAGTCGTTTGCCTTGGCTAATTTCCATTTCAAGCAATTCATGACATAACGCAGCAAACGGTGTACGGCTGTTAAAGTGGTGACTAATTGATTTATTTGGTTTTTTTAGTGATACATGGTAATCACTGAATAATTGGCGTATTAGCTTTGTCGCAAACGGAGTGGTAAGAGATTCGTCAGCGATATGAATGAGCTTAAAGCTGACGGTGAAATCATTAAAATGATCTTTGTATTGGGCTAACAGCCATTTAATAAAAGTGGCTCGGCCTTGGCCGTCAGCAATAAATCTGTCAGCCGTTGCAGGAAGTTCCGCAGTGACCACGGACCGATTACCTATCTTCATTTCTTCTAAGACGGTCAACTCATTACAGAAGAAAGTCATATTCGGGAATACTGCCGCGTCGGTTTCCTGCCAGTACCGCTTTAGGGCGTTAACACGACCTGAGTCCACATCCCGCTGGCGTTTCAGTTGCTCGCTTAAAACGTCACTGTTGGCCTCTACGGGAAAGTGCTTGGCGAGCTCTTCGAAAGTAATCACGCCTTCGTATATCGTGACTCCGGCTTTATTGCTTAGGCCTTCTTTAGCCTTGAAAAGTGTCAGTGGCAAAAGTGTTGATTGATGTTCTGTTGTGGCCATCGGTTTAGCTCCATCGAAATTGATAGAGACATGATTTCACGAACCCGAGATCTGGCAAATTTTGCTGATTGAATGGGTTATTTCTGGGGCTTTAAAGCGGAAATTTGCGTGAATTGCGATGTGCGAGATCATCTAGTCATCTCTGATCAAGGCGACATTCACAATGAACAACCCCCAACAGCTCGTAGACATTTTCCAGTTCGATGCACAAGACCAAGAAAATTTAAAAGTAGTCTATGAGCAATTCAACCAAGGTGTTTCTGCGCTTCGCACACTCATTGAAAGTGAGCCGGTGGTGTTGCATTGTGGGCTCTCAGGGAAAGACAGTTCAGTCGTGGTGTTAATGGCAGTCGAAGCCTATCGCCAATCCATTCAGGCTGGCTTAGTCGAGCCATCGAGACCATTACTCGTCGTCACCGTGGATACGGGGGCTGAAGCCATCGCGCTTAAAATGTACGTCCATTATGTCCGTAAGCGATTACTGGAGTTTGGAAAGCAAATTGGGATTAATCTCTGCTACGACATTATTCAGCCGCCAATCAATGACCAGTATTTTATCAAGTATACTGGGGGGCAAAAACTGGTGCCTTCGGTTACACGTCACCAAGATTGCAGCATTATTCTCAAAATAGACCCGTCCGAGCGCTACATTAAGCAAGCGATTAAAAAGTACAGTGAATGCAGCTGCTACAAACTGGTTAGCTGTGTAGGCAGTCGCATTGCCGAAAGTCATCACCGCGCAGGCAACATGAAGAAGCAGGGGCTTAGCTTGATTACGGCAGGCTCAATTCTGGCTGATATGGCACAGGTAGAAGCCGCTGGCTCCAAAATGTATAAGCTGGCGCCGATTAAACACTGGGAAACTGAACAGGTATTTGACCTGCTTCGGATAGCCGGTAGCAATCCCATTAAACGAGTCCCAGGTATCGTCATCGATACTTACCTGACTAACTTCGGTCTTCTGTTAGAGCTTTATGGCAATGGCTCAAATGAGGTTTGCGACATCATTGTGGGGCAGAAAAACAGTGGTTGTGGGGGTAAGGCACGGTTTGGCTGCGTGACCTGCACCCTTGTTGGTAAAACCGATAATTCAGCTACAGGACTTTCAAAATTACCCCGCTGGAATGCGTTAGGCAGTGAAAATGCACTTCGAGTGAGGGATTACCTTTGGCGTTTAAGCAATGATATGGACGCCAGAGCCCTTCATGCTCGAGCTTACGATCCGGTCACTTACAATCGCGTCGCGCTACAGCCAAACACCCTTAAACCCAAGTATTTAGAGAAGATGGTGCGTTACGCCGCCCAGCTGACATTGGATAGCATTCGGATTGCTAAGGAGTTCGCAGAGCTTGTTGCTAACGGTCGAGAAATCGAGCATGAAGGGTATCGCGACATCGCCAACGACCCTAATATCCCACCTAAGACCAAGCGATTATTTTTGGAAATGTACCGCGAGTGGGCTCAAGACCCCAAGAGCTTGAATTACCTATTTGACGAAGCACAAAGCCTGCTATTATCTTTTCGCTGGAGCATTGACGGTATCGGGGCCGCGCCATTCCGTCCTTACGCAATTTTCAAGCAATTAGAATCTGGCCACGGCTGGATCCCTTACCCCAAACTCAACTCTGAAATGGACGATACCAGCACTCAGGTAAATCAAACCTTACCCGAGGCGGTAATGATGCCCATCCTCAAATCTGAGGTTGCAGAGGATTTTGCAAAACATCCGGTTAACCTGTTGGAGAGGTCCGGCCGGTAAAAGTGTTGGAATTAGCCACTTCGAGTATAACTAACTGAATAATAAAGATTTAATCAACCAGCAACTCAAATGACATTGGTTTAACCTGCTTGGTCAAATCCAGCTCAAAGCTTCCCAATCTGCCCAAGTGCTCGGTATGGTACGGCGAGAATGCGGCCATGAGGTCGCGGGTGATATTGTGGCCCTCCGACTTCAACTGGTTAAACACTTCCGTCATCGCGTTCACGTTGTATAGGATTGTGAAGTTCGCCAGCAAATGATTGTATTTCACGATTTTGCTTTGCTCATGCTTTAGGTTAGCGGGAATTTTTCCGGCATTCGCAAAAAACAACCAACGTGCAAACTCGTTGAACTCCTCACTCTTACAGGTCGCTGCCTGGATCGTTTTGCGTAGATCAACATCGGTGATGTATTCCAAAAGGAACATAGTTCTGACCACTCGCCCGAGTTCGCGGAACGCAAAATACAGCTTGTTTTTCCGGTTCTTGGTGCCGAACCGGCGCAGGATTGTCGAGGCGGTAATTTTTCCTGCTTTAACGGACATAGCTGTTCGCATCATATCCGCATAGTGCTTTTCAATAAGGTCCCACTTGATAGGCTCTTTGAACAAGGACTGAATATGCTTAAGCACCATAGCGCGGTCAGGCTTGTAGAAGCTGAGATCTTTGATATTTCGGATACGCGGCATGAGTTTGATGCCCAGTAGGTACGCCAGGCCAAATACCGGTGTTGATTGCGCCTGCGTATCCCCGTGAACGGTGTCTGGATTAAAATCTGATTCGTCGTTGAGCAGACCGTCCAGGATATAAATCGCCTCGTAGACACCACAGGGGATAAACCGGCTGAACAACGCAATGTAGGTATCTGAGACGTGGTAATAGGCAATGCCGCCATAGCTGCCGTAACGAATATGGTATTCCGATAGTAAATTATCTTCGTAGAGATCCCAGAGCTTGCCATCAGCGGACACACTGTTGCCCGAACCCCAACACTCAATGAGCCGGTATTTCTTGTACTCGCTGTTGATCTTAGCAATCGCTTTATCGAGACGGGCTTCCGTAGTGCGCTTTAAGTTAAGCCATGCAACTTGCTTGCGCGACACACCCTGCACGGATCGCACGGTTTCGGTAGGGCCAATATTGGTGCCGTAACAAAACACCGTCAGAACAAAACGTAACACCGGGTCGCTGATACGTGACTCGAAACCCGACAACGGGCCAAAATGTTTGTTCAAGTTCAACCATTTTTCGACATTAATGATTACATCGAGCAGGTTGATCTTGTCCAAGCGATCGCGCAAGAGCGCTCCAATTTCTTCGACCTCTGGCGAAGGTTGATCCGGTTTTGGTTTACCGATAATCAGGTTCCCGTTTTCTATACGGACCAGTTCATCCTCTGGAAATTGGCTATCAGCTTTCTGGCAGCTCGCCTCCATGGACTCCTTCAGTGTTCTTGCAAATTCAGTATCACCGGCGATAAGTCCTACCTCCTCGCAATAGGTAGGCAGCTGCGCCTCGTATTCTTCCCAGGTGATCATTTGCTCCCGGTAATCATCGAAGGTTTCACTGTAGGGAATGAACAAGTCACCGGTACTCAGTTCTTCGGCGATCCGTTCAAACACACACAGCTCAAAACAGGTTTTATTGACCTCGGTGACTTGCGCTGATTTAGTCGATTTTCCTGTGACCAGTTTCCACCAGCTTTCGCGAATCCAGCGAATGTTGATGACATTTTTGGAGGATGGATCGTTTGGATCACTTTGAATGGACAGGAACTCGGCGCGCCGTTGTTTGTATTTCAAAATAAATTGAAATGCATTCAGCAGATCCTTGTCTTCCGTGGACGAAGCCAGATTGAGTATTTCAATCGTGCGAAACAACGTTGATCGCTGCTTTTTGTAGAGTTGAACCATGAACGGCAAGTAGTTGTTACCCGCGAACGCCATGTAGTGTTCACACATTTGCAGCAACTGATCGCTGTTCTTTCCTAGGACAGGATCAAAAGCTGACACCGATTCGGGTTTATCCAAATAAACCTTGACCGTTCCAGTCAGCACAGAAATCAAATGATCAGTTTGCTTTTGATGGTCTGCAAGGTATTTCTCCAACAGTTTCTGCGCCGAGCGATCCATTTTTAACAGCAGTTTGATAAAAATATCGGCGGCATTATCCAGAGTTCGTGCGTATTGGTGTCGGATTAAAACGATGACCAGAGCGAGTCGCTTGTTCAGCTTTAGCTTCATCAATTCGGCGTAATCCAGGGCCTTGGCCTCGTCGATAAACTGCTGGTGTTTCACCGGTGGCAACCCCAAATCCGCAGGCAGTAGTGTTTGCAGGGAGGTCAGCCATTCCAGGTAGTGGATGTACGCATGGATATTGCGAGGAGTTGGGCGTTTCGGTTCATTTTTCAGCGTGCTCCAGCCAAAACCATTCGGCCCGGTGCTGGAACGGAGAATATCCGTGATGCACTGGCGACTTTCAGCCGTCAAAAATTCACACAGTTGACCGTAATACCGGGTGTTGACTTCCGCTCTGGCTGTTTGGCAGATTCGCTCAAGCACGCTGAACGCTGGCAACTCGTATCGCTCCTTGACCAAGTATTCCAACGTGACATTGATGATATCCGGCAGGGCTTCTTTAGTTGTTGCCGCCTCTTGCGCCCAACTCTTTGTTAATCCGGAGGTCTTGGCTGCATCGTAGGGTTTTATATCGAGATAACGTCGAATCAGTTTTACATGACGATCCTTTGCCCCTGACACGTAATAGGTTTGAAGATCCTTGAATGATGCTCTTGAACGACACTGGCTTTTGATGTGTGCGATGATGACGTTTGGAATTTCACCCAATGTGACAAATCTGCCTAATCGTTGGGTCGTCTTTAACTGGATTAGTAATCCCAGAAAGGAAGTGCTCGCCCGTTTGCAATGTTTCACAGCAAACTGCTGCTCTTCCGGTGTCGGTGTGTAGACATCCCCTAACTCGACATGCGTGATATCTGACTTGATCCGCGGATAGGCTGTCTGGTAAATGGCCGCCATCGATCCGCTACTTTGTTAATGGCAGTTTCAGTTGGGACAGTTTTCGCAGGTGGGCTAGTTGCAGGTTTCTGGTCGCCATTTGGTTTTCTCTTAATTTAGTCACACGTCACTCAGCGCCGGATCAATAACGTCCGTGTCCTTGATTGGTTGCGCCGAAGCGAATGGTATGCCCCCTAAGAGAAGGCATACCAATAGCGTTTTTAGGATGTTGTCTTCGTGTGAGTGGCTTGGAGCCGATGAGCAACCTCATCCCAATTAATATTATTGAAAAAAGCATCAATATATTTACCGGCAGCCGCGCCAAAGTCCATGTGATAAGAATGTTCATACATATCCATGACCAACAACGGAACTGTGCCTACCGGGAAATGTGCGTGATCACCCATCCAATAATTTTCCAGCTTATTGAAATGCGTGTTATACCCCAGAACAACCCACCCGGAACCACCGCCCAAGCCTTGAGCGATTTTGCGGAATTCGGTTTCCCAGCGATCAAAAGTACCAAATTGTTTGGCGAAAGCTGAGCGTAATTCACCATCGGCTTTGCCATTACCGCCCAGGTTATCAAAATATAATTCGTGCAAAATGACCGAGCCTGTGCGAATCAAATGCTCCCGCTTGAGATCATTGTAGAGAAACGCTGGCGTGTCGGGGTTTGCGAGTGCCTGACTCAACTGATCATTCACCGCATTCAATGTTTTTACCGAACCGCTGTAATTGTTAGTCCAATGCGACTCGATCAAATTGGCAGAAAGGCCTTTTAATTTTGCGGCATTGAAGGATAAAGGTTTTGGTTTTATTTCGGTGATCATCCAATTTGCTCCTTTAGGTGCTGCCTGAGACGACGATTCAGCTGCGCTAACATTTGATGCCGATGCAATAAGCAACCCTGCGGCAGCGGTCGCACTGGTAGCCAGGAAATCACGTTTGTTTTGGTTAAAATCATTCATTGGTTTTCCTCCGTTAAGTGTAAGCAATGAGTTCGAGCAGATCGAAAGATGACTTAATTAATCCCCATTAACGACACCGCAAGCCCAACAAGCGCCGACATGCCAATCACCTTCATCACATTCATTTTGTAACGAAATAATGCGATACCCGCTGCAACAGCAATTACCGCTGATATCCATTCAAACCGCCCATCAAAGCCTTCTGGCCACAAAATGTGGTAACAGAAAAACAGGGCGAGATTCAAGATCACACCTACCACCGCCGCCGTGATGGCCGTGAGTGGCGCAGTGAATTTCAAATCATTGTGCGTCGTTTCAATAAAGGGGGCACCCGCAAAAATAAAAATAAACGAGGGCAAGAAGGTAAACCAGGTGACAATGGTGGCGGCTACTGCGCCCGCGAGAAATACCATGTCGGTGCCAAATACGGCTTGTACATATCCCCCAATAAAACCGACAAAGGCCACCACCATAATCAGCGGCCCTGGTGTGGTTTCACCGAGCGCGAGGCCATCGATCATTTGCGTGGGCGTGAGCCAACCATAGTGGCCGACCGCACCCTGATAAACATAGGGCAATACCGCATAGGCACCACCGAAAGTGAGTAGTGCCGCTTTGGTAAAGAACCAGGCCATTTGTGTCAGTGTGTGATCCCAACCGAAATAACTCCAAAGTGCAAACAGCGGAACAGCCCAGAGTAATGCACCGGAGATCAAGATCATGCTGAAACGCGACCAGCGGAACATGGCGTGCGCGGGCGTGGGTGTGTGATCATCGAATAACGCGGTGCCGAAGGATTTATCAGCCTTGCCATGGCCACCGCCGCTGTTGAAGTAGTCAGGTAGAAACCGCCCACCCAAATAACCAATCAGTGCCGCTGCAATCACGATGTAAGGGAATGGGATATTGAGTGCAAAAATGGCCACAAACGCGGCGGCAGCAATCGCCCACATCACATTATTTTTCAACGCGCGTGAACCAATGCGATGGGCGGCATGCACGACGATGGCAGTCACCGCCGGTTTGATACCGTAGAACAAACCGGCTACCCAACTTACGTCGCCGTAAGCGATATATACCCACGAGAGTCCAATCAAAATGAAGAGTGATGGCAACAAAAACAGCACACCCGCCACTATACCGCCCCAGGTACGATGCATTAACCAGCCAATGTAAGTGGCAAGTTGTTGCGCCTCCGGACCAGGCAACACCATGCAGTAATTGAGCGCATGCAAAAACCGTTTTTCGCTGATCCAGCGCCGGCGCTCCACCAGCTCCTGGTGCATGATGGCTATTTGGCCTGCCGGGCCACCAAAGCTGACAAACCCGAGCTTTAACCAGAAACGGAAGGCTTCCCAAAAACTGACCGGCGCAGGCGCTTCAACCGGCTGGTGAGCTATTAATTCGGTGGTGTTACTCATGGTGTGTTTCCTTATTTGTAAAAGCAGCCAGTAAGGCATCGAAGACACCATTAGCCGTGGCGATGAGTTGATCGTCGTCATGAATACTGTTGCGCAATCCCCACAGGATTTGCTCCAGCCCACTGGCTTCACTGGGCTGGATACCCCCTACGTCCAGAAAATGCACCAAGGCCCCCAAGCGCGTTAAGCCGGGGTGATCGAGCCTAAAACTGTCAAGCAGAACCTCAAAAGTGACCTTGCCATTCAGGTGAGTGAAACTGGCTCCGTCAAAATCAAAGCCCAGCGCATCGGCGGGACAATCCTTCGGTGCTTGCAACCACACAAAGCGAGCCTCCGGATCGATAAAACGGCGGATTAGCCAGGCACAGGCAAGGCGATCCACCCAGGGACGTTGACGGGTTGCCCATAACCGCCCGCGATAGAGGCTGATATCCAACCGTGGGATTTCACCGGTGTGCTCATGGGGTTCGTTGGGCGATAACTGGCGATTGAGCTGAAGTTCAAGCTGTTGCAGCGCCTGCTGGGTTTGTGCCTGCGCTTCACCGGGGAAAAAATCCGTTGCGGCGATAGCGGTGAAGTTTTTGCGCAGTTTACGCAGCTGTCTGGTTGCTTCTTGCAGGGAACTACTGGCCAATTCTTTTATTGGGGGCAGCTCGTGTAAAAGATGGGCGTAATCATCCTGACGATCAAACAGGCCGCTGAATTGGCCAGCATCTTCGGTATCGACCAGGAGCACATAGGCTGAGCCTTCACTTGCCTCTACTTCTTGCAGCAAGCCATCGAACAATTGCTGATGTTCTGGTCGATGGGGAAGCAGATAAACGCCGTCACGCAATACTGCTGCACCGGAGGACTTGAGGGTTCGCCATACCCGCATACGCACTGTCGCGTTTTGGGTGGGCAGGGATAAGATCAGTAATACCCATTTCATATATTGTAGATTTAGTTACACAAAGGTAGGAAAGTCTACAATATTTTATCGATGGTGTACAGCGGCCAGAATGATCCATGATCGTGGCGGTAACATTACCAGCTTTGGTATTTGGGTTTGGCCCGATACATTGATTCTGCCCCGAATGTTGACCGAATCATTCAGCATCCATCAGGGTTGCCATCTTCTCCATTAAGATAATTGACGCATTATTGCTGAGCTGCTGGCCTTCCTCGATATACTCCCAGACGGTGGCATCGCTCTTCCAGCCGCCTTGTTTCTTGATCAACTCAAAATCCACTCGCTCACGCGCTGCCGATGTGGATAACCCTCTACGGAAACTGTGGCTACTGAGTTCAGGCACAAAATCAAACTCACAGGCTTGCCCCAGCGTTTTGAGCAAAGCATTGACCGCACCTGGAGCCAGCGCTTTTTCCTGAATGTGATCCCAGCGGTTGGTGGGACGAAACACCGGACCGCTGGTGATGCCCGCTGCATCTAACCAAGTTTTCACGGCGGTAGCCGGACAACAAGCGGCCTTTCCGTAAGGTAAAGCTCGCATTAAACCCATGCCTTGCTGGTCGGTCTTGGAGCGCGGCAACCGGATGAGCAGCCCCTCCGGCTCCCAAACCAGATCATTGACCTGAAGAGCAACCAGCTCACTGCGACGCAAGGCGCCGAAGAACCCGGTGAGTACCAAGGCAATATCCCGGTATTTCTTTTTGTTGTCCGGTAAGTGCCGCAAGTAATTTACTAGTTGGGCGATGTGCTCCAAGCGCAACGCCTTGGCCTTGCGCTTGGGCTGTCCATGGGTGCGGCGAATGCCCTCCATGGTTTTACATACCAGCGGATCACGAACCGGGTCAGTCAACCCTTGGTAGTGGTGCCATTGGCTAACGGCCGTGAGGTGAAGGGCGAGAGTCCGGCTATTCAGCACATCGGCCTTGGCCACCAGGTAACGCACCAGGGTATCCCGATCCGTGGGCAACCGCCCGCCCCATTTTTCGAACTGCCGAATCGCTGAACGGTAGGCTGTTCGCGTGTTATTGGAGGTCGCCGCTTGCAGATAGTGGCGCAGTGAGTCGGATTCTGCCAGCGACGGCAAAACTGATTGCTCACTACGTAATGGCGAATCCGATGTGAGTTTGGGTGTGTAGTTATCCATGGTTATCCCTTTTCTGTGGGTCGCTGGAAGGCACCAATGTACTGGTGTTACAAACATCAATTTTTCATTTCTCACTCATAACCCACGATAACATTCATTATCGAAGGTTACTATTTAATTTTTATTGGCTGCATAAAAGTCAATATATTATGTTATATTACGTGCTATGTAATACGTTACTAAATAATCACCGAGGGAAACTGTCATGGCTCGCGCCGGAATCACTTACTACGATGTCTCGAAAGCCGCAGAGGCTATCAAAATCCAGAACCAGGAGCCTACCGTAGATCGTGTCCGCGAGCATTTGGGAACCGGCAGCAAAAGCACCATTGCACCACTACTCAAGCGCTGGCGGTCAGATAATGGGGAGGTGGTCGATGTGAGCGGGTTGCCGAATGATCTCGTCGAGGTAGTAAAAGCCTTACATGAACGGGTTCAGCAGATGGCCGACCAGCGCATCGCGCAATCCCGCGACGAATTCAAGGCATCGAATGATCAACTCCGGAAAGAATTGACTGAGGCCCGTAACAGCATCGCGCAGCTTACCGACCGCCAACAGGATCTGAACGCCCAGCTATCGCAAATTACCGAAGCAAAAGCCCTGCAAAGCAAGTCCCTGGAAGATGTACGCATTAAGCTAGCAACGGCAGAGGCTCAACGCGACGAAGCCCTTTCACGAACTGCTGAATTAAAGGAAAGCGTTGCAGAACTCAAGCAGGAAAATAAGGATATTCGTGATCACTTTGAACACTACCAGCAACGCACCGCCGAAGATCGGCAGCAGGAACGCGAGCAATTCCACGTGGTTAACCAGGGCCTGAAAGACCTGATTCAAGACCTGCAACACCGGCTCATCCAAGCCGAGTCAAGCGCGTCCGAACTGATAGACACTAATGCGCACTTACAACGACAAACGCATGAGCTCGAACAGGCCAATGCGATGAACAAAAGCACCTTGGATAGACAAGTGGTCGATATCGAGAACTTGGAGCATCGACTTAACGACGCCTCGGCAAAAAGCCGGGAGCAGCAACATAAAAGTGAACAACTGGCGGATAATATTGCCGCACTTACCAGCCAGAAAGCAGATGCCGATAAGCAAGTGGCCGTACTATCCCAAGCATTGGAGGCCACTAAAACGGATCTGATAGTCTCTCAGAATAGAGTGGAAGCTCTGTCCGATGAGAACAGGTTGATTCTTCAGGAAAAAGCGGTGATTCAGGGACAGTTTAAGCAGCTTCAGGATTCGCTATCTCGGTAAGGATTTTATCCAGCCTTTGTCAGAAAAGCTAAATGAATCAATGTCTTATTTGCAAAGTGGCTAATTCCAACGCTTTTACCGGCCGGACCTCTTGGACTTGTGGACGCGGCCGCATGATATGTCAGACGTTTACGACGAAGACCGTAACTGCACCATCTCGCGCTTTGCTCAGCATAATGGCGATATCGTGGTGGAGTATGCGATTAATTTTGAGTTCGTGCCGGAAGGTCAGAAAACCACTTTGTCCAATGTCAAAGAATGCTGGTTATTGACTAAGGCAGGCCTTAATCAATACCGATTTGCCTATCGCGCCGAAGGGATAAGCGTTAAGGTAAATGGCCGGACGGTCAACGAGGTAGCCAAAGCATTGCTGCTACCGTCAATTCAGCAGCAGATAGATAGCAGGGTTTGTGGTGTGCAGAATACGTTGTGTGAGCAATACGGCCCAGAAGACCATCACACCGGCTGCGAAAATCTCTGTAAGGCGTTTACGGACTCATTATCTAGTGCGCTTGGTGGAAAACAACGACAATCGCTGAATATTCCGTATCTGCAAAGCATTAGTCTACTGACAGGCTACAGGCCGGAAGCTCGTAAGACCGAAAGCGCAAACCAGTTCTCCCGCCGTGTCGTTAAAATCAGCAAACAGGGTATTGAGAAGGGCAATTCTAGGATGGTGTTTTACAAACCAAAATTGGACTGCAGATTACATGAGGCACACCAACAGACTTCTTCTTTGTTAGTGCCTAACTTCTCTGGCTTTACTCAGCAGGCTATCGCGACCCACGAAGACCTGTCATTTGACCCAGCTGCCACGGTAGAAAACATTCAGCTATCCGAATTGTCGCTTGAGAAATGGTATGCCATTGATGGCCCAAGACGCGCCTTGCAGCTTCACAGGGACTTTATGGCCTATTTTTGGCGGAACCGCCACAGCTACGGCTACAAAGCAATTGATGTGCGGCGCTACTGTGGCACCCATGTGGCTGAAACCTTGTTAGCTGAAGGCGTGATCACCATTAAAACGAGCTATTGGGGCCAGCTGCAAGCCATTTTAAAGCGCACACAGATATTTCAGCAGCTCGGAATGTTCAGCTTTCAGTCTATGCCTTACATCGATGTTGCGAACCATCCCCGCGCCATCGATATGACCCAGCATCGCAGGGATAAGACAGAAATCCTTAATATCATTAGAGCGGAGCGAAATGCCCAGCGCCACGGGGTTAAAACCGCCCTAACCAACGATGACACAGTAGAGCGCCTAGGACTTAATATCGAGCGCGTTATTCAGGAAGCAGGTTGGGCAGTAAGGGAAATGATAGATGGTCTTAATAGCCATTTACTCCATATAAGATTTGATACCTCAGACGTAGGGGTAACCCAGAAAGCTGGAGTGTCTAAATTGTGGCTGGCACTGATGTTCGGCGGCGTGACCCAGATTGATGATTTACTGAAACAGCTGCTATCGCCTGCTCAGCTAGTTCAACTCAAAGAGCATCCGAGCGACTACCTCAATGTCAGCAGACTCATGGCCAAGTCGTTGAATTTGATTGTCGCTGAAATTAACCGAGCAACCCATGATTGGAGCGACGCTATATCAACGCTCAAACAGCAATTATGTAAAGGCTTAACGCGGGAAGAGTACAAGGTCGCCGTCGGCTCCCTGGTGCCAGCCGACGTGTACGACCAATCCATTTTGGAGTGGTGGAAGCCAAACCCTGACAACTTCAAATTGTTGCTGGGAAAAGCGTTAGAAACAATGGAAGAGAACTTGAGCTTTATTGAGTCACTTAACCAATCGTTACAACGAGTACTGCGCCTAGCAATGCCGCAGGCAGCTAACAAGATGACTCTGGGGGCACGCTTGGCGCTGAAGGATCCCCTCATAAATCAGCCATAGCATAGCCATATTTGAGCAACTGATTGGCGAATAATACCCAGGCCGCCAGCAATTCTTTCTCCGTGATTTGATAATCAGGCCGCCTGAGTACCTCCAA
>NZ_NAJR01000023.1:0-35516 GCF_002196695.1 Shewanella sp. Shew256 | reverse complement strand
GTGCATCGTTAACGTTTGCCACCACTATCGTAAAGCTCTGGTCTGCGGTTAAGCCATCCACATCCGTGGCGCGTAGCAATACCGCATAACTGCCAACGTTAGCGTTAGTTGGCGTACCACTCAGCACTCCCGTAGCCGTATTGAAGTTCAGCCAACTTGGCAAGGTCACTGCGCTTAAAGTGAGACTGTCGCCCACGTCGCTGTCTGTTGCGACCAAGGTGTAGCTATAGGCCGCATCTTGAGTGGCACTGGTGAGTGCGGTTGAACTGATAGTCGGTGCATCATTAACGTTCGCCACCACTATCGTAAAGCTCTGGTCAATCGTCAGACCATCTCCGTCCGTGGCGCGTAACACTACTACATAACTGCCAACGTTAGCGTTAGTTGGGGTACCACTGAGCACTCCCGTAGCCGCATTGAAGTTAAGCCAGCTTGGTAAGGTCACTGCGCTCAAGATGAGACTGTCGCCCACGTCGCTGTCCGTCGCCACCAAGGTGTAGCTATAGGCCGCATCTTGAGTGGCACTGGTGAGTGCGGTTGAACTGATGGTCGGTGCATCGTTGACGTTAATCACTCTCAGATCAAAGGGAGGAAGACTGGCAGACAGTGAACCATCTGACACACTGATCACAATACCGTTAATCACACCCACATCTTGATTAGAAGGTGTGCCAGATAAAGCTCCCGTTACGCTATTAAAGGTCAGCCATGAAATAGTCTGATTAATGCTAAACGTTAGACTATCTCCAAGGGAGTCCGTCGCTACTGGCGCGAAGTTATATAGCGCACCTTGGTTAACGGTTAACGTTGGTGTGCCATTAATGACTGGTGCGCCATTGGGTTTTACTGTGTTACTTGCCGCTGAAGCACTACCTAAACCAGCCGAATTTGTCGCAGCTACAGTAAATGAATAGGAAGTTCCGTTGGTTAATCCCGTAATTGTGATGGGCGAAGAAGCACCCGATGCGGTAATACCACCAGGAGTAGAGACTAAGGTATATCCCGTAATTGCTGTACCACCACTAAATCCTGGAGCGGTAAAACTCACCGAGGCTTGAGCATCACCGGCTGTCGCCGTGCCAATGACTGGTGCCCCAGGAACAACAGCATTCACTGTAAAGGAACGACTAACTTGGGTCGCTGGTAAATAACTGGCGTTACCAGACTGATCTGCATTAATAGTACAAGTTCCCGCAGTGACGAATGTCACAGCACCAAGGCTTGTGATCGTACAAACACCAGTTGTGGATGAAGTAAAGGTAGGTAATAAACCAGAATCAGAAGTCGCACTAAACATTGGTGACGAACCAAAGTTCTGCGCACCGGGGTTATTGAAAGTAATGATCTGAGTCGCTTTGGGGGTTATCGAGTTGGATGCTGCTGATGCAGGACCAGTTCCTGCTGAGTTATTAGCAGTGACAGTAAAAGTATAAGCCTGCCCGTTAGTTAAACCCGACACTACTATCGGTGAACCTGAACCATTAATTGGTGCAACATCCGCAGGGCTGACTGTTACTGTATAACCTGTAATACTCGTGCCACCAGTATTGACCGGAGCGGTAAAGGCCACACTTGCCTGAGCATTCCCAGCCGTCGCAGTTACACTTGTAGGAACACTAGGCAATGCAGGATTAACTGTAAAGGTTTGGGAAACTTGAGTTGCAGGCAAGTAGGATGAATTACCCACTTGGTCAGCGTTAATGGTACAAGAACCAGCCGTAACGAACGTCAGGGTTCCGCCCGTTGTGATAGTACAAACCCCTGTAGTTGATGAAGTAAAAGTCGTTGTTAACCCTGAGTCGGATGTCGCGACTAAAGTTGGCGAAGAACCAAAACTCTGTGCACCAGGATTCGTAAAAGTAATTGTCTGAGGTGACACAGGAGTAACAGAATTGGACGCCGCGGAAGCAGAACCTGTCCCGACAGAGTTGGTCGCGGTAACGGTAAATGTATAGGACACTCCATTTGTCAAACCAGTAACAGCAATTGGCGAGCTGGTTCCTGATCCAATAAAACCACCGGGATTAGAGGTAACTGTATAACCGGTAACCGCTGCACCGCCATTACTTACAGGAGCGGTAAAGCTAACCGATGCTTGAGTATTCCCTGCGGTTGCAGTACCGATTGTTGGTGCCGTCGGTGTTACCGCATTAACAGCAAACGAACGCGTAACCGTCATAGCGGCATTAGTCGCAGCGTTACCGGATTGATCGGCATCTATAGTACAAGTACCAGCAGTGACAAAGGTAAGCGCGCCACCGGAAGTGATAGTACAAACGCCTGAGGTTGACGACGAGAAACTTACTGTCAGTCCAGAATTAGAAGTCGCCGTCAGCGTTGGTGTAGCACCAAAGTTATAATTGGCAGGTTGCGCAAAAGTAATGATCTGATCAGCTTTCGGAGTTACTGCATTTGAGCTCCCTGATGCCAAGCCAGTTCCAATAGCATTGGTCGCAGTTACAGTGAAGGTATAGGCAGTACCGTTAGTTAATGAGCCAACTGTAATGGTGCAGGCTGCAGGACCAGCACAGTTTCCTGTCGCCCCTCCAGGATTAGCTGTTGCGGTGTAAGTGGTAATATCCGAACCACCATTACTGCCAGGAGCTGTGAAGGTCACGTTTGCTTGACCATCCCCCGCTGTAGCCGTACCTATCGTAGGTGCATTTGGTGCAGTAGGAATTGCGACCGTGTGGGTTGTACCGCTGCTATAGGCTGCAGGACCTGAATTACCTGCGGCATCTGAAATGTTTGTTGAACCGTTCAGATTGAGCTTGATCGAGCCATTCCCACTGATACCACTGACCGTCACTGTCACACTGGAACCAGTACTAGCAGACACACTGGCAATTGTGCCCGTTGCACCGCCAGTTGTTACTAAGCTGAAATCATCGGTGGAAATATTGCTCACCGACTCACTGAAGTTCACCGTGAAATCCACACTGGTATCAGTTGATACTGCTCCACCACTGGGGGCGATACTCGTCACCGAAGGTGTCACCGCGTCAATAACTATCGCTGTATTCGCACCTAAGGAGTTTGCTGCTCCAGGCGATGCAAGAGTTAAAGTCGCATTGTTGCCTGCAGCATCTTTAATTGTACCCCCATTGGGTGCAAGGGAATTTGTTGCCACATAATCCAGATCGCTGGAGATATCTCCCGCTTGTACTGTGTAACTGAATGTGAGCGAACTAGTACCTGTCCCAGTCGAATAGTTCACAGTCCTATTACTTGATCCATTTTCCAGCGTCAGTTGTGGCGTACCGGTCACATTAACTGTTTCACTGAAATTCACCTGGATACTAATCACATCACCAGCTTTATAAGTGCCACTGCTTGTGCTTGACGTGACCGAGGAAACAGTAGGCACCACGCCATCTATGACGATGTTTTTATTGGCCCCTAGAGAGTTGGCAGCACCCGGAGATGGTAATGTCAGTGTTGCATTATTGGCCGCAGCATCTTTGATAGAACCGCCGTTGAGCGACAGGGGATTCGTTGCCACATAATCCAAATCGGACGTGGTATCCCCTGCCTGAACCGTATAATTAAAAAGCAGTGCACTTGTCCCTGTACCACTTGAATAATTCACTACCCTATCTGTGGAGCCAGTTTCAAGGGTTAACTGTGGAGTACCTATAACGTTTACAACCTCACTAAAGTTCACCCGAATACCAATAACATCACCCACTTTATAAGTAGCATTTGTGGCACTCGAACTCACTGAATTTACTGTTGGCGGCGTATTATCCGGATCGGGCACGGTAAATGAGACAATACCCGATAAACCAGCACAACTAGAGAGTTTAATAACAAACTTATCGATAGCTATTCCGCTAAAAGCGGACATATTAATATCTGTTCTAAAGTTCGAAGGATCTGGAGGATTGTTAGTCGACGAAGCCACTAATGAGTTACTGTTATAGCCATAGACCTTGTTAGTTGGACAAGTCCCACCACCTATTCGAAGTTGGCTAAGATTAAAAACTCCGTTATTCCCTGTCACAGTAATAGTGTGTGTGGATGGCATTGGATTTGAGTAACCGACTTGCCCGAATTGGCCACAATATAAACGATTAGGAGAGGTCGCAATGGTATAGTGTGTATCTGTAGAAGTGATATTGACTGCGTTGGCAACATATGTGCCAGGACAAAAATTCAAAGGCGTATACTGACCTAAGACCGCAGAAAAATCCTTAAGCGCTTTTTCGGTAAAGGCCAGTTCAGTTTCAATATGACCGCGCTGAATTTCTAAGTTCCAGTCACCATGTTGCCGTGAATCTCCGGTTAAATTGTTTGATGCAGCCACATCCAGATGAGTGTTGTGCTGAACTATATCCAGCAACTCCTCACCAGCAGCATTTGCAGCTAACTCACAACCGTAAAACAACAGGTCACCACCTTCGCGTACTGCACCATTTAAGGCAGCGAAAACCTCCACTTCTTGCTTTATATTCTCAGCAGTGATGCGAGAGTTACCTAGTAATAAGGCCCCCTCTTGTGCATGTGAGACAATGTGAATTGCAGCAAGATCATGATATTTAGAGAGAATAGTCTTTAGTTGACGTACCCCAGATTGGCTCGAATCGATTTCAACAATATCAATCCCGGGTTTAAGGCCACGATAAAAGAGTTGTTTGTCCGGTACGGCAGAATCAATAACCACCAACTCCTTAACGGGGTAGGCACCAATTATATCTAGGTCATTAGCCTTTTCAGGCGCCAATCCGCGTAGCACCTTTGAAGATGCTGCAGTGCTTACTGGAAGTAGGTTTCCTTGAGCCGTAGCCGAAAGATACGAACGTGAATAACCAGAAGAAAGCTGCACGGGCGCGCCATAAAGCCCAAAGGGAAGCAACAGAGAAGACAACCCGGTAAGAATTTTGTTTGCCATAGTACTCTAAGTTCCTTAGTTTTTAACTGGTATTACTGGCGACTTTTTACTGGCAATAATATTGGCTGCAGTGCCAGTAGTATCCAGCCAGAAGTCCATTTCTTGGTACTTCACAAATAAATCTGGTGGCAAAATGCTACGTCGATTTTTAAACTCCACCTTTCTACCGACGTTATGCAAACCTTTTACACCCAGGTTTTGATCAAATTCATTCTCTGAATAATCGACATTATCGAAATCATGCGCAAACAAAGGCTCGCCAATAAAACGGTAAATTAATTCTAGAGTGCGAGCTGGATGCTGAGTCAGCAGATCGTAATCCACTAATAACAATCGATCTGAATATTCGCCGTAATAAGCCTCTTTTAATGCCGTCCAAGCGGCCCCCACACTCCCACCCGTATTAATAAGAGCTTCGCAGCGGCTATATACGGTTTGGCGAGTAGCTGCGTTAAACATCCGACTGTAGTCAAAAGGGTTTTTACGGTAAATTTTTTCAAAGCTATCCATAATCCATGCAGGATTTCGCACACAACAAATCACTTTAAAATCATCAACTAATTCAACTAACTGATGAAGACGCGCTGTCCATAGACGATTGGTATCAAAAATAACTGCTTGGCTTTTATCGCTGTAGTAGGCATCGATCAATGCTCGACAAATGGCTTTGCGCTTTTGTTCATCAAAAAAGGAATAGCTTTCACTTCCTGCGCCCATTTGCTCCAAGGCACCATTCACAAGTCCCGCAACAGGACTACTCATAGCAGCGTGAAAGCGTGGATTTTGCCTCAATATTCCCGCAAGCAGCGTGGAGCCAGAACGAGGTAAACCCGAAATAAAATGTAATTGAGCCGTCATTCAATCCCTTGCTTTCTGAAATCATTATTTATATAGAAATGTCAAAGCGTACGACTAAGACACCTAACCATAATCTGGGTAAAAATTAACTTATGTGGATAAATAGAGCTCTTACCCACACAATCTAGAGCAGTTATCCAAAGCAGCGTTGAATTCACGGTATAATCATTTCGACTTACCGATTTCAACTCGCGAAACTTAACCAATGATAAACAAAATAGCCACCAAATAAGGATAGTGCAAAACAAATACGAAACATCTGAAAACATATTTTGTCGTTCGGAATATATTCACCACTTTTTGTTGGACAAATAGCAACCACACAGGACATCCCATGTTTGACTGGAAGAAGATTGATACTGTACTGCTCGATATGGATGGCACCCTGCTCGACCTGCACTTTGATAACCATTTTTGGTTGAGTTTGGTGCCACAGGAGCTGAGCAAGCAACGGGGATTAAGCCAGAGCCAAGCACAACAACTGGTGGAAGAAGCCTACGGCAGAGTCGCAGGTACGTTAGACTGGTATTGCCTCGATTATTGGCAATCAGAGTTACAACTCGACATTATGGGGCTTCACCGTAACTTAGTTGACCGTATTCAGCTGCGCCAAGACAGCATGCCATTTCTCGATGCCCTTGCCGCCGCGGGTAAAAAACGCATCTTAGTCACCAATGCCCACCCTAAGAGTCTTGCGCTTAAGCTGGAGCACACTGAACTGGCAAGCGGCTTAGATGCGATGATTTCGAGCCATGAAACAGGTTATCCCAAGGAACACCCACAATTTTGGCAAACGCTATTTGAAAAATTCGCCCTAGTGCCTGAGCGCTGCCTGTTTATCGATGATAGCGAGCCTATTTTGAATGCAGCGCGCTTAGCGGGCGTAGGTCATCAGCTCGGGATCTGCAATCCCGATAGCCAGAAACCGACCAAAACCTTCAATGATTTTCCGGCCATTAGCGACTATCGCCTGCTGTTTGCCGATCTGGCGGGTTAATCCTTTAAAAACAAAAGGCACCCTAAGGTGCCTTTATCGAATCATTCTCAAGCTTATCTAAGATTAAAGCCCAGGAATACGACCTTGATAAACCACAGGGAAGTAACCATCGCTGCCACGCTTGCCGAGCATACCGAGGGATTTACGCATATCTTCTGGCTGTTCGTTGGTTTCTTTAATCTTAGCGGCAACCTTAATCATATTGCCTTCATCTAGCTGTAGCGTGCCGATAATCCCCAACTGGTTTTTGCTCTCATCAGTGGCGAGCTGCGCTTTACCCTCGACACAACTTAGCCCCAGTTCGATATTACCCAGTGGATAATTGCCGAATTGGTTCTTCACATTGGTTTGATTTAAAAACAGCTTACCCGATAACTGCTCGCACCAAGGTTTACCTTGTTCTAGAGTTTCCACAAGCAAGCTGACTTCACCGTTAATTTCGGTTCTAAAGGGCAGTTTTGCATTGCCAATCAAGAAGCTATCAGGCGCTTCAAAACGCAATCCTTGAGCGCTGATACCGCCCATAGACCAAGTGATTAACCCTTTGGCACTCACTGGGGTTGCACGGCTACCCACCTGAAAATCCAGCTTCACTTTACCTAAAAACAACGCCCAAGGGCTCAGCTCCCAGCGAACTTGTTCCAATTGGCGTTGCTGCAGATTTAAGGTTTCGATGCTGCCAGACCAAATACTGCCGCTCACTCCAGAAATTCCCACATTTGCAGGCAGTGGCGCGAGGCGCACAGCGACACTGGCGGGAAATAGCGCCAGTAAAAACACTAAATAAACCAGTACACCTATAATGATTTTTTTTATCAAACTCACAGCTACACCTTAACCTATTGCGCTAGTTGGATACGTCTTACTTTGACATAGCCAGGCGCGTCGGCCTCTGCCAAATCAACACTCTCAAGTGATAGGCCTTTTTTCTGCACTAAGTCACTCAAATAATTGAGTAAGGCATCGAATGGCACATCATCCATCCACACTTGGATTTTATCGCCCTGGGGCTGCATGCGAGTGATCACTAATCCGTAAGTGCCCGCCGTTTGGTTAACGACCGAGCTTAAGCTGCCTGACATAGTCGGCTTAGCGCCGCTTTGTTTTAAGCCAGCGATTTTATTCGCCGTTTGCTTTACATAGGTCAGGGTCTGCTGCTGCGCCGTTAAGTTGCGCAGTGCATTGGTTTCGGCATTGGCAATGGGTGTCCAGATGCCCCAGTAAAACACGCCGATCACTAAGAAAACGGCGCCGAAGCCGACGATTTGCTGCTCGCGCGATGCAAGCCCTTGCCACCAAGTCCGCAAATTATCCATCTTATTTGCTCCTCAAGGTTAAGGTGCTGGTGACCTGATCTTCACCGCTATTCATCGTACCGCCATCCATTTGGAAACGACGACCGACTATCTCTTTAAACTTCTCAATTTGCGCGTAATTCTTGGCCGTGACTTGCATACGGATTTCATTACGTGCGCTCTCAAATCTTAAGGTGTTTGGTTTCAGCTCGGGCACTTGTTTAAAGGCGTCCTGTAAACCCTCGAGCATCGCAAAAAACTCAGCACCACTGCCTTGGCCTTGGAGTGCGCGCAATTGGCTTTCCATCTGCGAACGTAAATTCACAATGCGTGAATTCCCCGGTACCACTTGTTGGTAAATGGCTTCACTCTGCGCCTTCAAATCGGCAATCTGGCCATTCACCTGATGAATGGTTAAGCCCTTATTCACTAAGGACAAGACAATGGCAACACCTAACACGATTGCGGCATTTTTCCACTGCAACAGATGCTTACTGTATTCGCGCTTCGGCGTATACACACCCGTGAGTAAGTTGATGGGCGCATGTAAAATGCCACGCGCCAGTACCAACATAGGTAAATCGAGCGGCTGTGGCTTAAGTTCAACGCCGTCCAGTTCCATCTCAGTGTAACTGGCGACCGACACTTCGTCGGCCTGCGCCGTCAGTTGCTTCATCGCGACTGGCAGCCAAGGTAAAGGCAGACTGTGGCCAGTCCCTAATCCTGTACGCAGTAATAACTCGTTACCGAAACGCATGGCCGCCCATTGGCATTCCTGCAATGGCAAGGCAAGGCAATCGGGCACGATACGCTTCACTTTTAAACCCGCTTCGGCTAAACAGCTGAGCCAAGTTTGCATTTGCTCATGGGCAACAGCTACCACACTGAGGGCATCGCCATTGCGTGGGCCAACGGTAAAGTGCATCGCATCCACATCGTCGGCGATGGTTTCTTCCAACATAAAAGGCAGGGCTTTTAAGGCTTGGCGTTGGCCTTTTTCGGGCAGATTCACGCTGGTGAGCGTCATGGCGGAGGCTGGCACCAATACATCGATAGGCCGATTTCCCGCGCGCTCGGTTAAGGTTGATAAACCTTGGGCGTTGGCAAGTTCACCAGAGGCGATAATTTCTTGTTCTTGTTCGGACCAAACCAGCCAAGAGCATGCCTGCTCTGCGGTTCTGCCTAAGCGAATAAATAGCCGTTCACTCACAGTTTTTCTCCACCAGCTTCCATCTTAAAAGATTGAGCTTGTTTGCTATTATTTTTGTCCACCAAACTGACGGGTGAGCACATCCATTTTGTTACCGCTGCTCTTTTTGAGCACGCTCTCCATTCTAAAAATGGCGTTGTCGACCTTAGCGCCCGAGGCGAGGAGGAAGTATTGACTGTCCACCACAAAACTGGACTTCATCGCATCTTCCCACTTAATCGACCCCATTGAGGAGGATTCATAAAAATCATCGATCTTGGCAAAACCATCGCCGGGACGTTGGTTGATAATGCTTTCGGCCTCACCAACCGATATCTGATTATCCAGCATGGCCGCCAGCAGCGCCGCTTGCTCGACATCTATGGTGTTCACGTTTAACAGTTGTCTGTCATTCCCTGGAATGACGCAAATATAAGGCAGTAATTTCAAATAAATATCTTGGGTGTAACCTATCACCGCCCGCAACTCACTCCTGTGATTCATCAGGGTATTCGCGGCGCGATATGGCACATTTCGCGCCTCATACTCAGCATCTTCGGCGCCATATGGGCTCGCGACTGTGTCCTCGTCGATATAATCCTTTAGGGTTTGGGTTAAATGATCCGCGGTAAAATCATCCATCCCTAAACTCACTAATAAGGCTTTGTATTGCTTTGCCGCTAACGGCAATTTAGGTTGACCGTTTTCCACATCTTTTGTGGTGACGGACAAAGCATTTAAGTTAAAACACGAACGCATATCGGTGATCTTGCCTGCAATCTCACCATATTCCGCCGGAAACACCACATCGCTCATGGCCCAATATTGTTGTTTGTGTACACGGCCTTCCGAATCGTCCAAGTCCTGTTTGAGGATCTTCTTCGCCAGTTCTTCGGCGGAAATCGCGTACCAATAGGCCTGATCGTACTGGGCTAAGTTTAAGGTGCGGCGCATCGACAACTGATTTCGGCTGGTAATATTGGTGGCGATGATCACCACCATGGCCACGATCAGCAATACCACAATCAGCGCGACGCCACGTTGTTTAGCAGGATTTCGCCTTATCATGCGCCATCCTCATTTTCAGGGTCACCTTTGCCGGGATCTTCGTCACCGTTGCCCGAGCCATCACCGTTATTGTCTTGGTCGCCGTTGTCGTCTTTATTGTCATCGGCGTTGTCGTTCTTGTTGTCCTCATCATTGGATTTCTCTGGCGCGGCCGCGCCTAAGGGCAACATAAACTTGCGTTGAATTTTGCCTAAGCCTTCAATCTCAATTTCCATTGCGATGGCTTTGGGTAACTTGGTCGCCTCGACCTTGCGCTCCCATTTGTCCTCCATAAAGAAGGAATACTCGACCGAGAGCACCTTATCGATAATCACAGTCTTCATTGGCTCGGCACCAAATTCGGGCTCGGGATAGGGAAAGTACCAACGCTCTAATTTTCCTTCGCGTACCACGTAGGCAACTGACTGTATGCTGCCACGGGGCAATAAGCCGTCGGGATTGAGCCAGCCTAAGCGGTAAAACACTAAGGCTTCTGATTCCGAATCTAAAATATCGTTACCCGTTTGGAACACTGTGGTACCACGGCCGCCTTCGAGTAATCTGGGAGTCCGCGCCACCATCTGCCCAAGGTCGCGCTCAATGGTGCCAAAGCCCTGCTGCAATGCCTTTAAACGCACCGAGAAGTTACGGGTCACTTCATCGTTGGTCAGCACAGTGCTCAACACCGCATTGGCGGCTAAACCTAACATGGCAAAAATCGCAATCGCGATCAGCATTTCCAGCAGGGTAAATCCCCTATGAGCCTTAGTTTGTTTTAAGGACATAACTGCTCACTTGTGCTGCAATACGCTGATAACGCTCATCTTCACTGACACTAATGCGGATCATGCGAAAATTATCATCCGTGGTTTTCACCACTTCTTTACGCCAGTACCAATCCTTACCCGCGAGTTCTACTTGCCCTTCTTTTTTGCCTAATTCGGGAAATTGCGGATCGAGTCTGGCATCCACCATTTGATTATCCGCCACCCATTGGGCAAGGGTGCGCGACTCCAGAATCGGCATGTTCGCCATCTGTTCACCTAAGCTTTTGGTGATAGAGACGGCGGCGATGGCAAATACCGCCAAGGCCACAATGACTTCGAGTAGGGTCATCCCCTTAGCGTATTTCATCGGGTCGCCCTAGGGTTAAACGGCCAAGGGCATCGCCCACCACTAACACATCGAGTGGCCCATTGTCGGTCTTGGTAATAAAGCTCAGCTCAAAAGCGCTCATTTCACCACTCGGCAACAGCAAAATCTGCGGCTCTGGATGCTTTTTCTTATCTTCCGCAGAAGGCTCGATTAAGGGTTCGTCGAACCACGACTCGTCCTTCTCATCCTCCTGCACTAAGGGTAAACCGTCGAGCACCAGATTCAACACGACGCCGGGATCCATTTGTTTTTCAGACAGAATCCGGTCCTTCTCCAATGGATTCCATTTACCATCTTTATAATAAACAAACTGATAGCTGGTCTTTTCCACCACGATACCGATAAATTGACCGCTTAATACGGTTTCATCCAGCACTAGTTCTGTGGCGGCGATAAATTGCTGCGCGCTTTTTTCCAGTGCCTGTTGTGGGCCTGAATTGCCAATAGACATAGTCACCGCCGCGGCGGTGAGTCCCATTAACAAAATCACCAGCATCACCTCCATCAAGGTGAAGCCGGCGTGGCGCAGCGTTACCATCTTATTGGAAGTTCTGTAAGTTCCAGTTACCGATATCGTCTTCGGTACCTGGCTGACCATCTGGGCCTGCACTAAAGATATCTAACTTGCTGTTTTCGCCTGGGCTTAACAGTAAGTAGTTATTGCGCCATGGATCCTGTGGTAAACGCTTCACATAGCCTTCTTCACGGTAGTTACGTGGCTCGGGTGAAATCGTGGGTTTTTGCACTAAGGCTTCTAAACCTTGTTCAGTCGTGGGATAAACACCGTTATCTAACTTGTACATATCTAAGGCGTTTTCGAGCGCTACTATGTCAGATACCGCTTTCTGTTGGTCGGCTTTATCTTTGTTGCCCATCAGGTTTGGCACTACCATAGACGCCAAAATACCGAGGATAACGATAACCACCATCACTTCGAGTAAGGTAAAACCCTTGTGCTTTTTGTTCATTTGCATCGACTACATCTCCTAAAAAACCTGCGCCATCTCTGAGTCCAAAGAGGCAATAATCCATAAATTTAATAACTAGCCACTAATCAAATTGTTCAGTGCCAAAATAGGTTGCAGAATGGCCATCACGATAAAGAGTACAACCCCCGCCATGCTCACCACCAACATGGGCTCGAACACACCCAGCGCCAGTGTAACATTACTCTCGAATTCCCTATCCTGGTTATCTGCAGCACGCTCAAGCATTTCCTCGAGCTGACCACTCTTCTCCCCCGAGGCGATCATATATAACATCATCGCCGGGAATAGCTTAGTGTTAGTCAACGCTGCGCCTAGGCTAGTTCCTTCCCGTACGCGTGCCGTGGCATCATCCACCGCCGCTCGCACCCGCACATTTTGCAATACTTCGCTGGCAATGCGCATCCCATCTAACAAAGGCACTGAACTGGCGGATAAAATACTCAGGGTACGCGCAAACCGTGCGGTATTGAGTCCTTTACTCACTCGGCCAATCACCGGCATTTTCAGCAAAAACGTATGGTATTTCATCTTGAAAATCGGTGACTTGAGTAGACGCTGGAACACCATCAGCAGAATACCGATCGCCAAGATAACAAACAGGCCATAGTGCTGGACAAAGTCTGAGGCGGCAATTAAGAAGCGGGTTGTAGCGGGTAACTCGGCGCCCATATGCTCAAATTGGCCAACCACTTTTGGCACCACGGCCGCCAACAACACCGACACCACCCCAATGGCCACTATCGTCAGCATAATGGGGTAAATCATCGCCTGTTGCAGTTTGGACTTCAGCTGCTGACGACGCTCGGTGTAATCGGCTAAGCGATTCAGCACCACTTCTAAGTGACCGGATTTTTCACCCGAGGCCACCATGGCGCGGTACAAGTCATCGAAAATATGCGGAAATTCGGCAAGAGAGTCGGCCAGACTATAGCCTTCCACCACGCGGGAGCGCACCGCCATGATCATGCTGGCGAGACGCGCCTTCTCACATTGCTGGCCCACCGCCTTGAGACACTCCTCAATCGGTAAACCCGCCGCAACTAGTGTGGCGATTTGACGGGTGATCAACGCTAATTCCGCCACCGAAATCCCGCGCTTAAAGGGCGAGAATCCCGTACCTTTTGCCTTGGCTTCTTTTTCGGTGACCGGCAAAATTTCCAGCGGCATCATGCGTTGGTCACGCAGCTGACTACGGGCATGTCTGGCGGTATCCGCCTCAATCACCCCTTTTAGCTGTTTTCCCTTGGCGTCCAGCGCCTTATATTCAAATGCTGGCATAGCTTACTCCTCGCGGGTCACCCTCAGGACTTCTTCCAGAGTGGTGATACCTGAGAGCACCTTGCTCATGCCATCGTGGCGAATGCTTGGCACCGACTGGCGGATATATTTCTCAATCGCCAGTTCGCCACGTCCACCGTGGATCAGCTCGCGCACATTATCATCGACCAGCAATAACTCATGGATACCCGTACGACCACGGTAGCCACTGCTACCACAGGCCTTACAGCCATTGGCGCGGTAAATATGGCGATGATCGTCCGCCGCCATTCCCAGTAGCTCACGCTCACGGGCATCGGGCACATGCTCTGTCTTACATTTTGGACAGAGTGTACGGATTAAGCGCTGGGCTAATACCCCAAGCAAACTCGATGAGACTAAGAAAGGCTCTACGCCCATGTCCTGCAAACGGGTAATCGCGCCAGAAGCCGTGTTGGTATGTAGAGTTGAAATCACTAAGTGGCCAGTCAAAGATGCCTGCACCGCAATTTGGGCGGTTTCTAGGTCACGGATTTCCCCGATCATCACCACATCCGGGTCTTGACGCAGAATTGCACGCAGACCACGGGCGAAGGTCATGTCCGCCTTAGTGTTCACTTGAGTTTGACCTATACCTTCTAACTCGTATTCGATGGGGTCTTCAACGGTTAAGATATTGGTATCTTTAGAGTTAATCTCGGTAAGACCCGCATACAGCGTGGTACTCTTACCCGAACCCGTAGGGCCTGTCACCAGAATAATGCCGTGTGGACGACGGATGATCTCGTCGAACTGGGCACGGATACTGTCGGTCATCCCCAGTTGTTTTAAGTCCAAATTGCCGGCGTTTTTATCTAACAGACGCAGCACCACACGCTCACCATGGCTCGATGGCATGGTCGATACCCGCACGTCCACCGCACGACCCGCAATCCGCAGCGAAATACGGCCGTCCTGCGGTACACGTTTCTCGGCGATATCGAGACGCGCCATGACCTTAATCCGCGACACCAAAAGGGATGACAGCTTACGGTTCGGCTTAAGCACTTCCTTCAACACGCCGTCGATACGGAAACGCACGACTAACTGTTTCTCGTAGGTTTCGATATGGATATCCGAGGCTTCTTCTTTAATCGCTTCAGATAACAAGGCGTTAATCAGCTTGATAATAGGCGCATCGTCATCGCCTTCGAGCAGATCTTCGGTTTGCGGCAGCTCTTCGGCGAGGGTGAATAAATCCATCTCGTTGCCAATATCTTCCATCAGCTGCTGCGCTTCGGAGGAGTTGGCTTGATACGCCTGGGTTAATTTTGCCTCAAACTTGCCCGGCTCTAGCAATACCAACGGCAAATCCGCGCCCGAGTAGCGGCGAGCTTCGAGCATGGCCGCTAATGGGGTTTTGGCGGTATAAAACAGGTTCAAGGCGCCATCATCGCCATAGGCTAAAATCACCTCATGGCGGTGCGCAAAGGCAAAAGGTAAACGCTCTTTGCTGCTGGAGCGAAATACCTCATCACCTTCGGCTTCAAGCCCTAGTTCGTTAGAAACTAGGCTTAAATCCTCGACTTGGGTTACTTGTATTTCGCTCATTGTGTTTTGTCTTTGTTCTTGTTTTCATCCAGCGACTTGAGGGTCGAGTCCGTTTTACGCATATTGGTATCTAACCCTTTGCCTTCCTTGTAACGCTCTAAAATCTCATTCACTTCCGGCGGCAGGTATTCAGATTGATTCCATTCTTCCAGAATTGGCACTTGAGTATTTGGCATTAAGTTCACCCCGCGCTCTTGCTGCTCAAGTTGTAATGCTCTGAAATAGTTGTATTTACGGCCTGCGATACCTTCCATAGTCACACCATCACGGATAATGGTGGGCTTAATAAAGATCATCAGGTTCTTTTTGGTCTTCTTACTCGAAGACGACTTGAATAGGTGTCCAAGCACCGGAATATCACCAAGGAATGGCACTTTCTGCACGCTTTCTTGGACTTCTTCGTTAATCAAACCACCGAGCACCACGATTTGCCCTGAATCAGCCATCACTGTGGTAGTTAAACGGCGAGTCGCGAAGGAGATATCCACACCCGTATTACCGTTTACACCCGAGACTTCTTGCTCAATGGCGAGCTTAACCGCGTTGCCTTCGTTGATCTGAGGCACCACTTTTAACTTCACCCCAACCTCTTTACGCTCAACGGTTTGGAATGGGTTACTGTTGTTTGAGCTAGCGGTAGAACCGGTTAGAATCGGCACTTCGTCACCGACGATAAAGGAGGCTTCTTGGTTATCTAAAGTCGTAATCGAAGGTGTTGCCAGTACGTTCGAGTTGGTATCGGCCGATACAGCTTGTATTAGGGCGCCAAAGTCACCCATGGCCACGCCCCACGCCATACCATTCACTTTACCTAAGGCTTGGGCAAGTAATGTCACATCACCTTTGGTATCAGGGTTGTCTGTACAGGTCTGATTATCCCCAGAACCAGTACAAGTTTGGGAAGCTTTCACATCCTGTGCCTGCCAAATACCGGCACCAATTTCACCAATGGTTGGGCCTAAGTTATTAAACTGAGTACCACCACCCGCTTTAGATGCCCATTGCACCCCAAAGCCAACGTTATCGCCTTCGGCGACTTCCACGATAATGGCTTCGACTAATACTTGGGCGCGGCGAATATCGAGTTGGTTGATCACACTCTCGATAGTACGCATTTGATCTGGCTCGGCACTGATCACTAAGGCGTTGGTATCAGTGTGGGCCATAATGTTGATTTCATTACGACGTTTAGCTCCGGCCTGGGCGCTAGGGTCTTTTTCACCCTCAAGCTTTTGCGCAAATCCGGTCAGCACTTCAACCAAATCTTCGGCCTTAGCATAACGCAAGTAACGTACTTTGGTATTGCCCGTGCTGGCCTGCTCGGCATCGAGGCGGTGGATAAGCTCAACCACGCGTTGGCGGCTCTTTTCATCACCACTGACCACCACGGCGTTAATCCGCTCGTCGGCAACGACCTTAGGCGCTTGTCCTGGGAGCTGCGCTTGGTTAGCCGTCGCGCGGTAAAGGGTATCGATAATACGCACCATTTCACCGGCTGAGGCGTATTCAAGCGGCACCACTTGTACCGAGGTATCGCCCTGCTTATCTACACGGCGAACGATTTCAACTAACTTGTTCACCACAGCTGCGCGGCCGGATAACATCAGTACGTTCGATGGGTCGTAGTTCACTACGTTACCGCCACCAGCGTTATCGTTTAACTGGCGTAATAACGGCGCTAACTGCTTGGCTTCAGTGTTATACAACGCCACGATGCGGGTGACCATTTCATCGCCCAAACCTGGGTCGTTGTCGTTGGCGACACGAATTGCTGCGGTTTTCGCATCTTTGTCTTTGATGACCTTGATGACGTTGTTTTCCATCTCGACGATGGCATAACCGTAAACTTGCAGCACGTTGAGGAAGAATTGGTAATACTGCTCATCGTTGAGCAGATCATAACTGCGCACGTTGATCTTGCCGCGAATGGTCGGGTCAACAATGATAGTTTTATTCAGGTTTTTACCAACGATGTTGATAAATTCTTGGATATCAGTGCCTTTAAAGTTGGCCGCATATTGTTCAGACCAAACAAATTGCGAGGTCAGCATAGTGGCGCCAGCCACAACTCCAGCAATCAGTTTGCGTCGAATCCGTTTGTTATTCATTATTTTACTTTCCTCTAACGCGTGTTATTGCGGCAAACTAAACATGATTTCAACCAATTGTCCTTCCCGTTCCACCATGATGGAAACTTCAGTTAATTCAGGCAATTGGCTCATCATTTCTAACGCCTGACTCATCACAGTCAGGTCGTATCCATTAATCGATTTAGCAAGGTCATTGGGTTTAAAACCCGCTTGCTTAAAGAGGTTCACATCTTTACCCGGGTTTAAACGGTAGCCCACGACGCTTTCGCCCTGTCTTACGGGAGAAATCGCGATGTAATCGGTGATTTTGCTGGGGTCGGCTAAGAGTTCACTGCGGGATTCGGCCAGCTCTTGGGATATTTCAGCATTTTTGCGCTGATCCACGCGGCTAACCACCTCGGCTTTTTCACTCTTAGCCTTTTGTAGTTGCTGATTCGCCGGGCTTTGGCTGGTGTAAACCAGACCATCGAGCATCAGGGTCTCATAACGGCCCGCGTTGGTGATGATAATCCGGTCGGCGTAGACTTCTTTTAACGAAGCCGAAGTGCCTTTAATCTTATCGCCTAGGCTGTAGGTTTCTTGGCTGCCGCTGGACTCAATAATCGCGAGGCCTTTTTGATCGGCGGTCGAGGCCACCACACCCGTTAATTGAATCGAGAGTGACGTCTTAGGTGCATCGGTCACAGTCTCAACCACTTCCACTTTCGGTTTATCGGTTTTGGCATCGGCTCTGCCAAACAGTGCAAGCTGCTGTAATCCCGCCAGATCAACTTGCCCAGCCCCTTTACCTGTCGTGGTGACAGCCGTAGGAGACCAAGCCGTTGGGGATGAAGTACTAGGTACGAGTTTCCATGTAATTTGCGCGGCTAAGAGTAAACACAGAATAAAACCAAACCAGAAAACAACCTGACTCAATGGCTTATGCGGGATACCTGCAGCTTTAGCGATAACTTTATCTAATAAATCCATATTTATGTGGACCCTCAATACAGGTCTCTGTTCTGATTATAAAAATTAGAATGTTCGCCACATGCTAACCTAGGCCGCATTTGGCAACAACCCCATAACAGTATTGCAATTGGCGAAAATTCGCCATTTATGCTAACTTTGCCCGCCTCAAAAGGGTGTGAAGCGCACCACCCTTTAACATAATAGCAATGCGGCTTAGGCATTTTATTGTTCAGCATGTGAACTCATCGATCTTTTATCTTGGAGACACTATGACGCAAAGTGTAAGCGACAGTGGCAGCGTTCGACTCGATAAGTGGTTATGGGCCGCACGTTTTTATAAAACCCGTGCCATTGCCAAAGAAATGATCAACGGCGGCAAAGTACATTACAACGGTGCTCGCACCAAATCTAGTAAGAATGCCGAGATAGGTGCCGTCCTTAAGATACGACAGGGATATGACGATAAAGAGATCGTCATAAAAAAATTATCTGAAATGCGCCAAAGTGCATCGATTGCGCAGGAATTGTACGAAGAAACGGCCGCCAGTATAGCTAAGCGTGCGGTAAATGCCGAAGCAAGACGATTGAATATTCTCAATAATCCTGCGCCCGACCATAAACCGGATAAAAAGCAACGACGCCAACTTATCCGTTTTAAAGAATGCTAAGAATTACGTAAAAGTTACCTAACAGTGAGATACAAGATGATACAAGATATTTTAAACCGCTACCTGTTCGACAATGCCGATGTGCGTGGTGAACTCGTACAGTTACAAGACAGCTATCAACAGGTGATTGGCTCACACACTTATCCACCCGTGTTGCAAATCCTGCTGGGTGAATTGCTGGCGGCGACGTCTCTGTTAACTGCCACCTTAAAATTCAGTGGCGATATCAGCGTGCAGCTGCAGGGTAACGGCCCAGTATCACTGGCGGTGATCAATGGCAATAACCAGCAGCAATTACGCGGTATTGCCCGCTGGGAAGGCGACTTAGCCGATGATGCTAGCCTCGCCGATCTATTTGGCCAAGGTTATATGGTTATCACCCTGACGCCGGATGAAGGCGAGCGTTACCAAGGCGTGGTCGCCCTCGACAAGCCAACCTTAGCCGCCTGTGTCGAAGACTACTTTAACCAGTCAGAGCAATTACCTACCGCACTCTGGTTATTCGCCGACGGTAAGCAAGCTGCGGGTATGTTCCTGCAAGTATTGCCAAGCCAAGAAGACCACAATGCCGACTTCGAGCATTTATGTCAGCTAACTGCGACCATCAAGGCAGAAGAGTTATTCACCTTAGATGCGCAGGACGTATTGCATCGCTTATATCACCAAGAAGAAGTGCGTCTGTTCGATCCTATCGAAGTCAGCTTCAAATGCACTTGCTCACGTGAGCGCAGCGCAGCCGCGATCAAAACCATTGAACAAGCCGAAGTCGAAGCCATTCTGGCCGAAGACGGTAAGGTCGAAATGGGTTGTGAGTACTGCAATGCCAAATACGTATTCGATGGTATTGATATCGCAGCTATTTATGCCAACGGCACAGCTTCAAATACCCAGCAGTAAGTCAAAATTGACTGTTAAAAGGGCACCTTAGGGTGCCCTTTTTTGTACCGCCTCAATGATCCAGCTCACACTTTACCCGCGGATAGGATACAATCGGCACACTTTGTCCCCTAGCACGCCTCGGGCGATAAATAAAAACAAATCGGCAGACGATCGATAAAAAAATAACCTTACAAATACAAGTCAATGGAGACCTCACTATGGCGGATGGATTAAACCGCGTTCATTACAACCCCTCAACAGCACAACTGGTCGAATTTGCCCTGCTACGCGGCGAAGGTGAATTGACTGCAAACGGCGCACTGGTCGCTAAAACCGGTACCCGCACCGGTCGCTCTCCTGGCGATCGTTTTATCGTAAAAGAAGACAGTTCAGCGGCTGACATCGAATGGGGACCCGTCAACCAAGCATTTGAACCCGGTGCTTTTGAAGGATTATGGGCGCGCGTAGAAGCATTCCTCGCCGATAAAGAGTTGTTTGTATCTGACCTCGAAGTCGGTGCAGATCCAGAACATTACCAGCCAGTGCGCGTGACGACTCAATACGCTTGGCACCAACTGTTCGCCCGCAACCTTTTTATCATCCCAGAAGAATTTAACCGTCAAGACAAGCCTGTATGGCAAATCATCAACGCGCCAGACTTCGTCTGTGTTCCTGAGCGTGATGGTACCAATTCAGATGCGGCGGTGATCTTAAACTTTGCCGAGCGCAAAGTGTTGCTAGCGGGCCTGAAATACGCTGGCGAAATGAAGAAGTCGATGTTCTCTGTGCAAAACTTCCTGCTGCCAGCCCAAGGCGTATTGCCAATGCACTGCTCGGCTAACGTAGGTAAAGACGGCGACACTACCCTATTCTTCGGTCTGTCAGGCACGGGTAAAACCACCCTGTCTGCGGATCCAAAACGCTTCCTGATCGGTGACGATGAGCACGGCTGGGCACCGGGCGGCGTATTCAACATCGAAGGCGGTTGCTACGCCAAGTGTATCGACCTGAGCCAAAAGAACGAGCCTGTGATTTGGGATGCGATTCGCTTCGGTACTGTGCTGGAAAACGTGGTCATGGACGAGCACCGCGTGCCTAACTACAAAGACAGCAGCCTGACGGAAAACACCCGTGCGGCTTACCCACTCGAGCATATCGCTCAGCGTAAAGAAGACAACCGTGGCGCCGAGCCGCACGCAGTGGTGTTCTTAACCTGCGACGTGTCTGGCGTATTACCACCAGTTTCTATCCTGAGCAAAGAGCAAGCGGCTTACCACTTCCTCTCGGGTTACACAGCTAAAGTCGGTTCGACTGAAATCGGTTCAACTTCTGCGATTCAATCCACCTTCTCTACCTGCTTCGGCGCACCTTTCTTCCCACGTCCTGCGGGCGTGTATGCCGAGCTGCTGATGAAGCGTATCGAGTCATTCGGTAGCCAAGTGTACTTAGTTAACACTGGCTGGACTGGCGGCCCACACGGTATTGGTAAACGTTTCGACATCCCAACGACGCGCGCGATTGTCGATGCGATTGTCAGCGGTGAACTGAAAAACGTCGAAACCGTACACTTAGACACACTGAATCTGGCCGTGCCTGTGGCGGTACCGGGTGTAGACACTAACCTACTCAACCCAGTAAACACTTGGAGCGATAAGGCACTGTACGCCGAATACGCCCAAAAACTGGCCGAAGCCTTCACTAAGAACTTCGCTAAGTACCAAGTGTCTGATGCCATCCGTAACGCTGGCCCAAAGGCATAAGCGCAGCGGATTCATTTAGATAATGTAATCAAACACATTGTTGAGTAAAAAAGCGCGGATTCAGTAATGAATCCGCGCTTTTTATTTGCCTATGGATTTGATGACTAAGAGCCTGCCGCACTAAAGTCACTGCGGTAGATTTTTATGTGTTTTATTTCTTATCGATTAGTTAAACCAAGCTTAAATTAATGCTGCGTTTTTATAATCATCGATAACAATCATCATTTTTAGGAAGCGACACCCAAATGGAAAACCATAAACCTGTCACTGGATTCCAGCGATTTCTCAATGGCGTCGAAGTCGTCGGCAATAAGCTGCCCGATCCGGCGGTGTTATTTGCGATGTTTCTGGGCTTAGTCTGGCTGATCTCCTGGGGATTATCGGGTGTCAGTTTTGATGAAATCGACCCTCGAACAGGCAACCCCATTCAAGTCGTGAATATGCTCGAAGGCGGTGCACTGACAGCCTTTACCTCGAACATAGTCTCCACCTTTGTGACTTTCCCGCCGCTCGGTGTCGTGCTGGTTGCTATGCTTGGGCTTGGCGTGGCAGAGCATACTGGCTTTATTAATGCCGGGCTGCGCTCGATTTTATCAGTGACCCCCAAGATGTTACTCACCCCGGTATTGATCGCCGTGGGTATCCTGAGCCATGTCGCGGTTGACGCGGGTTATGTACTGGTTATCCCGCTCGGCGCGGTGATCTTCTATGCCGCGGGTCGCCATCCCCTAGCCGGTATTGCCGCCGCTTTTGCTGGTGTATCCGGCGGTTTTTCTGCGACCGTGGGCGTGCCTTCGAGCCTTGATCCTATGTTAGCGGGCTTAACTCAGGCCGCGGCAAGATTATCCGCCGACCCATCAGCGGCCACACTAACGATTAACCCACTGAATAATATCTTCTTTACGTCGGCTTCAGCCGTGTTAATCATCTTAGTTGGCTGGTTCTTAACGGATAAAGTGATTGAGCCGCGCCTAAAAAACACCACAGTGAATGGCGATCCCAGCACGCTCCCAACGCTTGATGAGCTGGCGCCCCATGAACGCCGTGGTCTCAAATTTGCCATGGGCGCCATGTTGTTATGTGCCTTAGGGCTGGTGTTTACCGCCTATGGTGACAACTCTGCCTGGCGTGGTACCGATGGCGCGCTAACCAGTGCCTCGGCTCCCTTAATGCGCTCCATTGTGGCGATTATTTTTGTATTCTTCCTCGTGCCAGGCATAGTCTATGGCTATGTTGCGGGCACGGCGAATAACCACAGGGCCATTATCCAAGGCATGAGTAAGTCCATGAGCGGCATGGGTTATTACATCGTTATGGCCTTCTTCTGCGCCCAGTTTATTTACGCCTTTGGTCAATCCAATTTAGGCGCATTAATGGCGATTAAAGGCGCGTTGGCGTTGAAAGAATTGGCACTTCCTATGGGCGTAACATTGGTGGGGATTGTGTTTCTCACGGCGTTTGTCAATCTATTAGTCGGCTCGGCGTCGGCCAAATGGGCTTTGATTGGAGCCATCATGGTACCCATGTTAATGGAACTAGGCGTATCGCCCGATCTGACCCAAGCCGCTTACCGCGTGGGCGACTCGTCGACCAATATCATCACTCCGCTGATGCCTTATTTTCCGTTGATTGTGGTGTTTTGCCAAAAATACGTTAAGGAATCAGGCATTGGCACTCTAGTGGCACTGATGTTGCCGTTTTCAATCAGTTTTCTCCTGCTTTGGAGCGGTTTCTTATTGGCTTACTGGGCCCTAGGTCTGCCATTAGGAATTGGCAGCTCGCTGACCTTCCCGGCACTAACTTAGTATAAATATCGCTTGGCTGAGACGTCGGCAGAGCTATCCCAGATAAACCAAAATGGCGCCAACTCGATAAGAGCTGACGCCATTTTTATATCTATTGAATCAAACGATTGGGCTTACTTAGTATCCGATCTCAATACTAACTCGACACGGCGATTCTGCTGCTGCCCCGTCTCATCACTGTTGCTAGCAACGGGAGCATGTTCACCTATCCCTACGGCTTCCAATTGCTGAGTTTGAATACCATGACTCGTGGTCAATAACTTCACAATTGCCGCCGCGCGGCGTTGGGATAGACCTTGGTTATAGGCCTGATTGCCTTTGTCATCGGTATGACCCACCACATAAAATGCACGCTTAGGATTTGCCTTTAAGTAACTGGCAAGCACCTCGACAACGGGCTGCGCCTCGGGCAATAACTTGTCGCTATCGTACTCGAATAACAACCCTTCTAAGGCAACATGGCCCTTAGCTTCAATTTGGTCGGTCAGCGCCTCAAGATTGATCCCCACGCGGTCATCCTTAAGCTCAGTCTCCTCTAACACCCGCAAGTCGGTCCATAACCCGCCGATATAACCTATGGTATAAGTGCTCACATGCACATTCCCCTCGGGGCGCGTTAAGGTATACCAAGCATAAAACTGGCTGTCTTCGTTACCGATATTCACTAGAGAATCGATGGCTTTGATAAACCTATCCTCCCTACCACAGGCCTTTCCCTGACACTCAAATTGCATCTCGAATCCGAGTTTAGTTAATGCCACCTTATAGTTAGTGAACACCTCGTAACCCGAATATTCTTTTGGTATCGAATAGCCATTTTGAGTCAACTTACCCGCACGCTCCACCAGCACAGGCTTATTGCTTGCATCCATTGAAGACACAAATACTGTGCTGGCAAAGCCTTGGCGTTTAAAGTCCTGGATATAGCTTCCCTTTAAGCGGCTGATGAGCGGATGATCCTCGGCGCCATTCGTATCCTTCTTTTGATTATCTTTAAACTCGATTTGCTTAGGCGCCTGCTGTAAAAATGCAGCATTAACCGTGACTAAATCTAACGGCTCGGGGATCACCTCGAGCGTCGTAATATGAATACCCGCAGAACTCTTCAGATTTGCGGCTTGTATGGCGGTATAAAACTCTTTTTGCTCATTCTTCACTCGAGCAAACAAGTAACCACTTTCAACACCAATAACGCCATCCAAGAGGGCAATTTTCTCTTGCAATAGGCGAGAATCACCACAGGCCTCAAGCAGACACTCGAATAGGACTTCGCCACCAAGTTTTTTAATCTGTTCACGGTAATTATCGAGAATATGCGCAGGGCTGTATTCGGGCGCTAATTTGTATTTTTGCTGATAGACCTGACCGAAGATAGGCTTAAAACGATAGTCAGACCTTTGTTCACCCGCGCTGATAATAAAGGGATATTCGGCATAATGGCGCGTCAATTCATCCTTTAATTTCGCCGTAGGAAAAGGCGTGAATAACCCCTCATCCGCCGCCATTAACGACAAAGGCAACAGGCTCGTCGACATAGCCAATAACCCCGCTAAATAACTCCGCTTAGAAACACGCATCAATATCTACCCTCCATAGAAATACTGCTGCGAAAAGTAACACTAAACGGATTGTGCAATAACAAATATGAAACAAGTTAATACTTTAGCGTGATTGAGGCGATGGGTTGTACAGGCAAAAATAGCTGTCGAAAATGCAGACTGATTTAAAAACAGCCGCATTTTGACCGGAAGGATGCCAAGCGTTGTCGTGAAAGGGATTTCACATCAAGCCGCATGTTTTATCACAAGCGGCGTCGATTTTTATCCACTCAAACCGATACTCACTCCCTTCTTAGTCACCTTGGCTCATGCTATTTGGCTTGGCCACGAATAACACTGCAACACGTTGAATACTCGACGTTATCAGATGACTCCACGCTAACTTAGTGCAATGGAAATTGCCGAATTGATGTAAGGACACAAGATGTTTAAACCTAAACTGCTCTCTTTGCTGATCGCCACCAGTTTGCTGACGGCATGTTCTGGCTCCGACGATAAAGATGACACCACCACGACGCCAGAGCCAACGCCACCCACAGAATACGCACACAAAGTCATAGGTCAGGTCACTTATATCGGCGCTATCGCCGGGGCCAACGTGTGCGTCGATCTTAACCAAGACTTAAGCTGCTCAGAGGGTGAACCGAGCACCACTACAGGCACTGACGGTAAGTATCAAATCGATTGGAAAAGCGCGACCGAAAAACCTAACTATTACCTGCTGGCCGACTGGATTGATAACGCGCCTTCATCGGCACGCTCAGCATTGACGGTGAGCTCCGCCGCTGCTCACACCAACGCCACCACAGGTGGCATGAATATCGTTGCCCTGCCCGATCATGCGGGTCATATCAACGCGCTGACTAATATTGAGTTTTCACGCTATCGCAAGATGATTGAGGCAGACTTAACGCCACAGCAAGTGATTGAGTTCCGCGCCAAACTCAAAAACCTATACGCCACAGGATTTAAGCAAGTCGAAGCCGATTTATTTAGTCTTTCGCCCGAAATCACCCTGCAACCCACATTTATCGACACCCTGCTGTTACACGATTACCTGTTAAACCTCACCAACGAGCGCACGGTGGAAATTTTGGCGGCTATCGAAGTGTTGATCGCCGCATTTGAAGCCTTCGAGAATTTAATCCTAGGGTATGGTTTTGGCACTGAGGCCTATCTGCAAACTAATCCCGTTGCCGTCACTAATAAGGTGGAGAGCACCTTAGTGTCCTTCGGTTATATGGAAGCGCCGGTTGATGACAAGGCGATGAACAGCACTGACTGGGATACAGTGTTTAGCAGCATGCTCAATCATACCGATGCATCTCATGTGCTCAATATCGCCACCGTTCGCAACAGCCACTTTGTCAGCTTAGATTATGGTACTGCTGACCAAACTCTTACTGGCGTATTTTCAGGTGACGCTGTGATGATCTTCGACAACACGTCGGGAGAGGAAGTCCCTACCGAATGCTGGAATGAGCCGATGAAAAAATGGATCAATGCCTCGCGTAACGACCAAGGGTATGTGCTTAAAGAACCTGTGATTGAAGGCAATCAATTAAAAACCGTTTATGCCGGCACTGAAGTCCCTGTCGAAATGAATTTCCATAAGTATCAAAACACGGCCGCCGACTGGCAGGATTTGCTGGCAAACCTCCCGAGCGACCTTAAGCTGGCGTCACTCAGTTGGCCTTCACAAATATATCGCATGGACATTAAGCAAACGGCCGATGTGTTATGCCGCGCAGAAGATCCCATCACCTATGAAACGGGCGTTGAAACCGCGAGCGAGCTTTCTACTAGCTTGATCGTGGAACTATTGTGGCCCTTCGCTTACCCCGAGAGTTACGTTGAGGACTCAACGAATAAATTCACCATTCTCGATAGCTTCGGTCAGCCTGAAAGCCAACATGAATGGAGCATTAGCACCAGTCCAAACGGCGGCAAGCTGCTAACTATCACTGAAATTGTGGAGGATCCGATTGCGAGCCAGATGGTGCAACCTCGCTACTACCTTGTGACCTCAAACTTGCTGACTGAAGTTGAGCTAAACACGGCATTTGATACGACTGACAATAAACAGTTATATCGCTTTACCTACGACCAAAGCTTCAGCAATACCCTGCACAACCACTTTAAGTCGCTAGCAAAGTAAACCATACTCCCTCCGCGCCCCTGAGTTGATTCCTCCGGGGCGCTTATCTCAACTTAAGTCGAAATACCTCGCAAAGAGCCCGTCAGAGGCAGATAAACGCATCTCGCTCATAGTAAAAGATAATCGCTTCAAGCAGTTCCTGTTCACTGGGCTGAGCTTTTTGCTGCTTAAGATTATCAATCACATCCTCGATTTGATCCGTGTTTAGTAGGTAACCATAGTCACTGTGGCCTAAGCCATCCTCAAAGGCATCGATTTCGGCATCTGATAGATCCCTCATATCGGCCACTATCGGGAATAATAACGTGGTCAGCTGTAGGGATTCACCTTCATCAAGATCTTGATAAACCAGCCAATAACTTAATCTGGGTTGTTCGATGCACTTTCTTATCCAGCACTGTAACGACTCGGGCTGGCCGAAAAATGAGGTGATATTCATAATGTCCTCGAATGGCGTTGTCATAGGGAAAACCGAGTGAGTCACTAAGTTGCATGGTCATAGAGGCAATTCACTACTCTCAAGATGCATACCAGTAAGAGATGGGAGTTCTCGCGACTCAACCCGCGCCAAGAATACGAGAGGATATCTGCGTCCATCAAAGCCAAAATCACAATTCATCAATTCGATGGACAAAACCCAAGCCATAATTAAACAAAAATCATTTTAGGATATGAATTTTTAAACATAATCAATTTAGGCGTTGTGTTATTTAGATTTTGGTTATTTTCAAACCAAGCTTGGTGATGTTTCACAAAACCCGTTACGCCAACTGTGATACCTTAAGCGCCCAAAAAACGTGTCAGGGCTGAGCTTTTACGCCAAAAGCGAGGGCAGGCCTGTAAATAGATAACTAGTCTTAAGACACAAAATGCCGCGGTAACTGGGGAGTTTCGCAAGAATGAAGAGCAAGAGTTTATTAGGCAACATTGGTGTGCAAGTGGTTATTGCCATGATGATTGGCGCACTGGTTGGTTTTATGATGGGCGAAAGTGCGAGCATCTTCGCACCACTGGGTACCATCTTTATCCATTTAATCAAAATGCTAGTGATCCCACTGGTATTGGTTTCTATCATCAGCGGCGCCGCCAGCCTAGGCGATAGTCCCTCGGCGGGTAAGATTGGTGTCGGCACCTTCGGTTTCTTTATTGTCACCTCAGGGATTGCCGTTACCTTGGCATTAGTCATGGGCAATATGTTTACCCCCGGCGCGGGTGTCGACTTTACCGCCCATAGCAGTAGCGGCCTGATGGAAGTGACCGCTGAGCATGGCGCACTGCCTGGGGTAATGGACACCTTTATTGGCATGATCCCAACCAATGTGTTCGAATCGCTAACTGGCGGGAATATCCTTCAAATTCTGGTGTTTAGTATATTTTTCGGTATCGCACTGACCAAGGTCAAAGGCGATGGAGCTAAGCCCATCATGGCGGCGTTAAATACCGTCGTCGACGCCTTTGTGTGGATGATTAACTGTGTGATGGTGATTGCCCCCATTGGGGTATTTGGTTTGATGGCCGATTCCGTCGGCACCTTCGGTTTCGATGCCTTAGAAGTGGTGTTTAAGCTGTTTGCCGTGTTTGTGGCCGCGATTCTGATCTACGGTTTTGTGTTCTTCCCCTTAGTGGTACAGCTGTTTTCTAGGGTATCGGCGCGCCAATTTATTTCGGCGATGAAAAAACCTCAGGTGATGGCACTGTCTACCGCTTCATCCATGGCAACGCTGCCAGTGAATATGGAAACCTGCGAAGAAGATCTTAAGGTTTCTAAGGCTACCACCGCCTTTGTGCTGCCCTTAGGCGCCACCATCAATATGAGCGGCAACGCGATTTACTATGGTTTAGTCGCCATGTTCTTCGCGCAAATGTACAACGTCGATCTGTCGATGACCGCCTATGCCGCGATTATCTTTACCTCAACCTTAGGCGCCATTGGCCAAGCGGGTGTGCCCGGTCCATCGTTTTTAGTGGTCGCAGTGCTACTGGCCGCTGGTATTCCGATTGATGGTTTACCGCTGTTATTCGCCCTCGACCGGGTATTTGACATGATCCGCACCGCGCTCAACATCACGGGTGACGCCGCCTGCGCCGTGATTATGGATAAGTACACCGCAGAGCCAAACTCGAACTAATAGAGTCAATACGCGAGTGTATCTAGGCTTGAATAGGCTTCCTTATTCAAGCCTTTTTTATGGCTTAAACTTCGATATACCGCATCTTATCCCACTGATTTTGTATCACTTAATGCAGATTAATGTGATCTTGGCGACGCCTTGAGCTAAGCTCAAACGGCGCCGCCTCGCAATTTGTATTTCTTTATCCGCCGAGCCACACGAGCACAATGCCTTTCTGCGATAATGGCTTGGCTACTATCAGTCCAAAGGAGTGTTGCATTATGTCCGTTTTTGCCCCTGCAAGCCCTTTTGCCGACTTTATCTATCGTCATTTCCGTGCCATTCACGCCCTTAAACTCGGCCTCGCCCTGCTAATTGCCGTCACCATTAACGCCATTTGGTCGCCGCCGCATTTTATTTGGAGCATGGTGACCATAGTGATCATTATGATGAGTCTGCCACAGGTGGGCGGCGCGATTGAAAAGTCCCTGCAACGGGCAGTAGGCACTTGTTTAGGTTCGGCTTATGGCGTGATGTTAGTGGCCACTATCGACAGTTATTGGCTGATTATGGGGCTGCTGATCTTAGGGGTGACGCTGATCTGTTTTATCTCTGCGGGGCGCTACAGCTATGCCTATCTGGTGGCGGGATTCACCATTATAATCGTGGTGGGCGATGCGAACCACGACACCTCAGAGGCGCTCTGGCGCACGGCGAATATTCTGCTCGGTTGTGTTATCGCTATTCTGGTGTCGCTGTTTATCTTCCCGATTAAGGCCAAACAGGACTGGCGCAGCCAGCTCGCTAATGCCATCGACAATATGGCCAAAGTGCTGACCCAACATCTACAGGCCCCCGCCAACCATGATTTAGATTTTCGCGCCGAACTCGAGGCGGCGATGAAGGCGGTATTAACCCAGAAGAAACTGTTTTTCTCCCTTGAGTGGGAAAGCCAAACCCTGAAAAAACATAAAGTGCTGCTGGCAGAATTAGTTAATAAACAGGTTAGATTGATCACCCTACTCGAGTTATTACCTTTGAGTCGCTGGCAGGAGGCCGACAAAGAGGCATATCACCAAATCAACAAAGTCGCCGCCGAGCTGACGGCTTATCTTCACAGGCTGAGTGAATTTGTTGCAGGCAAAACAGCCACATTGCCCACACTACCGAATGCATTAGAGCAAGAGTTGCAACACAGATTACAACTCAGCTTAGCAACTCCCGCGCCAGACCACGCCTCAACCTCTGTGGCAAACGAGGTAGCGCAGGGATTTGCCCTCACGGGATACGGCTGGCTTATCTATCAACTCGCCATCGCCGTCGAAGCCCTCTACGCCGATATCGAGATTATCGAAATCGCCTATAGCGGACAAACCGTGTTACATAAAACCGCCAAGCCTTCATAGGCTGTTAGCACGGGGAATGGCAGCGAAAATCACTCAGTCAGATCAAGATAAACCCTTGGCAGCCCTTGCACTCGCAGGGGCTTAATGAAAAGATACCGCCCTAATAAAAATTCGATGTGTGGACTGTTTCATGCGCTTGTTTTCCCCTTCCGTTATCGCCATTGCCTGCTTATCGGCGGGTTCACTATTCACCGCCCAATTAGCCGTTGCCGCAAATGCCGAAGTCGCGCAACCCGAAGTAACGACTGGAGCTGCAAACACTGAGGCCGCTAAAACCGACGCGGTTGACACCAGTGCCGACAGCAGCGCTTTGCCCGCAACAGAAGTTGCTCCCGAAGCCGCAGTGACTGCGACACCGACTCGCGCCAATACCTTTGTGAATGATGCCATTCTCCCGCCGAGCATCACGTGGCACGGTGCTAGTGAGTCGCTGTTACTCAGCACCGATAACGAATGGGCGACGCCCTTCGAGCAAAGCAACGGCACCGAAAGCCCAAGCTATGACGACACCATCACTTGGCTCGACCGATTGGCGGCCGAAACCACCAAATTGCAGAAAGTTAGCCTAGGCAAGAGCCCTCAAGGGCGCGATATTTGGATGTATGTCGCCAGCAGTGAAGGCATTAACGAATCGGCACGTCTAAAGCAAAACACTAAGCCGACGATTCTGGTGCAGGCGGGGATCCACGCGGGCGAAATCGACGGTAAAGACGCCGGCATGATGCTGCTGCGGGATATAGTCAAAGGCGACAAGAGCGACCTGCTCGAAAAGGCCAACTTGCTGTTTGTGCCTATGTTTAGCGTCGATGCCCATGAACGCAGCGGCGAATTTAACCGCGTAAATCAACGCGGTCCGGTCAATATGGGCTGGCGCACCAATGCCAATAACCTCAACCTGAACCGCGACTACGCCAAGGCCGACACCTTAGAAATGCAGCATATGCTGCGGGCGATTAATGTGTGGCAACCGGATCTGTATATCGATGTGCATGTCACCGACGGTATCGACTACCAATACGACATCACCTTCGGCTACAACCTCGCCCAAGGCTTGAGTCCTGCCAGTTTCCGCTGGCTCGAAAATAGCTACCGCCCAGCGGTAGAAGCTGCACTAAGCGCCCAAGGCCATATCCCTGGTCCGCTAATTTTCGCCGTCGACAATACCGATATCACTAAAGGCATGTCACTGTGGAACCCTAGCCCACGTTTCTCTAATGGTTATGGTGACGCCCGCCATCTGCCCACTATTTTGATTGAGAACCACAGCTTAAAACCCTTTAAGCAGCGCGTACTTGGCACCTATGTGATGCTAGAGCAAACCCTAAAAACCGTTGGCGACCAAGCGACCAAGTTAAAGAGTGCGATTCAAGAGGATAAATACCGCGCCTCGCCACTGATCACATTAACGTGGAAATCGGCACCGCTGGCTAAGGGTTGGGATTTTAAAGGCATAGATTACAAGTTAGAGCAGAGTCCGATTAGCGGCACCGAAGTAGTGCGCTGGACGGGCGAGCCTAAGCTGTACCCGAATTTACCTGTGATTGCCGAAACCGTGCCCGATATAAAAGTCACTCGCCCGAGTGCTTACTATATTCCCGCCCAGTGGACACAAGTGATCGACCGCTTAAATCTACACGGCATTCGGATGACACGTTTAAGCAAGCCAACAGAGCTTAAATTGCAGCAATACAGCTTGAGCAATCCGGTGTTTAATACCAAGGCGTTCGAGGGACGACTCACGGTGAAGGCCGACTCGACACTAGCGAAACTAACCACCACCTTGCCCGCGGGTACAGTGAAAGTCAGCACAGATCAACCCTTAGGCGAACTGGCGATTTTACTGCTCGAGCCACAATCACCGGACTCGTTACTGCAATGGGGCTTCTTCAACCCTATCTTTACCCGTACCGAATATATTGAGGACTACGCCGTAGAGCCGCTGGCCGCCAAGATGCTGAAGGAAGATCCCAAGTTACAGGCCGCATTTAACAAAGCGCTGGAAAACCCAGAGTTTGCCGCCGATCCCGAGGCACGCTTACGCTGGTTCTATGAGCGCAGCCCTTACTACGATAATCAATATCTTAAATATCCGGTCTACCGTAGCCGTTAATCCTCGCAGTTAAAAACAGCAAGGATTAAGCAGGCTTACGCACGCTAATGCTATACACCAAGGGCACATGCTGCCCTTGGTGTGTAAGCACATAACGGCCATCGGCTTGCGCCTCTAGCCCTGCGAAACAGTTATAGGGGCTAAACGCAAATTCGTGGAAGAACTCCAACACTAAGCCCGCCTGCAACAAGGCATTGATCACCTCAGACAAGCTATGCGACCAGCACATTAAGGTCTGCTGCTCATCACCGGCATTCTCGGTATAGGTCCCTTCCTGCTCTATATCTGGCTCACCGCGATTAAAATAGCTATACCCATCGAATAGCTGCTGCGCCGGATGAAATTCGGCCATATAAAACTGTCCGCCGGGCTTTAAACACGCCGCAATGGTCTGCGCCCAAAGCGTTAAATCCGGCAGCCATACAATGGCGCCATAGGAGGTAAAGACAATATCTTGCGGCTCAACCTTGCCCGCTACGCTGTAGACATCGCTACAGATAAACTCGGCGGACAACTGCGTCTGCTGCGCCAACTTGCACGCCTCAGCAATCGCCACCTCGGATAAATCGACCCCAATCACTTTTGCGCCCATTCGCGCCCACGACAGGGTATCTAAACCAAAGTGACATTGCAGATGCAGTAGGCTCTTACCCGCTACCGCAAGCTCATTTAATTCGATTTCCGTTAAGGAGGTGTTGCCATTCAAAAAGCCTTCAACATCATAAAAATCAGAGGTTAAGTGCACCCGAGTGCGGGCATCCCAAGCGATTTTATTGGTCGTTAAGTAATCCATATGAATCCTTTCTGATTATGCTGTTAGCCACGCGGGCTGAATGGACACACGCTAACCGAATAAGTGATTAATTTCACCACTCTTTGGGAAAAATCACTCATTCAGCGGACATGTCCGCCTGCGCCCAAGCGGACACATTTAATTTATCTGCATGATTATTAATACGTTTTAAAATTGGCATAGGATGTGCAATCACGAGAGATATCAAGCTTATCGCTAATAGCTCAGCACTCAGTCGCTCGTCGAGTGTCGATAACAAGGAAGAAGAAAATGTCACTACGCCCTTTTATATTCACCCTCGGATTTGTCGCCGTCTTTACCGTTGGCGTGTCACTCACTGGCTGCATTATCAATGTGAACGCCGCCGGCATGCCGGATTTAGACCACCAGCAACGTGAACTCAGCCTCGATGCTCAAGACCTGCAAGAACTCGTCGCTGAAACCGGTGCAGGCAGCCTTGAAATTATCGGTGTCGAAGGCCTAACCCAAATTAAGTTAGTGGCTGATATCTATAGCAATGACGATAGCAAAGTGATTCTCACCCTTGAGAAAAAGGCCAACAAAGCCCAGCTTAAGGCTGACTTTGAATCCCATAGCAGCTTTAGCAATTACTCACCCTATATCGACCTTAAGTTACAAGTGCCCGCTGGATTAGCGCTGGATATTGACGATGATTCGGGTGCGATTTTGATCAACAAGATGACCGCGGATATCAAGGTCAAGGATGGCTCGGGCGAACTGGTTATCCATGGCGGCAATAATGTCAGCATCGACGATGGTTCTGGCGCGATTGAAGTCAGCCAAGTCAACGGTAATCTGGCGATTGTCGACGGCTCTGGCGGCATCCAAGTCAATGATATTAAAGGCAGCATCACCATCGATGACGGCTCTGGCGAAATCAACGTCGCCAATGTGCAAAACACAGTCACCATCAACGATGGCTCAGGCGATATCAATGTGGTGAACACTAAGGGCTTAACGATTCTCTCGGCAGGTTCAGGGGATGTGAGCTTCGATAAAATCGATGGCCCAGTAAGCAAACACTAAGCCCGTTAGATTAACAGCGTTACCGCTCGACCAACTTCCCGGCGTAGAGACTGATGTTGCAGTACCCAACCAAATGTCAGTCTTCTACCCACCCCTTTGCGTTACCGTTCCATGGACATTCTTATGCACTTTATGCCACTAACCCCTTGTAGTGGCATCTTTTTTTGTGTCTGAGACTTTCTCAGTCTCAATTCTGAACAGTAGGTTCGGTCATGATTTGAGGGGCTAATAGGCGGCATCATGGCTTCTGGCTATTGTATACCCTAATTGCCTGCCGCAGGCTTTCGCACTGTTACGCCAGTGACTCGCCGTGGATACGTCCTTGTAGGCTCTACTAAAACATCCATGTTTTAGAAGGTCACTGGTGCAACAATGCTGGGTTTGGTGCAACCATTGATAGTCGAGTAATACCTATCCTTACGTTTTCTCGGTGCTGACTGTTAATCCCACAAGAGTTTTGCCAGCTCGACCATTCCCGTAAGAATATTTAACAATGGGTGTCTCGATAAACTCTCGTCTTTCTGGAACCTAGCGCATGTTAGAATTTTAATCAGATAGGAAGTTACAACAGTGGGAAAATCTATTGATAACGCAGCCTTATTTGCCGCTTAGAGCACAAAGTAAAGCTATCAAATTGGTGATTTTCTTAGACCTCAGTCGGCTGAGCAATTAGCATTTCCTGATAACTGCACAATCTACGGTCTGCTTTATAGAATACTATTTCGAAATCTTTACGGATTGGACCACTTTTGGGGAAAGTACCTTTGATTCGGTTTCTAACTTGACCTGAACTCGGGATAAAAAAATTTGAACTAATAGCCCTCCAAGTGATCGGATCTTTCGACCAAGAGAAACCTCATCACACCGGAGGGCCTATGCATAAATTAGTGGAAGTGTTTTGTGATGTCGAT
>NZ_NAJR01000022.1:0-54577 GCF_002196695.1 Shewanella sp. Shew256 | reverse complement strand
ACTTACGCGATGATAAAGGCGTTGAACAAACTCACTGGGCTAGGCATGCCTGAAACTTACCGTGTAGTTTAATATTCAAACGATTATGAGGAGCTTTGCTCGCTGAATCGATTTAGGAAACAAAGCCTTAAACAGAATGTTTTTATACTCAACATCCACATCCCGTTTAGATGTCATAAAAACGGGAACCATATGATATTTGGGGCAAATGTCTCAGGATTATTCAGGGAGTTTTACCATGGTTCAGGCTACAGCAAGACATTTGTTAGTAAGCAGCGAAGAACAGTGCCAAGCACTTAAACAACAGATCCTCGACGGTGCCGATTTTGCGCAAATCGCCCGCGCCCATTCTTCATGTCCATCGGGCGCACAAGGTGGTGAATTAGGTTCATTCGGCCCTGGCATGATGGTGCGTGAGTTTGATGAAGTGGTATTCAGTGCGCCATTAAACGTGGTTCAAGGTCCAGTTAAAACCCAGTTTGGTTACCACTTACTCGAAGTCACCAGCCGCGGTTAATCATCTCCTTGCCGAGACAATGGCAGCGTTTAGCTGCCATTTTTTTAGTTCGTCCATCCATTGGGGAGCCGCTATGCTTGAACTCTATACCGACAGATTAAGACTTCGCAGTTTACAAGAGCAGGATTGGCCACACTTCTTGGCATTACATCAAGATCCTGACATCAATCGCTATGTGCGCATTCCTGAAGCTCCCGAAGTGATCCGGCAAAAGTTTGAACAGCGCTCAGCCACCTGGGACTATGCCTCTGGCGATTGGCTTACACTGGTGATTGAAACCCTTGATAGCGGTGAGTTTATTGGTTTAACCGGTCTTCATTGTCAAAGTGTGGAGGAGCAACGTGCCGAGGTCGGTTATTTGCTGGCGCACGTGGGGCACGGTAAAGGCTATGCCACTGAGAGTTTACAGGCGGTTGTCGATTGGGCCTGTTTGAGTTTGTCTGTCCATAAATTGGTTGGGCACTGCGCCAAAGACAATATCGGTTCGTCCCGGGTGATGGAGAAATGTGGCTTTCAACTTGAAGGCGTATTTCGGCAGCATTTTAAGATAGGCGATGAGTGGCAGGATGAATGCGCCTACGGGCTGCTCGCCGATGAAAGGCAAAGATAAGTTAAATTATCTGCATCCCATGGGACATGCTGCTATAATGCCGCAGGTTTATTTTTTGAGGCGTGTTTAAGTGGCGCAAATTAATCAGTTAGCTTTGTACCCTGGCGAAGATTTTATTGAATTGTACAAAGTATTAAAGGTACAAGGCATGTCGAATGCCGGTGGCGAAGCAAAGCATGTTATTGATGAAGGTTTGGTTACCGTCAATGGCGAAGTGGAAACGCGCAAACGTAAAAAAGTCGTTGCGGGTGACATCGTCAGCTTTAATGGTGAATCGGTTCAAATCATTGCGGCTGAATAAGCCAGATACTGTGGAGTAGGATATGCAATTTCCAGACGACGATAATGGCAAAATGCTGGCTGCGATGGCCGAAGCCGGAATTGACCTCACTAAAGCCCTCGATGTTGATTTCTTTTTAGTTTTCGATGATCAGCGTGATGCTGAATCTGCACTCGAAGAGTTAGCCAACTCCGATTTAGAAGGCGAAGTCGAGCTGAACCTTAACGATGAACTCGGCAAGTGGGAAATCATCGTATGCATCAACATGGTGCCAGACTACGATGACTTGGTTGAGCAAGAAACCATTCTCAATGATTTTGCGGCCGAGTTTGGCGGCATGACCGATGGATGGGGCGTGATGCAACACCAAGAAGGTGATGATGAGTTTATGGATGACGACCATGTTCACGATGAGCATTGCCATCACTAAGCCTATCGCCAGATAAGCCGTTAAAAACCACCGCTTAGGTGGTTTTTTGCTATCTAGGCTTTGTCGTTATCTGACGATTGCCGATATGGGGCAAATAACTCGAGCATCCAATCGATAAAGGCCTGTACTTTTAGCGGCAGGCTAGGGGATTTGGGGGTGAGCAAGTAATAAGCGTATGGGCTGGTAAAAGGCGCTTGAAACGGGATCACCAAGCTGCCATTGGCCAATTGTTCTTCGATAAAGAAGCGTGGGATCAGTGCAGCGCCCATGCCACTGGCGGCTGCTTGACTCAACATATAAAAATGTTCGACGCCAAAGGTTTGCGCCTGCGTGAGCACTAGCCCCACTTTATCCGCCCAATACTCCCACAGCTCTGGCCGTGTGGTGTGTTTAAGTAGCGTAACCTGATTGATGTCTTCGATGCTTTTGAGTTTAGGCGCGAGTGATGGCGCGCACACCAAACACAAGTCTTCATCCATCAGTTTGATGTAATTTACCCCTCTAGGGAGTTGAGTGCTGCTGCGAATGGCGATGTCGTAACGGCCCTGGCTGAAGTCGACGGCAAAGTCACCGATCGAAAGATCCACATACAAATGCGGATGCCGAGATTTAAATTGCTCCATCCGGGGGATTAACCAGTTGATGGTTAAACTGGGTAACACATTGATCGCTAAGGTTTGTGGTCGTGAACCTTGGCTGCGTAAATCGGCTGTGGCGCTTGATAAGGTTTGCAGAGCCGCTTGCACATGGGGCAAGTAGCGTTTGGCTTCGTCCGTGAGTGCGACTTTTTTATGCAGGCGCACAAAGAGGGCAAAACCTAAGAATTCTTCTAATACACGGATTTGTTTACTGATGGCGCCGTGGGTGACATGCTGCTCTTTGCTAGCAAGTGTCATGCTTTGCAAGCGGGCGGCAGACTCGAATGCCCGTAATGCATTGAGGGGCGGCAGGGAAGTAAACATAGGCGTATCCGAATCGAGTAAATGATAGAGGGCATTTAGTGTGAGCTTTACTCACGCTAGCGCGACAATAACTCCTTTGCGTTTATAAGGCAAACGCAGTCTAATGCGAAGCCTTAGCTCCTATTACTCAATAATAACAATCATGGAATTTGAACTGACTCTACAAATTGCGGCATTACTCTTTGGCGTGGCTATGGTGGCGGGGTTTATCGACTCTATCGCCGGCGGCGGGGGATTGCTGACTATCCCAGCGTTAATGTGGGCGGGGTTACCGCCAGCGGTAGCGCTCGGGACTAACAAATTACAGGCCTGCGGTGGCAGCTTCTTTGCGAGTTTGTACTTTGTGCGTAAGGGATTGGTCGATTTGAAGGCCGTTAAACTGTCCCTTATCTGTGCCTTTGCGGGCGCCGCCTTAGGCACGATTCTAGTGCAGTTGATCGATGCCAAAGTACTGGAGTTAGTCTTACCCTTTTTAATCCTCGCCATTGGTTGTTATTTCCTGTTTTCGAAAAAGATTTCGGAAGATGACCGTCATCAAGTGTTAACACCTACCGCCTTTGCCTTTACCGCCGCGCTCGGTGTGGGTTTGTACGATGGCTTTTTTGGCCCTGGCACAGGGAGTTTCTTCGCGCTGGCCTTTGTGACTCTTGCCGGTTTTGGTCTGGCAAAAGCGACGGCACATGCCAAGGTGTTAAATTTCTCGACCAATATCGCTTCACTTATCTTCTTCACCTTGGGTGGCAAAGTGATTTGGGTGCTTGGTTTAGTGATGCTTGCAGGACAGGCAATCGGCGCTACTTTAGGTTCGCGCTTAGTCGTGACTAAAGGCACTAAGATCATTAAGCCATTAGTGGTGACTATGTCCTTGGCCATGAGTGTGAAACTGTTGGCGAGCCAATATCACCTGTTTTGATATAGCCGCTATCGTATTTGACTCTCCCTTGATAAGGCCGATTGCCTATTTGTGCTGCATAGTCTCATGAGCACAGTTTTTGGCCTTATTGCTGTAAATCTCCTCAGTCCCTTGGTATTCGCTATACTCCGCAGCAATGTTTAGGATAACCTAGCATTTTTAAAGCGTTTTTAGGAACAATAGACTGTGTTATTGCCAAGCGTTTGCACCGGAAACTTCACAAGTTAAACGGTAAGCACCCACGCGATAGAATCGGCTTAGTATCCATTAAGGTTTAGCAACGATGAGATTTATCCATACCTCTGACTGGCACATTGGCCGCCAGTTACACAATCAATCACTTTTAGAAGACCAAGCCTACGTGCTTGATCAAATTGTGGCATTGGCAAAGCAGCACTCTGTCGATGTGGTGATTATTGCCGGGGATATTTACGATAGGTCGATTCCACCTGCCAGCGCCGTGGCTTTGCTCGATGAGGTGCTTAATCGCCTCATCACCGAGTTGGGATTACAAGTGTTGATGATTGCCGGTAACCACGACGGGCACGAACGCTTAGGCTTTGCGGCCAAACAAATGGCGGCAAGTGGTTTGCACATTATTGGGCCACTACAGGCTGATTTAACGCCGATCCGCTTAACTAGCTCAAGTGGCGATGCTTACTTTTATCCGCTGCCTTACGCCGAACCAGCAACTGTGCGCCAAGTATTTGAGGCGGATGCTAAGGGGCTCAGTATATCCAGCCATGAAGAGGCGATGGCGCTACTGTTAGAACAAGTCCGCTCCCACGATAGCCAAGGGTTACCTAAAGTCGTTGTTAGTCATTGCTTTTTAGATGGTGGCAGTGAGTCAGAATCTGAGCGGCCATTGAGTATTGGTGGCGCCGATAAAATTTCCCCACGGCTGTTTAGTGAGTTTGACTATGTTGCCCTCGGCCACTTACACGGACCGCAATATAAAGGTAGCGAGCATGTACGTTATTCTGGCTCGATTTTGAAATACTCCTTTAGCGAACAGCATCAACACAAGTCAGTCACTTTAGTGGATGTTGCTGCGCAAACTCCAGCGCAGATCCAACTCTTGCCCTTAACGGCGCTGCGCGATGTGCGGATTATCGAAGGGGAATTGGCGCATTTGTTAGAGGTAGGGAAAACCGATGCTAAGCGTGAGGATTATCTGATGGTTAGACTCCTCGATAAACACGCCATTTTAGATGCCATGGGCAAACTGCGTAGTGTCTATCCCAATGTGCTGCATCTAGAACGCACAGGATTAATGGCGGGCGAACAGGCCGTCGCACTCAATCGTGACCATATCAAAAAAGGCGAAATGGCCATGTTCCGTGATTTTTTCAGCCAAGTCTCTGGCGAGGCGCTGAGTGATGCGCAGCAAGCGGTTATGGATGAGATTTTAACTAAGCTTCATAGGGATGAAGGGGATAGCGTTGGATCTACTCGCGTTGCAGCAAAAGGGGACCAATCCGCATGAAGCCACTCACGCTGTCAATGTCGGCCTTTGGCCCCTTCGCCTCGATTCAAACCATTGATTTTACCGAACTGGGGGATAACCCCTTATTCCTGATCAACGGGCCAACTGGTGCGGGCAAGACTACATTGCTCGACGGAATTTGTTTTGCGCTCTACGGCAAAACCACTGGTAACGAGCGCGAAGGCAGTCAGATGCGCTGCGATATGGCCGATGATAACTTGCTTACCGAGGTGACTTTTAGTTTTCAATTAGGCTGTACGAGTTATCGTATTCGCCGCGTCCCCGAGCAGGAAAGATTAAAGAAAAGCGGTGATGGCTCAACGGTACAAAAGAGTGAGGCTCAGCTGTATAAGATTGCCCCAGACGGCAGTGAAACCCTTATCGTCGCCAGTAAAGTATCAGACGCCACGGCCGAAATCGAGGCTCTAACTGGCCTAGATGTGGAGCAGTTCCGCCAAGTGATGGTGCTCCCGCAGGGGAAGTTTCGCGAATTGCTGATGGCCGACTCTAAGGCGCGTGAGCAAATTTTTAGCCAGCTATTTCAAACTCATATTTATAAACGCATCGAAGATACCCTAAAAGTCAAGGCGGCGGATATTCGCAACCTTGTCAAAGAGCAGCGCGCCCGCCGTGACGGTATTTTGCAAACGGCAGCACTGACATCCGATGATGAACTTGCCGCTGAGTTTAGTCGCATTGAACCCGAATTCGCGGCGGCGACGGCGGCAAAGGAGCAGAGCGTTGCGGCGCATTTAGCGGCATTGAAACAGCGTGATAGCGCGCAGCAACTCTTTGCTGAATTTACTCGATTAGAGGAATTGCAGGCTGAGGCATCTCGCCTTAATGAGCAACAAGGGAAGATTGCAACCCAAACGGCACGGCTTGACATCGCCAAGCAAGCACTGCGTATAAAACCCTTATTAGATAACGCCTTGTCGCGGGAGCAAGAAGCGAGTCTCGCCGCCACTCAGCGCGATAGCGCGCAGTCGACACTCGATGCTGCTAAGCTCGCACTCGCTCATGCTGAAACCGCGGCGCAGGAAATCATTCCCCTCGAACATAAGTTGCGCGACCTTGAGCAGCAACACAGTCATCTCAGTGCGTTAGTGCCACAGCTGGCAGAGTTTGCCAGCCTTGAACAAGCTTTAGCGCAGGCTAAAGAGATACTACAACATACCAAATTGCAGGGGCAGGAGAGTAAAAATGCGCTTGCAGCTTTAGTTGAGCAGCGCAGCCATTGTGAGGCTCAACAGCCGCAACAGCAAAGTGAGCAGCAACTTGCCACTGCGCAGGCGCTGCAGCAACACTGTCATATGCTCGAGCAGTTCAAGCAGTGGCAACAAATATGTGCCAAAGTCGCGCATACTCAAGGAGTTCTTGAGCAGGTCGGCTCACAAGGAAAAGCGCTTAATACCCAATATCAAGAAGCCTCAACGGCTTATAAATCTTTGCAACTGAAGTGGTTTCAAGGTCAGGCAGCCATTTTAGCTAGAGAGCTAAAACCCCATGAGCCATGCCCAGTTTGTGGCAGTTCGGCCCATCCTCAACCCGCGGTGAGCCATGAGGATTTACCAACCGAACTGCAATTGCAAACGGCGCAGGATGCCGAGGCCTTGGCGCTCGATAATCTCAATAAAGCGCGGACAGAATATCGCGGGCTGCAAAAGCAATTAGATGCACAGCAACAGCAGGCGAATGAGCTGGCAACAGCCCTTGGTGATAAGGTTGAGTTGTCGCTCGAATTCCATCGCCAAACGTTAGACGAACTGACACTGCAATCGAAACAGGCTGAGGCTGCGGCGCAAGCGCTACAGCAGTTGCAGCAACAGATCAAAACCTTGCAACAGCAAGAGTCGACATTGACGCAGCAACTAGAACTTGAGCGTGAGCGTTACCGTGAACAAGAAGGCAAAGTCGAGCGCTTATCGGGTCAATTTGCGGAAAAAGCGCTGCGGATCCCAGAAGAATACCGAAAACTGGAGGTATTGAATCAAGCGATTGCGAATAACCAGCAGCAACTCGAGCAGATAAAACGTCAGATTGATGCATTGAGAGCCGCGCAGCAGCAGGCGGCGCAGCAGAGTGTGGCGGCGCAAACGGCATTATCGGCGGCGATAGAGCGTTGTAATGCTACGGCAGATCTGCAGGCGCAAGCACAGCAGGCGCTGCTGACGGCGCTGGATAACGCAGCCTTTACCGATAGAGATGCATTGCGCGAGGCCTTGTTAACGGATGAACAAATGCAGGTGCTGGCTGAGGGCATAGAGACCTATCATAGGCAGTGCGCCCTAAATCAGTCGCAACTGACTCAGCTTAAAACAAAGTTGAGCGAGTCGACATCACCCGATCTTGATGCCTTAGAGGCCTTGCTCACTGAGCGACTCGAACAGCTTAAAACGGCGGAAGAGGTATGGAGTCAACTCAACACTCGGCTCACCCTACTTAACAATACCCAAACTCAGCTGGCGATTGTTGATCAAAAGGCCAAATCCCTTGAGGATGAATACGCTGTGATTGGCACTTTGGCCGATGTTGCCAACGGTAATACGGGCAACAAAATTTCACTGCAACGCTTTGTGCTTAGCGTATTGCTCGACGATGTGTTACTTGCGGCAACGCAGAGGCTGCATTTAATGAGTAAGGGGCGCTACCGATTATTGCGCAAGGAAGACAGAGCTAAGGGCAATAAGGCTTCAGGGCTGGAGCTTGAAGTTGAGGATGCCTACACCTCTAAAGTGCGTCCCGTGGCGACCTTAAGTGGTGGTGAGAGTTTTATGGCGGCCTTGTCGATGGCCTTGGGCTTATCGGATGTGGTTCAAGCCTACGCGGGGGGGATAAAACTCGATACCTTATTTATCGACGAAGGCTTTGGCAGCTTAGATCAGGACTCACTCGAACTTGCCATTCGAACCCTGATGGATTTGCAGTCGGCAGGCAGGATGATTGGGGTGATTTCCCATGTGTCTGAAATGAAAGAGCAGATAGGCACCCGAATTGATATCTTGAAAACCTCCCATGGGAGTGAAATCAAGGTGATTTTGCCTTAGTGTGACTTAAGTGGAGAAGTATTAGCTTAACACTTTGTTTTTATTGAAATGACAAACGAGATTTTGCGCTATTTAACATCTATATACAGAACACACAATCGGTTTAAAGTGCTAACTGACGCATGTTTTTAGTAAATAGTGCTATAAAAGTGCAAAATAGCGTTTGTCATAATCGGTTTTTTGGGATAAGTTGACAAAATTCGGGCTTCCCCCTGTGGGACTGGTTCAAAAATATAACGCAATAACGATAACAAAAGGTGAAAGCGTTGCAGACAGGTAAACCCAATTTGGCTAATTTTCCGCAAATTCGTTTGCAGAATTTATCTTCAGCCCATAAAAATATTCTCCTAGTTGGTGGTTTATTAATCGGTGCGGCGATGTTAATGCCGAATGCCAACCATGTGGTTCCTACTGCTCAACGTATTCCCGTCGCGCTCGATCTTGAGACGATTTTGCCACAGGTTTCTGAGCCTGTTGAAACGGCTCCAATTGTCGATAATACCCCCCATTTTGAACGTGTTATTGCTTCCGGCGATACCTTAAGTGCTTTATTTTCTAAAGCCGGTGTTGATCAGCAAACCATGTATAAAGTATTAGAGGCCGACTTAAACATTCTGGCGCTTGATACCTTATTACCCGGTAACCGTATTCAATTTTGGCTGGATAATGAAGGCCAACTGCAAAAGTTAGAACTGTATTTTAACGCTGCCCGCCAAGTGGTATTTACCCGTTACGAAGATGGCAGCTTTAACGTTGAAGAAATTAACGTTGAAGGTGTATGGCAAAACCGTATTGTTACTGGCGATATTAAAGGCTCATTCTATGTTTCGGCGCAAAAAATGGGTTTAGCGGCGGCCGATATTCAGCGGATTGAAGATTTACTCAAAGAGAAAGTGAATTTTGCTCGGGATTTACGTGCGGGTGATAAATTTTCTGTTTTGGTAAATGATCAATATGTTGAGGGCGAAGCAACCGGAAGCAGCCAAATATTAGGCGTGAGCATTAAAACGGGTCGCTCCGAAATTAGTGCATTCCAACATACCGATGGCAGTTATTATGATGCGAAAGGCCAAAGCTTAGTGCGTGCCTTCCAACGTATTCCGTTGGCAAAACAACCACGCATGAGTTCTCGTTTTAACCCAACGCGTAAACATCCTATTACTGGCCGTATTTCACCACATAACGGTACCGACTTTTCAGTGCCTATTGGTACTAAAGTTATTGCCCCTGGCGATGGTGTCGTAAGCTTAGTCACCGATCACCAATTCGCGGGTAAATATATTGTGATTGAACACGGTGGTAAGTACCGTACACGCTATTTACACCTTTCTAAAGCGTTAGTGCGTAAAGGTCAGAGAGTGACTCGTGGCCAAGTGATTGCTTTATCAGGCAATACAGGACGTTCTACCGGTCCACATTTGCACTATGAATTCCATGTTAACGGCAAGCCAGTAGATCCAATGAGAGCCGATATCCCAATGGCGAGCCAATTAGCGAATCAAGAATTACGTACCTTCACCAATATCGTGAAGAGCCGCCAAGCGTTAATGAATTTAGGCTAAGCCATTCATTAATCCGCGCGAACCGAATATAAAAACGCCGATGAATCTGATGTCATCGGCGTTTTTATTTGCGCTGCGTTTAGTATAACCGCTGGAAAACGCGGTGTTCATCAACATACAAGCTTAATAGGGTTGGTATTGGGACCAATCAGGATTGAGCTTTACTGCTTTAATAAGTGATGGAGAGAGTGAAGTAGGCCGAATTAACACGCATATACATAACTGAAAGGATAAAAGTAGATATCGTCTTAGAGATGTGTCAGTGCCGAAATAAGCGAGTCACATGGCTTTATGCTAGCTAGTGTGTATTGAGTTTGATGGATTACGGCTAATAAGTCGTCAACTCAAATGAATTAACTGGCCTGACGTTTCTGCATTGCCTTTAACGCACATTTACACAGGCGACCTTTTAAAGCTGGACAACCACCGCAGGGGGATTTTTTAAAGGGACGAAGTGCAAAACTGCGTTCAGTGGGTAATGGACGGATACGCTTAATAACGGCGGATGCTAAAAATTTAGCATCATTCGCGGCACTAAAATGGGCTTTAGCTAATTTAAGTTGTTTCTTGCGGGCGGTCTTATCGAGGGTTTGGATCTGCTGTTTTACCAGATATTCGGACAATAATTGGCTTAAGTATTTACGTTGCTGTTTTTTATTTTGAGCATGAGTCGTATGCATTATTGGCGTATTTGCCGAATAAAGGTTTTGCAATTCAACAGGGCGATTGGATTTTGCCTGCTGCTTTTGCAGTTTCTTGGCCTGTTTGTTACACCACTTTTCTAGCTTTTTACCAATCTTTTGCTTTTTCATACGACTTTTTTACACGACTGAAGTGCGGTAACGGATAAGACAGATTCATTCTAAATGAAAATTATTATCAGTCAACTGTGCGTGATAAATCGATGAGTAAAATGCGAGCCTAGTCGAATAAGTTTGTTTAGTTTGAGTAGGGCGATTGATTAGCGTCGATACAGGTTAACAGTAAACGCAGAGCGAATTCGAATTGATGGTAATCGGGCTCCATATAAGTACACAACTTATAGAAAGCTTTATTATGATCCTTCTCTTTTAAGTGGGCGAGTTCGTGTACAACCACCATTCTGAGCAAGGGTTCGGGGACGCGCTTTAAACGTGAAGAGATACGGATTTCGTTCTTAGCCTTGATTTTATTCCCTTGCACTCTGGAGACGTAAGAATGTAAGCCAAGTGCATGATGACTCATGCTAATTTTATCATCGAAGATCACTTTCGACAGGGGAGAGGATTGGCGTAAAAACTGATTTTTTATCCCTTGGGTATAGTCATAGAGGGCTTTGTCGCTGCGGATCTCGTGGACTGTGGGATGACGGCGCAGCAAAACATCCGCAAGCTTTCCACCTTCGAGTAGTTGCTGAACTTGGCGTTGGATATCCGGACTATAACCGCTTAAATATTTTAAGGTTTGCATTGTTTCTAGCTGTGGGAAAACGAGCTTAGCGCTACAGCCGCGCTAAGCTCACAGGCTTTAAGCTTTACCGAAGATACGGCGATTTTGCTGAGCGTAGGCGGCCTCAAAGGCGGGTTGTTGGACGCGCTTGAGATCTAAGCTGTCAAAATCAACTTGAGGCGGATTACGCTTGTTTTGTTCCTTGATCGCAACAGGCGACAACAAGGTCACCGGCAGATCGCCGAGTTGAATTGCGGCTTCGAGTTTAAAGCTGGTGGCAGAGCCAGCCAGTTTGCCTTTTTGCTCGCGCTCGATAATGACGATTTCATCGACCTTATAATCTTCCATTAACTTATGGAAAGCGAAGTGAAATTCACGGATAGTTTCCGCTGAGGCTGATTGAGCGACGCTAAAAGACACTTTACGGCAGCTTGGTACGTTGAAGGTTTCACCTTCGTAGCTCAGCAGACTGATAATGGCTTCGCCGCCTTTTAATTCAACACCACAAATTCGCATGTTACACCTTTAAATATCAACATTCTTACATATGGCAGGAGCATATTCCCACCCGTAATGTCGAGAATCTGCACTATGGACTCTCGCGAGTAAATCATTAACGCTCGTCGTCATGGTCCTGCAGCAATGGCGCCGCAGGTTTTTTACGCATGGGCGCATCACCCACATCAACCCCAGTGATAAAGCGTTTGTCACGGGAGGCGGCCGTTTTAACCGTTTTTGACTTGGTTTTCGCTTTGGCTTTTGTACCAGCCTTAGCGACCGCTTTAGTTGCGATGGTCTTTGGCTTGTCTTTTAAACCACTAAATTTAGCTTCGAGACCCTGAAGCACACTGATATCAAAGGTCTTTCTAAGGAAGAGTTGTACTTTCTTAAAGTTATCCCAATCTTTAGGACCAACGAGGGAGATTGCATCACCCTTAGCGCCCGCGCGGCCGGTACGACCAATGCGGTGGACATATTCTTCGGCAAATTTGGGCATGTCGAAGTTAATGACGAGGGAGACATTGAGTAAGTCTAAGCCACGGGATGCCACATCTGTGGTCACCAGAATCTGCTGCTGGCCGCGGGCAAATTGATCCATGATTTGATTACGGGCCGCCTGTTTCAGCTCGCCGCTTAACGCCGCGGTGGCAAAACCTTGCGCCGAGAGTTTGCTGGCTAAGCGCTCAGTATCGGCGCGAGTGGCGGTAAAAATAATCACTTGTTTATGGGTTTCGTCACTGAGCAAACGCGTGAGCAGGGCTTCTTTGTGATCTAAATGATCACACAGATAAATCCGCTGGGTAATGTCCTGATGCTCAGTGTGGGCTGCACCAATCGCCACATGTGATGGATTTTTGAGTAATGCGGCGGCAATCTCATTGATTTCACTGTGATCTAAGGTGGCCGAAAACATTAAGGTTTGACGGCGCTTATGATCTGCAGCGGCGTTAATGGCTTTTAATTGCGGCGCAAAACCCAGATCCAGCATACGGTCGGCTTCATCGAGGACAAGCAGTTCTAATCCATTGAGGAAGAGGTTTTTTTGCTCTAAATGATCGGCGATACGTCCCGGCGTTGCCACGATAAAATGCGGCTCTTTTGCCAGCGCCTTGGCTTGATCGTTAAAGTTCTCACCGCCCAACACGCTAATGGCTTTATATTGAGTGTTGGCAACTAGCAAACGTAGCTGGCTATACACTTGGTGGGCTAATTCGCGGGTTGGTAATAAAATCAGTACTCTAGGATCGCGCTTGGTTAAGGCGCGGGTGGAGATAACCCTTTGCATCGCTGGCAACAAAAACGCTAAGGTCTTACCCGATCCTGTTTTTGATGACGCCATTAAATCTTTACCTGCCAATGCGATAGGCAGTGCTTGTTCCTGGATGGCGGTTGGGGTCGCAATCCCCATATGCTTTAAGCTTTGTAACAGACGCTGGTCCAGAGAAAAATCAGTAAACTGCAAAGGTATATCCCCTAAATCTGAGTGAGGGCAGATTATAGCCTTAAATTACTATGCTCAGCTATCTTGATTGGTCATTATCTTACTGGATCCGTTAAATCGCCGCAGATATGGCTAGTCACCATCGGTTCTTCACTCTCGTCATGCAGAACCGTTCCATAGGTTTGTTAGGTAGGCTGGTTGTTCAAATGCTCTTAATGCCACCCATTACTTGAGTTCACGAATAATCAGCTATTAATCATTGACAGTGTTCAGAGCGGAACTTAGCTTATTCAAATCATTGAGTTGTTAAGGGAAACATATTATGGGCAAGGGGACAAAACCCACCATTGGTATCGCTCTTGGAAGCGGAGCCGCCAAGGGTTGGGCTCACATCGGTGTACTCAATGGCCTTGCCGCCATGGGAGTCAAACCCGATAAAGTGGCCGGATGTTCAATCGGCGCGCTCGTCGGGGCGGCCTATGCCCATAATCATTTGACCGAGCTTGAGGAGTGGGTGCGCAGTTTTTCGAGCTGGGATGTCCTCGGGTTAATGGATATTCGTTGGCGTAAGGGCGGTTTGATCGGCGGCGAGAAAGTCTTCGATGTGCTGCAATCGCGCATCGGTGATATCAATATTGAAGAGCTCGAGCGACCCTTTGCAGCCATCGCGACTGACTTGTATTCGGGACAAGAAATCTGGTTTCGCCATGGCGATTTACGCCAAGCCGTGCGCGCCTCTTGCTCAATGCCGGGTATATTAGCCCCCGTGCGTCAAGGAGACCGTTGGCTAGTCGATGGCGCCGTGGTGAACCCTGTGCCTGTGTCAGTGAGCCGCGCCATGGGCGTCGATATTGTGATTGCCGTGGATTTGCATGGGTTTCATTCTGGGCGGCTGCAGGTATTACCCGTCAATATGACCAGCCATAAGGCGCCGAAGGAAGAAACCGAAATGCCCGCGCGCCAAGAAACCGGCTTTATGGATTTGTTTGCTAGGGGTCGGGAGTATGTCAGCAGCTTAACCGACAAGTTTTCCCTCGGCACTAAATCCAACCCCGGCATGATTGCGGTGATGTCTCAATCGATGGGGATTTTAGAGCAGCGCCATAAACGGGCACGTTTGATGGGAGATCCGCCCGATGTCCTAGTTGTGCCAGAAGTCGCTAATATTGGTACCATGGAATTTCACCGCGCCGATGAGGCCATAGCGGCGGGGGAGGCGGCTGTCGCTAAAGTGGCGCACTTGATTGAAGCCGCGATCTGGAAAGGCTAAGTCGCGAGGATACTTAGGGCGTGTTGACGTTTCGAGATTAAATTTTGTTCGTTCTGGCAAGCTCGTGCCCGCGAAACGAATAATAATTTAGGCAAGTGACTGTTTGATTGGCTTATTTTTTGCTTTAACCCCATCACACAGTGTTAGATGCCGAATTATTGACGATGAATCCTCTTTTCAATGCCTTAAATCTGAACCGTAGCAGTGTTGCCGATGCCTATGGCTTGAACAGCAAGAAGACGGACACGAGTAAGACAGACACAAGTAAAACTGACGCAAGTAAGACAGAGCCCAGCACGGATGCCAACTCATCCACCAAGGATACGCCTAAAACTGAGACGAAACCGAGTGATGAGATTGCCTTGTCACCCCGTGCGCTTAGGGCACAAAAAATCCAAGCCATGTCGAAGGACTTTTTTGCCGATGGCCAGTTTAGTGTGTCAGATATTCCGGCCCTAGTGTCTCGGCTGCAAAAGGACGGCATTTTGTCCGATGCACAGGTTGAGCGCCTGTCACAAAACGGCATTAGTTTGCCGAGCCAAAAGCCAAGCAAGCAATCTCTGCAGGACTTTATCGACGATGAGCTAAAGTCCTTAGCGGAAAAGTCACCAAACAGTCCGATGATCAACACCTTAGTCGATGCTAAAAACGTATTGTCGAATATGGATGATGCGCAATCCCCAGTGCTTGCACAAAAAGCTACCAAGGTATTTGGCCAGTTAACCGATTATCTAAATAGCAATCCAACACTCAGCGATAGCAAAAAACAGTTATGGCAGGGGCTTAAATCGACCATGCAAGTGGCTTCCTCCATGGGAATGCAGCAATCGGCATCGGGGCAACTGAGTAGTTATCTTGCCTTAGCCAAACGCTAACCCTGCTTGAGTGTAACCCTGAGCTAAGGGCAAACGCCGAGCTACGGACTCCTTTTATTCCAAGGATTTTTTATTCTAAGGATTTTTTATGAAAAGGACTTTGGCTTTAGGGCCAAGGTCCTTTGTCGTTATTAGCGTTCATTTTTAGCGTCCGCTATCCTGCTTTATGGCCAAGGTCAAGGCTTAAAACTGAGATCATTGGGCTTGGCTACAGTTCTTCTTTGTTCTTTTTATCCATCCTATAAATCATGATCTGGATCATGGAATTTTAGGTGTTAATGCCGCTTAATTGCCTAGATATTGTGTTTGTTGATTATCTAAACACTATATGTAGTGTTAATTTTAATCGGAATGGAGAGGAACTGAACAATGCCAGTCGTGATCAAGCGGGATGGTTGCCGCACACCTTTTGATGAAACAAGGATAAGAGATGCAGTGATAGCGGCTGCAAACTCGGTTGGGATAGAGGATGCTGACTATGCCGCGACGGTTGCCGCCTGTGTGAGGGATCGAGTGGCGAATCTGGCAGAAGTCGAGATCCACCATTTACAGGATGCGGTTGAAAATCTCTTGATGGAAGGCCCTTACAAATCCTTGGCGCGTGTCTATATCGAGTACCGCCACGACAGAGATATTTGCCGCGATGCGACCAGTAAACTCAATCTCGAAATCCGAGGTTTAGTCGAGCAGAGCAATGCCGCGCTGTTAAATGAAAACGCCAATAAAGACTCTAAAGTGATCCCAACCCAGCGGGATCTGCTCGCGGGTATCGTCGCGAAACATTACGCCAAGAGCCATATTCTGCCTAAGGATGTAGTGGCCGCCCATGAACTTGGCGAAATCCATTATCACGACCTCGATTATTCGCCGTTTTTCCCGATGTTTAACTGTATGTTGATTGATTTGGCGGGCATGTTGACCCACGGTTTTAAGATGGGTAACGCCGAAATTGAGACCCCAAAATCCATCTCCACCGCTACGGCGGTAACAGCACAGATTATTGCCCAAGTGGCGAGCCATATTTATGGCGGCACCACGATTAACCGTATCGATGAAGTGCTCGCACCTTTTGTGGCGAAGAGCTATGACAAGCACTACCAAGTGGCACTCAATTGGCAGATAAAAGATGCCAAGGCCTATGCGACGGCGCTCACCGAAAAAGAATGTCATGATGCTTTCCAATCTCTCGAATATGAAGTGAATACCTTACATACCGCCAATGGGCAAACGCCCTTTGTGACCTTTGGTTTTGGTCTTGGTACCTCGTGGGAGTCGCGCTTAATTCAACAATCCATGTTGAAAGTGCGTATGACGGGCCTAGGTAAAAATCGTAAGACAGCCGTGTTCCCTAAGTTAGTGTTTGCGATTCGTGATGGTATTAACCACAAGGCCGGTGATTGCAACTACGATGTCAAACAAATGGCCCTAAAATGCGCCAGCATGCGTATGTATCCAGATATTTTGAACTACGAGCAAGTGGAAAAGGTCACGGGTTCATTTAAAACCCCAATGGGCTGTCGCAGCTTTTTAGGCTCCTATAAAGAAAATGGCGAGCTGGTCCATGAAGGGCGCAATAACCTTGGAGTTGTGAGCTTAAACTTGCCCCGTGTAGCTCTCGAGGCCAATGGCGATGAAGCTGAATTTTACCGCATTTTAGATGAGCGTTTACTGCTTGCCCGCCGCGCATTAGACACCCGCATCGAACGCTTAAATGGCGTTAAAGCCAGAGTTGCGCCGATTCTGTATATGGAAGGTGCCTGTGGTGTGCGCCTGCGCGCCGATGATGATATCGCCCAAATCTTTAAAAATGGTCGGGCATCGATTTCATTAGGCTATATAGGTTTACATGAAACCATCAATGCGCTCTATGGCACTGAAACCCATGTGTTTGATGATGCCAAGCTTAGAGAAAAAGCGGTGGCGATTGTCGCGCACCTTAAAGCGGCCACCGATGCATGGAAGGCCGAAACCGGTTATGGCTTTAGCCTTTATAGCACTCCGAGTGAGAGCCTCTGCAGCCGTTTCTGTAAACTCGATGCGCGCCAATTCGGTGTGGTTGCAGGCGTAACCGATAAAGGTTATTACACCAATAGCTTCCACTTGGATGTGGAAAAGCGGGTGAATCCTTACGATAAAATTGATTTTGAGCAGCCATATCCTGCGATCGCCAATGGCGGATTTATTTGCTACGGCGAATACCCCAATATGCAGCACAACATTGAAGCGCTCGAAAATGTGTGGGATTACAGCTATAGCCGCGTGCCTTACTACGGCACTAACACGCCGATTGATGAATGTTATGACTGCGGTTTTACCGGTGAGTTTAGTTGTACCAGTAAAGGTTTTACTTGCCCTAAATGCGGCAACCATGAGCCAAGTCGGGTATCTGTCACCCGCCGTGTATGCGGTTACTTAGGTAGCCCCGATGCCAGACCATTCAACCATGGCAAGCAAGAAGAAGTGAAACGCAGGATCAAACACTTGTAACACTTTTGCCTTGTTTGTTTTGTTACACTGGCACAGTCGCACTGGTGGCGACTGTGCTTTGATGTTTAGCCCGTGATCATATTGGGCTCTAGCGCGGACGCAGCAATGAACTATCACCAATATTATCCCGTTGACGTGGTGAACGGCCCCGGTACCCGGGTCACCCTATTTGTGTCAGGTTGTGAGCACCAATGCCGAGGTTGCTATAATCAAAGTACTTGGGATGTGCGCTCAGGCCATTTATTTGATAAGGCGATGGAAGATACGCTTATTGCGGATCTGCAGGATGAGCGCATTGTGCGCCGCGGCTTGTCACTCTCTGGGGGCGATCCACTCTTACCCGCCAACCTTGAGGGAATACTCGCGTTAATAAAGCGGGTGAAAACCGAATGTCCGGGTAAAGATATTTGGCTGTGGACAGGTTATACCTGGGATGCGCTAACGGATAAGCAGCGTGCGGTACTGGAATATGTGGACGTGCTGGTGGATGGTAAATTCGAGCAGAGCCTTGCCGATCCGAGTTTGCCATACCGTGGCAGCAGCAATCAGGTGATCCGTTTCTTATAAAAGCGGTAACGAGGATCGCTAACTTGCTGTTATAATCCCACACCTTGACACAGTGACCCAGACATTCAGGCCCAAAATGGTGCAAATATTGACTGGGATTCACTTAAGTAATTTAAGGTAACATGATGAATTTAAAGCAAGAACTGCAGCAGCTTAACGATAAGTTAGACAAGTTTCGTCGTAAACTGGCGGCAGCAGAGCAACGTGGCGATGCCGTTATTGTGGCGCAATTTAAACGCGAGATTGCGGCGGTCACTAAGCAAATCAATAGTGTAAAAACGCAGCAGTCGCGTCTTTTACAAAAGCAAGGTACAGATATTCAACACTTGCCATTCCACCGCGCCCTCACCAAAGCTGAGCAAGCCGACATGGGTCAACTGAAAAAGTCAGTCAAAGGCCTAGTGGTTGTGCATCCTATGACGGCATTAGGACGCGAAATGGGCTTAACCGAAGTGACGGGTTTTGCTCCAGCAAAGTTTTAAGTTTTATTGGCAAGTTATTCATTGAGTTGCAAAATAAGGTACATGCCTATTTTGCAGCGCCTTGAATGGTTGTTCGACGGATTGAGTTATAGCCGTGATAGCGCTGCAGGTTTCGATTTATAGTTGATTAAATTACTAAAGTATTTCGTGATTATGGAAAACGCTTTAGAATAGGCGCTCAGTAGGCGAAGAGCCCAATCATCGTTTTGTTTATGGATGTTCCTTCCGTCTCATGGAATGAGAGTAGTCGTTAAGGTTAAGTCATGTCGATAAAATATGTCGCGACGTCAAAATTACCCACTCCCTGGGGCGTTTTTGCCATGCACGGTTTTGAAGATACCGAAACCGGTAAAGAGCATGTTGCCCTCACATTTGGCACCCTAAGTAGCGATGCCCCCGTATTAGGCCGTATTCACTCTGAGTGTCTTACGGGCGATGCCTTGTTTAGCTTACGCTGTGACTGTGGCTTCCAGCTGCAAACTGCGATGCAAAACATTGCCGAAACCGGCAGTGGATTTATCTTATATTTGCGCCAAGAAGGCCGCGGTATTGGTCTGCTGAATAAGATCCGTGCCTATGAATTGCAGGATAAAGGCGCCAATACGGTTGAGGCGAATGAGCAATTAGGTTTCCCGGCGGATATGCGTAAATACGATATGATCCAACCTATGCTTGAACAAATTGGCGTGAAGCATGTACGCTTAATGACCAATAACCCTCGCAAAGTCAAAGCGATGAAAGAAATCGGCATCGAAGTGGTTGAACGTGTTCCCCTGCAAGTCGGTAAAAACCGCTACAATGAAGCTTACTTAAAGACTAAATCCACCGAACTTGGGCATATGATGTCTGAGTATCATTTTACGGATGAAGAGTAATCTTTAACCAAAGCGATAACCGATTAGGCTTAGCAAATCAGGATCTGTTTGCATAAATTGAAGACCATTTTTAGCCGGTTACTCGTTAAATGCTTTTCCTGTTCGGCGCTATCAATGGGGTACGTCTTCCCACTGTTGGCGTCGACCGCTCCCATTGCAAGCTATGCACCACCGCAGGCTGCGCAGCTATCTCAGTCGTTTGCTCAAATGAGCCCCGAATCACCGATTGATGGCCAAAATAATCCCAACTCTGTTTATGCCTTTGGCAGTTATCTAGGTACGGGTGTGTATCGGGCCGCCGATCAAAATGCCACTGTGGTGAGCATTCCCTTAAGCTTTGATTTCTTAAAGGACGAAAGTAGTCAAACTTGGCTGCGTTTACCCTTATCCTTCGGTTTTTTTGACTACTTAGCCAAAGACATTACCGATGGTGAATTGCCTTCCTCGGTTGGCACTATGACCATGACACCCGGCATCGAACACCACTGGCAAGCAACGGTAAACACGCGGATGGAAGCCTATCTGGATGTGGGGTTTGGGACGAATTTCGATACCGATGCGAACGTGGCGATTTTAGCCTCGGGCGTGAGTAGCCTGTATGATTTCAGCCTCGCGGGTGAAGACAGCGTTTGGGTATCTAGGCTAAGGTTTGCGGGCTACAGTGAGCGGGTAGGAAAATTAACCGATCAATTTGCGGTATTGCAAACCGGAGTCGATATTGGCCTTTCACCCCGCTGGCAATGGTTGAATATTCAGATGCAGCCGAGAGTTTTTGCAGTCGGTTATTGGTATTTCAACGAGCTGGACTTTAGCCAAAATGCTGAAGATGAAACCATAGTCTCCGGCAGCTACGAGTTTGGCGCTACACTCGCCTTTGCTAAGCCTTTGGGTGGCGATCTCCTCGGCATAGATAGAATTGGGATCAGTTATCGCACTGGCGACGGATTAAATATCTGGCGTTTATTATTTAGTTTCCCTATTTAGTCTGTTTCAACCCAAGCTCATGAAGTTTTGATATACAAACACTAGCGCAGATTATCGCTAAGTCTTAGCCTGCGGATTTTTGTGCATCCCGCATTTTCTTATCCATTAACACGGCGATTTGATTGCTAAGCTGCATAATCTGTTCCTGCAGCTGCTTACGTTGCTGATCTGCAGCTTCAGAATCATCACCTTCGAGCTTAGTGAGCATCTCCTGCAATGCTTTGATCTGCTCCTTTATGCGCTTAATTTGTTCATCGATAATCGATGTGGACTCTTCGGTGTCAGTACTCTCCGTCAGTTGCAGTTTTTCTGCCGCTTGACCCCTTAAAGCTGCGCCCACTTCGGTGGCGAGAGCTTGCCTTCCTGCACTAGAGATATTGACGGTTTCTTCAGTCGCGAAGTTTGTTGACTCGCTTGTGGAGGCGTTGGTTGCTGGCGATGTGTTGATATAGGCATTGGACACTGACTTAAAGGCGCCGCTGTTTGCGGTAGTATTTAATCCATTAATGTTCACGATAGATTCCTTTAATACTTCAATGCGATCGCTCAACTATGTTCAATAGAGTAACAAATGTGAGTGCCAAGTGTGCTTTATCGAGTTATCGGCTGATAGATAAAAAACTCAAGCAGATTTTCATCCTTATTTTACAAAGGGCGCGATATGTGGGATTGAGTACATGGCAAACAGAGAGTGAGTTATCGCTTAAGGGGGCGCATAGTCGGATTGACCTGCTAAATCAGAGGATTTGGTAATACGGTATATCTAAGGTAACGTAACAAAGTTAAACGAAGCTAAGTTAATTGTACGACAATAATTTTACCCTACTAGGATGCGAGTCAATGGATCATAAAAAACGCGCCGCACTACTTACGACAACCAGTTTTAAGGCGGTTTCTCTCTTATCACTCAGTGTCTTGAGTGGTATTTCTGCGCCAGCAATGGCTAAGAATATCTTAGATAAATTGACGGTTGCCGAAGGCTTTCACGTAAGTCTATTTGCTGATGATGTTGAAAATGCGCGCGAAATTGCCGTATCCGATAAAGGCATTGTCTATGCGGGCTCAATGAAGGCGGGGAATGTTTATGCCCTTATCGACCGTAACCAGGACGGCGTTGCCGATGAGAAAATCCTAGTTGCCTCAGGACTTAAGCTACCTTCGGGTGTGGTCATTAAAGATGGCGATCTGTATGTCTCCGAAGTCGAGCGCATCATTCGATTCAAAGATATCGATAACAACTTAAACTCACCCAAATTTGAGGTTGTCTTCGATGGTTTTCCAAGTGAAACCCACCATGGCTGGAAGGTGTTAGGCGTTTCCCCGACAGGCGAGTTAATCATTCCGGTGGGCGTACCCTGCAATGTGTGCGCGGAGAGTGAACGCTATGGGCGTATTTTCTCGCTTAATCTTGAGACCAAAAAATTAACGACGATTGCCCAAGGGGTTCGTAATTCCGTTGGGTTTGATTTTCAGCCTGGCACTCAAACCCTTTGGTTTAGCGATAATGGCCGCGACATGATGGGCGATGATATTCCTCCCTGCGAAATCAATAAGGTCAGTTACTTGGGTGAACATTTTGGCTTCCCCTATGTGCATGCAGGTACGATTCTTGACCCTGAGTTTGGCCAAGGTAAAGAGCCAGCCAAATACACAGCACCGGCGCTCTCACTAGGGGCGCATGTGGCGCCGCTCGGCATTCATTTTTATTTGGGTAAACAGTTCCCTAGCGACTATCAACAGCAGTTATTTGTGGCCGAGCATGGTTCGTGGAATCGCACGAAGAAAGCGGGTTATAAAGTGGCTGTGGCGACGATAGAGCAAGGCAAGGTGGTCAAATACACCCCGTTTTTAACCGGCTTTATGCAGGATGAACAAACCTTCGGTCGCCCTGTGGCCTTTGCTGAATTGGCCGACGGTAGTTTACTGGTGTCGGATGATTATGCGGGGGCGATTTACCGAGTGACTTATCCGCAGTCAAAGTAGCCGATAGCTAGGCTTAAAGGTAAATCCTACAGATAAACTGCTTAAAAAATAATGCGCGGGATAATCGAGTGAATTATCCCACGCATTTTTTGTCTGCTCTTGTGAATACGCTTTTGAATTTTCTCGCGAAATTAATCGCGCTTACCCCAGATATGGCTATTGATCTGGCCATCCGTTGCAGGTGTCGATGTGGCTGCATTCGCCTGAGCAGGTTTTTGTGCTGGTTTTGCAGGCTTCTTGGCCGCAGCTTTCGCCGGAGCGTTAGATAATTTTGCGGCTGGCAGTGGCAGTTTATTGGTTTTTAAATACAAATATTCCACTTTTTCCCGCGCCCAGTCGGTTTTTCTTAAAAAGCGCAGGCTCGATTTGATACTCGGATCTTCGGTAAAACAACGGATTTTGATGCGCGCGCCGAGTTCTTCCCAGCCATAGTGTTCCACCAGTTGGGTGACTATGGCTTCGAGTGTGATGCCGTGTAATGGGTTATTTGATTGAGTCATCTTGAATAAACTGCCGTGAACAATGGCGGGATTATACCAGTATTATGGGCTTAGGCTTAAGGTGATGGATAAAAAAACGGGCACTGATGAGTGCCCGTTTAATTTTAGTCGCGATATTTCTAGCGGTTTTGCTAGAAATTAGGCTTCATCGGGTAATTCGCTGTCGCTGTCGCTATCGACTTCGCCTTTACCTTTGGTTTTCACAATCAATAACGCAGTGATTACCAAGGTTGAAATGCTTCCTGCAATGGTCGACAGGGTCATAGGCAAACCTGCGCCTAGGGTTGCCGAGTTGAGCAGGAAGGTGATAACCACAGTAGTCATAAACATCGCTGGAATAGTGGTGATCCAGTGCAGCTTGTTATGACGCAATAGGTAAGCAGAAGCCGTCCAGAGCATTAATACAGCGGTCGCTTGGTTAGCCACACCGAAGTAGCGCCAGATCACGCCGAAGTCGACTTGAGTCAATAAACCACCAATCACAAACAATGGGATGGCCAAGACTAAACGTTTTGGTAACGCAACCTGTGGCATTTTAAAGAACTCAGCCAAGATCAAACGGGCAGAGCGGAAAGCGGTGTCGCCTGAGGTAATGGGCAGAATGATTACCCCAAGAATGGCCATAAAGCCACCGACAGCACCTAATAGACCGGTAGAGGCTTCGTATACTACGTTTGCAGGGTTGCCCGCCATGCCAGTGCTTAACCCTTCAACACCGTGGAAGTAAGACAGCGCAATCGCACACCAGAGCAGGGCGATAATACCTTCACCGATCATGGCGCCAAAGAACACGAAACGGCCGTTCTTTTCGTTTTCAACACAACGTGCCATCAGCGGTGATTGTGTCGCGTGGAAGCCTGAAATCGCACCACAAGCAATGGTGATAAACAGTGCAGGCCACAGTGGCATGTCTTTAGGGTTTAAGTTTTGGAAGAAGTCACCCGCTTGCACATTAGGCAGCAGTGTATGTTCGCTCGATAATATGATCGCAAAGGCTAAACCAAAGGACATAAAGAACAGCAGCGCGCCAAAGAAGGGATACAGGCGGCCGATAATTTTATCGACAGGTACCACAGTAGCAATCAGGTAATAAACGAAGATAATCGCAACGAAAATGCTGACATCCCAACCCGTTAGCTTGCCTAACAGACCCGCTGGCGCAGAGATAAACACCACACCCACAAGTAACAGCAGGATAATGGCAAACACGTTCATAAAGTGTTTGGCGCTCTTACCTAAGTATTTACCCGCAAGGTTTGGCACAGATTGGCCGCCGTTACGGACCGACAGCATACCCGAGAAGTAATCGTGCACCGCACCGGCAAAAATACAACCGATCACAATCCACAGCATGGCTGCAGGACCGTAAAGCGCACCTAGGATTGGGCCGAAGATTGGACCCACACCCGCGATATTCAATAATTGGATTAAGTACACTTTGCCTTTCGACATAGGCACATAGTCTACGCCGTCGGTTTGGCTAAAAGCCGGTGTTTGACGTTTTTCGTTGATACCAAATACCTTCTCAACGAAGGTGCCGTAGATAAAGTAACCGCCGATCAATAGACCGACGCAGAGTAGGAACCACATCATTTTAGTTATCTCCCCATTTTGAGTTGTGCAGAGTGTAAACAAGTTGTTTACACAAAACAGGGCTAACTGGGTGAGAGGTCGATAATGCTGACTCAGCGGCAATAGAATGGGGCGAGCGGTTGCATACGTATGTCATTCATAAGTATTAACTGCCCCGAGCGGTTAGGAGATGAGCATAAGCGGTTAATTATCGGACTATTGGAAGCCAAACAATTGCTTAAGGCTTTTGAGATAGCGGCGAGATACGGGCACTTTGTCGCCAAGCAGGGTGGTGACTTCGGCGCCAGTATCGAGCAGTTCTATCTCGGCAATGGCTTTGGGCGAAATCAGATATTGGCGATGACAACGCACTAGCGGCGTTTTTTCCTCTAACACCTTCAGCGTGAGCTGGGTGTGAACCTTGCCTTTGGTACAGGCGACATGAATACCGCTTAAATCGCTAAACACATATTCAACATCTTGAATGGGTATGACTTTTAACTTACTGCCGCTGTAACAGGGCAAATGCTCCAGCGTCGATGGCGCGATCAGATTCACGGCTTGTGGCGTCAGATCCTTACGCACCCGTTTCAAGGTTTGACTCAGACGCTCGGCATCTATGGGTTTGAGTAGATAATCAAAGGCATGATTATCAAAGGCTTTGACTGCAAACTCATCGAACGCGGTCACAAACACGATTTTCGGCAAAGTGTCGGGGTCGAGCATGGCAATCAACTCCATGCCAGAAATCCGCGGCATTTGGATGTCGAGAAAAATCAATTGAGGTTTTTCTTTGGCAATGGTTTGCAGCGCTTCAATTGCATTGGAGCATTGGCCAATAATTTCAATATCAGCTTCTTGACCGAGCAGATCGGCAAGCTCTTCGCGGGCAAACAATTCATCGTCGACAATTAAACAAGTTATCACGTGCTGGTTTCCGTCTGTTCTATGGGTAAGCGGATAGTGACTTTGGTGTACTCATCCGGCTCGCATTCCACCTGAATGCCGTACTGCTCACCAAACAGGTTTTGGATCCGTTTATGAACTAAGTTCATGCCTAGCCCTTCAGAACCCATAATGGGTTGATAAAGCCCTGCATTATCAGTGACTTCTAAGACCAATACCTGTTCATCCATCTGGCCTGTTACCTTGATTTGCCCTTGCTCAATCATATGGGAGGTGCCGTGTTTTACGGCATTTTCAATGATCGGCTGCAGGGTAAACGCAGGTACTTTGCAGTGATAGAGTGACTCAGGGATAGCGATATTGACCTGTAATTTATCAATAAATCGTGCTTTCTCAATGGTGAGATAGGAGGCGATGTGATCGAGCTCATCCCCGAGTGTCACTAAACCAGTGGTACGCTTTAAATTGATCCGCAAAAACTGCGATAACTGCTGTAGCAGTTGCTTCGACATATCGGGATCGCGCTTAATAATCGCACTGATGGTATTGAGTGCGTTGAATAAAAAATGGGGATTCACTTGAGCTTGCAGCAATTTGAGTTCGGCTTGGGTCAGCAGATTTTGCTGCTGTTCAAAGCGGCCATAGAGGATCTGGTTTGACAATAGCCGCGCAATCCCTTCGCCTAAGGTGCGATTAATATTCAAGAACAATTTATTTTTTGGCTCGTATAACTTGATGGTGCCAATGACTTCGGTGTCGCTACGAAGTGGGATCACTAGGCTCGAACCGAGTTTACACTGGCTCGAAATCGAGCAGGAATAGGGCATTTCTACCCCATCGGCGAACATCACTTTGTTCTGGTTAATGGCCTCAAGGGTTATTTTTGAGGAAATCGGTGTGCCGGGAATATGATGGTCAGCCCCTATGCCAATAAAAGCCAAGAGTTTTTCGCGGTCGGTAATGGCCACTGCGCCGACATTGGTTTCTTGGATCACAATTTGCGCAACCTTACCGCTACTCTCTTCGTTAAAGCCCTTGGAGAGTAAGCCCACGCTGCGCTCGGCGATCTTGAGCGCCTTGGTCGAGAAGCTGGAGGAAAGCTTATCGAACATGGTTTTTTGGTCACGGATCATGCTCATAAACAGCGCCGCACCGATGGAATTAACTAAGAGCATCGGCGGTGCAATCTGTCGAACTAATTCCCAGGCATCATCTAAGGGGCGGGCGATCAGTAGAATAATGCTCATCTGCATCATTTCGGCGTAAAAGGTCACTAGGCAAACTAACAGTGGATTGTAGATAAGCTCGCTCTTGCCCGCGCGGCGCAGGTAAAAACTGATCATGCCCGCTGACAGGCCTTCGAGGGTAGTGGAAATGGCGCAGGCTAAATCGGTAAAACCACCCATACTGTAGCGGTGCAAACCTCCCGTGATACCGACTAAAAATCCCGTGACCGGCCCGCCGAGTAAGCCACCTAATACGGCGCCCATCGCGCGAGTATTGGCAATGGCGCCCGAGGTTTGCTCGCCAAAATAAGTCGCCATGATACAAAAGCTTGAAAAGATAAGATAAATAAATACCTTGTGCGGTAGGCGGGGGGAGGTTTCGGCGAACAGTTTAAAGAGTGGCGTTTTACTGACCAAATACACTATCACTAAGTAGAGTGACATCTGTTGAGTCAGGAGCAAGATCAAGGACATAGTGGCTCACTTTATCGTCATTGCAGTCGGCACAGGCATTGAAATCGGCAGTATGTGCGCAAGATCAGGGTTAAAATTCAACAGTTCGGATATAAAGCTTAATCTTTTTTACATCTTTTGGAGAGACTATGTCCGATTCTGTTCACGGTCATGACGTTATGGCGCTGATGGTAGCGCAAGAAAATCCGCTTTTAAAGCCTGAGTTTATCGCCTTGATGGCACAAACCTTTGGTGACAATGCACGTTACCACACTTGCAGCGCCGATAATCTACAGGCGGAAGAGCTGATTAGCTTATTACTGCGCAAAGGAAAAATGCTGGAGTCTGCGCAAGGTTTGACATTGGTTGTGGGCCGGCAGTGTAATCATTCACACCACTAGATGATTTAAAGTACTCTTGCTAATCGAAGCCTAGCTAATCGAAGCTTAGGCAATAGAAGTTGAGCCTAATTGCAGTCTAGGTCATATGAGCTTGGGCGAACTGACCTTAGTCGATATAGCGTCGGTCCAGTTTAGAACCATTGGCCGCATTAGGTTGCGGCCAATTAAATCTCCCGAAAGCGGAATTTTATAGAGGTTTGCATCGCGGCAGTTTTATTGCAGAAAACTTAAGCAGTTATCACTCACCGATAACCGCTAATATCAATGCATAAATAGTCGAGTTAACCTTCATTTTTCTTACTTTTATTGACTACTTTGAGTTGTTCTTCAGCTGTTCTGTGGCTGAACTCATCAATCAAAATCCGCAGCAGCCGCGATTTAGCAATCTTGGTTTCCTTTGCCAAGCCATCGAGCTGGGAAATACTGGTTTCGGTTAAGGTAAAAGTGGCATGGCGGTAAATCTTGGCGGACTTTTTATCTAATCCCTTAGGCTCGGCAGTGGGGAGGTTAAGAATACTCGCCTTGCCAAGAGCATAGTTATTGGCATCTTCAATAAAATCATCAACAGAAACCGACTTGATGACTTGTTTGGGTTTCTTACGTTTAAGATCAGTTAAGCTCATAACTATTTTCTGGAGGTAAGGTGAACAGCTCATCCACAATTGCGCGGATTTCGTCGGCCGCTTTTCCATCGGGCTCAATTTCCATCACGGACGATCCTTTTTCCTCACTGTCATCGTAAATATTGCGGCAGAACGTCACCGAATTGAGCACGCGTAACCCGAAGGATTGCACCACTTCTTTGGCCTCTAAAATACGTTTTACCTGTGTGGGCAGCGCGGGGCATTGGGTGAGCACTATGGTGGCCACCATTTTGGGGTTAACCATTTTACAGGTGCTGAGCATGTCTTCCATATGGGGTAAGGTTTTTAGATCGCGACGCTTTGGTCTTAAGGGGATCACCACATAAGTGGCCACCGACATCGCGGCGCGCATCGCAAGGTTATCTTGACCACCACAGTCGACAATCACATAGTCAAAACGCTCATTGAGACTAAGCAAATCATTACGAATTTTACCGTAGAGTTGAATACAGTTAATGGCAGGGAGGCTAGGGTCGTTGTTTCGGGCTTGGATCCAATCGGATGTGGTACGTTGTGGGTCACAGTCGACCATCAGCACATTGGCGTCAAATTTCTGTTTTATGTAAACCGCCAGATTTTGCGCGAGGCAACTCTTGCCACTACCACCTTTTTCACCACCCACCAGCAATATCATAGCTATGTCCCCTGTACGAATAGTTCAACTAATTCAGTGTAGAACAGCTCAATCGACCCTGCGTAGCTGGATTGAAATTAAAGCAATTGCATGGCGACATGATAGCTTTGATCATGACGTTTAGAGCAGCGGCAGACCTGACCTTTAACGCTATTCTCATGATCGGTGTCAGGATTAAAGGTCACAGTGACTAAATCACCCAGCGAGAACGGTTTTTTATAATCAAACAAAATGCCTCGACGGGCTAAATCGATGCACACGCCTTGGTCGGTATGGTTTACATCGTCGTTATCTGTCCAATGTAAGAGTACGCGCTCAGCTTCCATATCCACGCGAAGCGACCCACGTTTTTCTTCAAATCCTGTTGGATGGTCACCCATAACTCAATTGCCCCGTAAATAATTGATCTCAGTAAAACTAGCATAATTGCTTTTTGGCAGAATACCAATGTGAAAGCGAGGTCTTTGGTGGGGATTTTACTGGCAAGAACATGGCGCCATTGCCTTTGGCTGGCAATGACGCGCGTGAGAATTAATTATCGTATTCTTGATTTTTAGGGTAGGGCATTTTTAATTGGCCCCAACGGATAACGATAACCGTGGCCGCTAAGATCAAAGTCGAGAGTGAAATGGCGGCAATGCGCCAGTCATCCATGCTCTTCATATCTAAGATTAAGTACCGCGCTAGGGCGACAATCGCAATGTACAGCGGCATACGCACGGGTAATTTGCCCGATTCGGCGTAGTTAGCCACCATGGCGAGCACTTCAAGGTAAATAAACAATAACAGTAGATCGGCAAGCGCGACGGCGCCGACGTTAAAGACATGAACAATTTCTTGGCCGATGGCGACAACGGTCGCAATGGCGATGATGATTAATACCAGATGCTCAACGGCTTTTAAGCCCTTGGCACCGTATTGACGATAAAATGGCATAGGTACTCCCTACTGAATATTTTTATAAATAGTAACAGTAAAAATACCTTAGGTAGGGAAAAGAGGCGTGATTCTCTGTGACTCAATTCACAAGATAACAATTGCTTGTTGAGCCACAGAATCAAAGCGCCGTGATTTTAGACGCCGCTTTAGCCTAGGCGACCATCGGCCCTTACGCGACAAAGCATAGGTCCATAACAGTAACAGAAACAACCAAAGGCTAAGATCCACAGCGCAATGGCGGCGAGCATGAGTTCGATAAACCAGGCACTAAGTAAGCCCGCGAGGACGCGCAGCACTGTGGCGAGGAGGATTAAAGCAAAAGCCAGCGCCATTGGTCGCGGCGGCGTCAGTGTACGCCCCGTATGCCCGAGCGAGACCCGTGACATCATCGCGAGGATCATTCCGCCCAATCCGCCAACAGTAATGGCATGCATGCCAACGGAAAGTGGCAATCCCGCGGCAATCAGCCCTAAACCGATGGGGATACATAAGTAACTTAAATGCAGCGACCATAATAGTGGCACTGGCCAACTGGCATTCCATCCCCAGCGAGACCAACGAATGAAGAGCACTAAGCCTGCGACACCTGCAAGAATACGGGTCAATAATATTTCTGTTAAAAAGAGACTTATCACTAGGGCTAATAGGCTAGCAAAACTTAAATACTCTATTGCTTGGATAGGAGACTGTTTTTGCCATTGGGTCGCTCGCTCAGTAAAAAACGGGATCACCCGTCCGCCGAGCAGCGCAACAATAACCGCGACCAATATCACTGCGGCATAGAGTCCGTTATTCATCCAATTCAATTGATTAGTCATTAAGCTGTAATAACTCACGCCGTTGAAAACGGTGAGTAAACTCAGAATGGGGATAAACACAAAGTTGCGCCACTGGCGAACCTCAATCACCGAAATGGCTAATAAGACCGCCGTTAAGGGTAAAAACAGCAGATCGATGACCATAATGGCCACAAGCGGAATGTTGAAGGGCAATATGAACAACAAACGAGGCAGTAGCCATACTAAAAATAGTCCAGCTAAAGGCATACCTTTAATGCTAGGGCGTCCCGTCCAGTTTTGAACGGCCGTCAGTAAAAAGCCTGCAACTACAGCGCAGACAAAGCCAAAAATCATCTCATGACCATGCCACCAAAGAGGATTGAGTGTGCTTGGCAGTAACGACTTGCCTGAGAGCAATCCGCCCCATATGCCCAAACTTAAGAGACTAAACAGGCTGGCAAACAGGAAAAAGGGTCTAAAACCTAAGCGAAACAAGGCCACTTTGGGTTGTAAGTGTGCGGGTTCATCAATATTCAGCATACAGAGCAGTGGTGAAGGTGAACATAGGAATATTTTAAGCTGCAAATAAAATGAATGTATATATCTCCTTATGAGTAACAGTCAGTTTACTGCAGTGAAAGCTGTTTATTTTGCGGTTAGATGTGATGGATTAGCTCTTAGATCCGAGACGAGATACAGGCTGCTTTACGATTCGAGTTTAGCTAGTTGCAGGTGTGACAAGGTATGGGAGGGGAATGCATATAGGAGTTAACTTGTTCAATATCTAGAGCTGGTGAGCCAGAGAAACTCGATACTACAGGTTAAGCAAATGTATCTAAGCTGGACACTAACAAGACATCTAAGCGCTTATCAAAGTGATTAAATGCGCTTAGATGCTCTTAAATAAAATACGGGTGAGCCACTGGATGGTGCGGCAAAGATTCGGCAATTATTTTGTCTTACGTTTTTGCCATTTAAACATGATGGAGTATTTCCACAGATTACTGATCGTCAGGTATCCCAAGGCGGAAAATATGACTCCCAACACTAAGCAACCAAGCAAAAATGCAGGGCCAATGGTGGCCAATGAAGATTCAATCCATTGCCAGCTGGCTTCAAAGGCAAACTCCTGCGGCGCATGGCCAAGAATTTTTGCGCCCAATAAATAAGCGCCATAAAACATCACTGGCATGGTGAGCGGGTTGGTGATCCACACTAATGCGACAGAGACAGGAATATTGACATTAAACAGGATGGCGAAAGCGGCGGCGACGACCATTTGAAACGGCATTGGGATCCAAGCGACAAACAAACCTATGGCAAAGGCCCCCGGGGCAGAGCGGCGATTAAGCGCCCACAGATTGGGGTTATGTAATAAGCGACCGAAAATGCGTAGGTGTTTGTGCTCACGCAGGGTTTCAGGCTTAGGCATATATTTTTTGATTAATTTTTTTGGCATAGGCTGAAATTGCTGTCTTAACTTAATTCACTATGAATGGATTCATTTTTGGCTTTAGTGCCACCTTATTATCAGCGATGTTGTGGCCCTCGCTGCTGCCAATCAATTCTTTACCCTACCTTTGCCTTGGGGCACTCATCTTATTCAAAAAAGCGCCTAGTTTGTCTGGCGTACTTTTCGCGATGTGTTGGCTTACGGGGTTTTGCTTAGTCTTATCTCGGCAGGATCTTCCTTTATCGCAACAGCCAATTCAAGTGAGGGCCGAAATCATATCACTAGTTAGTCAAAACAGCGACTGGGTTAGCTTCGATATTATTGTCGATAAACCAAATTTAATCTTTTGGCCAAGGGCGAAGTTGCGACTCACTTGGCAATCTCCCGAAGCGGTGCAAGTGGGGCAAGTTTGGACATTCACGCTGATGCCTAAAACTATTTCTAGCGTGTTAAATCAAGGTGGCTACAACGAGCAAAAGCAATTGATTAGTCAGCATATTGTTGGCAAGGGCAGGGTACTACATGCAACGTTAGAAACATCGCATTTTTCATTAAGAAATTATCTGATTAGCCAATTATCCCCTAAGTTGTCGACATTTGCGCAGGGGGATATTTTGCTCGCGCTGATCTTGGGCGATAAGCAACTCATACCAGCCAGTAAGTGGCAGGCATTAAGGCAAACCGGAACTGGGCATTTAGTGGCGATATCTGGGCTGCATTTATCTGTGATCACCGCTTGGGTTTATGTATGCACGCTGTTTCTATTAAGCCGCTTCGCGGCGCATCCGAGCAGGCGAAATCTAGTGATTGCGCTATTGCTCGCCGGAGGTAGTGCCTTATTTTATAGCTATTTAGCGGGGTTTGCCGTTTCGACTCAACGCGCGTTAGTGATGATTTTATTGATCATGCTGCTGAGTTTATTAAGACGCTACTCGAGTGCGTGGGACCGTTTACTGTTTGCACTCTTTATTGTGCTTTTGCTCGATCCGCTTGCCTGTTTGAGTGCTGGCTTTTGGCTGTCGTTTTGCGCCTTGGCGATTATTTTATATACCTTGGAAAGCGCGCCGCGTATTCAGCCCGTTAAAGGTAACGCTACCGTTAGGGCAAAAGCGAGAGGGAGACTCACGCAGTTTTGGTCGATTCAATGGCGTTTAAGTCTGGTGTTAGGGCTGGTACAGGCGGTGTTTTTCGGCGGCCTAAGCGTACACAGTCTGTGGATGAATATGCTGGTGGTGCCGTGGTTTAGCTTAATCGTTATCCCCTTGTCTATGCTGGCGTTTATCCTCTGGTGGTTAAGCACGCTTTTTGGTCAAGCATGGTTTGCGTTGTTCCATCTGGCTGATTTAACACTGTTACCCTATGGCAAGTTATTGGAACTTAGTGGTGATTTACCCGCCCATTGGCATTCGGTCTCTGAGACCTTGCTCGGGGCCAGTCTGTGCGTACTGTTGGCCCTAATACTGTTGCGTTATCTTCCGCATCATAGTCGGTATTGGCTCTGGCATTTACCTTTAGCCTTGCTGTTTATTCCGTTCATATTAGTGATTTTTCCACGAGTGACTGAGTCCTCGTCCCCTCAGTGGACACTACACCTACTCGATGTGGGGCAGGGATTGGCCGTGGTGATTGAACAGGATAAACGCGCACTTATCTATGACACGGGCGCCGCCTTTGGTGAGGATTTTAGCTATAGCGAACGGGTGATTATCCCGTTTATTAACAGCAAAGGCTTAGCTCAGGTGGATTATATTGTTGTGAGTCATGGGGATAACGACCATGCTGGCGGTGCCGAAGTGCTGGCTAAAGCCTATCCAAGGGCAAACTGGATAACCGATGTGGCTCATTTAGAGGGGATGCCCTGTGTGCCGCAGCAAATTCAGTGGCAGCAATTAACGTTAAACTTTATCTCGCCTCAGACGGCCAAGGGAGGGAACAACGCCTCCTGTGTGCTGCGTATCGATGATGGCGCGCACAGTTTGTTACTCAGTGGTGATATTGAGAAGGAAACCGAAGCGGTACTGATTGAACAAGCGCTTGCAGGCACCGAGCTTAAAAGCCAAGTGCTCATTGCGCCGCACCATGGCAGCCGAACTTCATCAATTCCTGCCTTTATCGATGCAGTCGCCCCTGAATTAGTGTTGTTTCCAGCAGGTCTCAATAATCGTTATGGTTTCCCCAAGCCTGATGTGGTCGCGCGCTATCAAGCGCGTGATATTCATTATTTAACGACGGGGCGAGAAGGGCAGATCAGCGTTTCTTTTGCTGCTGGACGGCTCGAGGTAAAGACCTATCGGCGTGATTTGGCGCCATTTTGGTATAACCGCTTGTTTAGATTTGGTGACTTGATTAATCCAGAGTAGAATGGCCACTTTGCCATAATTTAGTGTTTTCAATGACAGCATCTCCTAAAGACGAAATGTGGACAGTTTTCAAACGATTACTGGGCTACCTCAAACCGATGAAGGGCATGTTTTTGCTTTCAGTTGTCGGCCTGATTGTATATGGGCTTGTCGACGCGGCCTTTATTTCTTTTATCGGTCCTTTTATCGATAAAGGCTTTTCCAGTACACCGGCGATCAGTAACGGTATCGCACTCCCCACTAGCCAAGGTTTTCATGCCGATAACCAAGTGTTATTAATGGCGCCGATAGTGGTTATTTTGATGTTTTCCCTGCGTGGTTTTGCGAACTTTGTCTCCACCTACGGCATTTCTTACATGAGTGCGCGTTTGATCATGGATATGCGCCAGCAGGTGTTTGAGCATTATCTGAGCTTGCCCGTGAGCTACATGGATAAAGAAAACACCGGGAACTTGATTTCAAAAGTCACCTTCGATACCGAGCAAATTGCCCGCGCATCGGGTAGTGCCTTGATCTCCATCGTGCGAGATGGGGTGACGGTTATCGGTATGCTTGCGCTGATGTTTTATAACTCGTGGAAGCTTTCCCTCTGTATTTTAGTAATTGGTCCTATTATGGGATTGGTGATCACTATTGTCAGTCGCCGCTTCCGTAAGGTATCGAAACAAATCCAAACGGCGATGGGTGATGTCAGTGCCGCCACCGAGCAGATGATCAAAGGTCATAAAAACGTCTTGGCCTTCGGCGGACAAGAAACCGAAACGGCGCGTTTCGCCAAAGTGAATGACAGAAACCGTCATCAAAATATGAAACTCGCCGTGGCGCAGGCCATTAGCCAGCCGCTGATCATGGTGATTGGCTCCTTTGCCTTGGCCTTTGTGCTCTATGCGGCGAGCCTAGATAGCATGAAAGCCGATTTGACCGCAGGTACCTTCGCGACCATCCTCGGCGCTATGATGGCCATGTTACAACCCATCAAAAACCTCACGCGTGTGAATGCCGAATTTCAGCGCGGTATCGCAGCCTGTACCACGGTTTTTGAACTGTTAGACACTTTGCCTGAGTCGGATACGGGGACCTACACAGTCCAGCGTGCTAAGGGCAACTTACGTTTCGATAATGTGTCCTTCAGCTACGACGGGCAGGAGCGCCGCGCCTTAGATAATATCGACTTCGAGGTGACTCAAGGACAAACCTTGGCCTTAGTCGGTCGTTCTGGTTCGGGTAAATCCACCATTGCCAGTCTAGTAACGCGTTTCTACACTGGCTTGGAATCTGGCGACATTCTGCTCGATGATGTCAGCATCTATGATTACTCATTGAAATCATTGCGTAATCAGGTGGCACTTGTGTCGCAGCAAGTGACGCTGTTTAACGATACTATTGCCAACAACATCGCCTATGCTTATCCCGGCGAAGCGACCCGCGAGCAGATTATTCAAGCGGCAACCTTAGCTCACGCGATGGAGTTTATCGAGCAATTGCCCGAAGGTTTAGACACCCAAGTGGGTGAAAACGGCGTGTTATTATCGGGCGGCCAGAGACAACGTATCGCGATTGCCCGCGCTATGCTGCGTGATGCGCCAGTGCTGATCCTCGATGAGGCCACCTCGGCACTCGATACCGAATCTGAGAAGGCGATTCAGCAGGGACTCGATAATCTTCGTCAAAACCGTACTTCGGTTGTGATTGCTCACCGTTTGTCGACCATTGAAAGCGCCGATCAAATTTTAGTGGTCGATCAAGGTCGTATCGTTGAGCGCGGTACCCATAAATCCCTTCTGGAACTTGGCGGCATGTATGCCAAGTTATACCAAATGCAGTTCGGTAGCTAAATGCAGGCGCTGGTGAATAAAATCTGGTATGAGGGCCACCCATTGCGGTGGCTCTTGTTGCCGTTTTCTGTGCTATTTGCCTTGATTACTGCGATTCGTCGCAGCCTGTTTCGCTTGGGACTCAAATCCCAAACCGCATTACCCGTGCCCGTTATCGTCGTCGGTAACATTACCGTTGGCGGCAGCGGTAAAACGCCCACAGTCATCTATTTAATTGAGTTGTTACGGCAACAGGGGGTTAATCCAGGTGTGATCAGCCGTGGTTATGGCGCGGATATCCAAGGGGTCAAAGTCGTTACCGAGGCGGATAGCGCGGCGGCAGTAGGCGATGAGCCCGCCATGATAGTCGCGCGCACTGGCGTGCCTATGGTAGTGGGAGCCAAACGTGTCGATACCGCCAAGGCGTTGCTGGCAGAGTTTGCGGTAGATGTGATTATCTGTGACGATGGTTTGCAGCATTACGCCCTCGGCCGTGACATCGAGCTGGTGGTGATTGATGGAAAGCGCGGTTTAGGGAATCGTCATTTGCTGCCCGCAGGGCCGCTACGTGAAGGTGCTTGGCGCCTTAATCAAGTGGATTTTGTGGTGGTCAATGGTGGGCCCGCGCAGGCCAACCAATATGAGATGCAGCTGAGTCCAAGTGCGGTGTTACCAGTAAATCCTAAAGCTGAGGCAGTGTTTGACCCGACACAACCTGTGGTGGCTATGGCGGGCATTGGTCATCCGGCGCGCTTTTTTGAGACGTTAACGCAGCAAGGTATTCAACTTGCGTTATCCCATGGTTTTGATGACCACCAAGCCTACGATAAAGACGTGTTATGCGAGCTTGCGGCATCTCGCCCGCTGATGATGACAGAAAAAGATGCGGTTAAATGTCGCGATTTTGCACAAGAAAACTGGTGGTATTTGGCTGTGGATGCCAAGCTATCGCCACAATTTGATCAACAGCTGCTGAGCCGTGTGCGCTCTGTGGCTGCAGCTAAACAAGGAAAATCCCATGGCGTTTGATAAAAAACTGTTAGACATAGTCGCTTGCCCTGTGTGCAAGGGAAAGTTGGAATACGATAAAACAACGCAGCAATTGATTTGTAAGGCAGACAAATTAGCCTATCCAATCACGGATGGGATCCCTGTGTTACTCGAAAACCGTGCTGTTCCTTTAAACGAAGCGGTTTAATTGCAGACTGAATGAATTGAGGCTTTGATTTAGCGTTCAGTGAGTTAGCTAAGTAAAGCGTTGAAATAAGGGCGATAACCTCGCCCTTATTTTTTCTTTTTACTGGTAAAGATAAGCACTCAAACTTGCTAAAAGCGCGCAAATTTTTGTTTATCTTCCTCGGTGGCGCCTTCTTTACATTCTCCGCGAATTTCACCGCGTCCCGATTCAATATTTCGACTCAATTCGAAATAACCCTCGCGGCAATAGCCCGTCATTTCTAAGGTTTTTTCTAACCCCAGCTCCACTTGTTTGCCCCAAATCTCGAGTGAGTCGGCCTGTTCTTTACGACTGCGGCGCTGCTCTCTAGGATCTTGGGCGACTTGGCGCATGCGTTCTTCGTGGGGGAAGGGGCGCTCGGCATTATCCTTTTTCGATTTGTCTTCGGCTAAACCGGCTTGATAGGTAAAGAGTTTTAGCCCATCGGCGCGCAGATCTGTGGTGAGTTTATCTTTAAATTTTCCGGCAAACTCTGTGGGATCTATTGGGGCGCTGCTACAGGCGAGTAGGGTAAAGCAGCTCAGCAGTGTCAGACTTATCGATCTTAATAGCATATGAAGGATTACTCTTAGGTGATTCACTTACCGAAGAATACCTTAATATGCCGCGAAATATCATGCAATTATGGGTTTTATTCGCGATATACTCACTCTCGTATACCGCGATTATCTTTACCGCTTTATCACGCCGAATGGCGCTGTACCGAGGGAGCCTTTTTCATGTTGGACTTTTGGGCGAATCGTTTTGCACAAATCGAATGGGATATCAGCCCATTGCAGTGCCTGAGTCTGTTGCTACTGGCGCTGTGGATTTATGCAATTTGGCCTAAGGAGGAGCTACAGCAAGTACTGAAGGACAAAGGCTTACAATGGCGGTTGTTATTGACCCTGATTGCGGTAAATACCCTGTGGTTGCTTAATGCCAGTATTCAAGTGGGATTGCATTTACACTTCTTAGGCATAGTTACTTGCCTACTGATGTTTGGTTGGCGTTTAGCCACGGTTGCCTTGCTGCTACCGAGCGCATTTTTCAGTATGTTTGTGTTAAAGCAGCCCGCCGAGTTTGGGGCTTTTAGCTTATTTGCTATCGCTATTCCGCTGTTCTGTGCCTTTATTCTCTACAGCCGTAGTTATCATTTGTTTCCTAAGCATATTTTTGTGTTTATTTTTGTCGGCGCCTTTATTAACGCTGGGCTGTCGACGGTATTTCATCAATTTAGTTGGGCGTTCTGGCTGTGGTGGTCAATGGATTATGACTGGGGCGTGTTAATTGATAACTATCTGATGTTAATCCCGCTATTGGCGTTCCCCGAAGCGCTGCTCAATGGCATGGCGGTGACGCTTTTGGTGGTGTACCAACCCCAGTGGTTGTTTGACTATTCCGATCGCGAATATCTTTGGCGTAAATAAATGTGGCGTAATTAAAGAAAGGCGCAAATAAGCGTGGTGCTAGTAAAGCTAGGCGTAAATAAAAAGCGCACCATAGGGCGCGCATTTCATTTAGGCAAAGCGTTGATCTAAGTAATTAATAATTTCTTTCGACTCATACAGCCATTGTACTTGGCCATTTTCTTCGATGCGTAAACAAGGAACCTGTTGTTTACCGCCCTGAGCGATCAGCTCATCTTTGTGCGGAGATTGTTTTGCATCAACCGTTTGAATATTCAGTCCTTGACGACGCATAGCGCGGCGCACTTTAACGCAGAAAGGGCAGGCATTGTATTGATATAAGGCCAGCGCTTCGGTCTGGGCGTCAATCTGTTGTTGTTCTGCCTGTGGGCGTTTGCGCTTCTTTGGGGTGAACACAAAGTTCAGTAACAAAATGATCCGACCTAAAATCCAGCGAATAATAAACATAATTACCTCGAATAAAGTGTGTTAGCGCGCCGCAGTATGGGTGGTGCGAAATGGTATTTCGTTGTCGAAAAGACTTGGCGAAATGTGATCCGCTCGCATAAAGCCGCAGAGTGTAACCTAAGGGATGCGTGAGGCCAAGCACTTGAGACTGAGGCTGTTAGCCGACTTTAGTTACAAAAACGCCCAGTGAGGACTGGGCGTTTTATTATCCATGTTTTGGTGTTGGTGAGTATTTAGTTTGCGTCGATACTCATATTCACCTGCGCCGCATCTTGGCTCAGGGTCACTCGGCTCTCGAGTAGGAAAATCCGCTCTGGCGCGATCCCTTTACTGTCGACAAGATAGGCTTTAACCGATTTAGCCCGCTCTTGGGCTAAATCGCCTAACATGCCAGGGCTAACTGTTTGCGCTTTTACCGTGAGGTTATACAGCGCAATATGCCAACGGGTGGTGAGTTCCTCTTTGCTTAGTGGCGTATCTTTGGTCTCAGCAACAATAGTGTCTTTCACATCATCCGGATTGGTTTTGACTTCCTGCTCATACAGTTTGACCAGCGCATCGGCCAGAGGGCCTTCGGTTGGGAATTGGCTCGGGCTGAGATCTGCGGGTAATTCCGTCAGTGGCAGATTGGCTAGTGTGGCCAGCTTGCGTTTCATCATGCGCTCGGCAATCGCTTGGCTATCCTTGACGGCATCGACGCTGCCTTCGAGGCTCAATTTAAGCATTGGGCGATCGTCTAAGCCTTTAGCTAGTTTATCTAAGCTTTCCTGCTCAGTTGGGCTGAGTACAAATTGCCCTGGGTTGAAGGGGATTTTATCCAAGGTTTCATCGGAGCCTACCAGACCCGCAAGGAAAGAGAAGGGCGCCGTCACGGCCTTAGTGATCACATTGGTGATGGCCGTCATGATAATACCGCCGACACTAAAGCTGGGTGAGTCTAAGTCGCCGGAGACTTCCATCCCAAGGTCAATCACGCCGTGGCGGTCCTGCAACAGAGCAATCGCTAAGGTCACGGGCAAACTGGTGGCTAAGTCACTGTTGCTGCGTTTACCCAGCTTGAGCTGATCAATCACTAAGTGGTTGCTGCCCTTGAGTTGGTTTTGTTCCAGTTTGTAGTTGAGCGCTAAGGACAATTGCCCCTTATCGATGTAATAGCCTGCATAGGTGCCTGAATAAGGATTCACAGAGGTCAGCTCGACACTCTTAAACACTAGGTCTAAGTTAAGATAAGGCTTATCCAGCAGTGGGTTAATATCCCCTTTTAGGGTCACTGGCGCATAACGATCGATTTTCCCTTTAATATCGACCGATGCTGTCGTGCCGGGTTTGGAGGATAAGTGACTGATATTGCCTTCAAGCTGCTCAATGCCAGAGGCAAAGTTAGGCGTGAGGGAGTTATCGGCGAAAAATGCCGAGCCTTGGTTAAAGCTGATTTTCTGAATATCTAAGCTTAACTCGGGCTGCTTAGTCGTTGCATCGGGGCTGCTCTGAGGCTTGGCCTCTGTCTTAGCCGTTGTCGCAGTCGTCTTAGGGACGTCTGTCGCAGGCGTTTCCACAATCAGATTACTAATATTGGTCGTGCGATCCTTAGCGATAACCACCTTAGCGTAGGGCTGATTAAAGCTTAGATGGTCGATATTAATTTTATTCATCTGCTGGTCGAAATCGAGCTGATTAATATGCATTTTTTGCCATTTAACCAAGGGGGCTTTACGAATGTTGTCGAGGATACTCAAATCATCCAGCTCAACACTGCCTTGATAAATTGCTTTGCCTTTGCCGTCGGCATTTAGCTTGCCATCACTGCTGAATAGGCCACTGCTGAGCTGCATATTCACATAGGGCGCAAGGTAGGGTTGGAATTGGGCTAAGGCGAGCTGCTGGACTTTAAGGTCGGCGTTAATTGACTCATTAGGCACATCGACTTGCCCCTTGGAGATAAAGCGTCCTTTATCATTTAGAGCAAAGGAAAGCTCGTATTCGATTGGCGCCTTTAAATCGCTCACTATGGCTTGTGTTGCAAAATTAAGGGGATAGACACGCCATTGCTGCGCGGTTTGGGTAAGTTTATGTTCCGCAAGTTGAATATCGTAGTTTTCAATACTCAGGCCGCCCAGTGTCACTAACCAGGCATCTTGCTGTTCAGTCGCGCTCGTATCTGAGGCCGCTTGTGAAGCCGATGCGGCTGACGTGTTCGTTTCAGCTGATGTGTTCGGCACTGCGGTATCTGTGCTGGCAGCCATAGATTTTGGCATTAACAGCTGTGCTAAATCGATGCCTTGTTCGTCCAACTTGGCTTTAAGGCTTAAACCTTCACTGTGGATTTGCTTAATGTCGACGCGCTGCTTGGCGAGGTTGAGGTTAATTCCATCAATCGCCAGCAAGGGTAAGGCGATAACGGACTGGTCGCCATTGAGTAAATCAACTTTCTCTACAATCACTTGGCCGCGTTCGACCGTGAGTTGTACGTTTCCATCGACTGGCAACTCAACTTGGTAATGACTGCTGATACTGAGTTCACCCGCCGCCAGTTTTACCTTGAATTGCTCGGCTACAAATTGCCAGAGTGGGGCGAGTTGCAGTTTGGCGAGCTGTGCATCCCCGACAAGCTTAAAGGGGAAAAGTTGGAATTGTCCGGCAAGGCTGACTTCGCCCGCATGGGCATCCTGTAGCTGGGCGACAAATTGGTTGTGCAGAATGCTCGGAGGATTCGATGCTGAGTTGGCCTGAGTTGTATCCGTAGCTGGCTTATCCTGAGATGTCGTCGCTTGGCCTTTTACAGGGCTTGCAGGATTAGCCATCATCAAATACTCAGTATCTAACTGACTGAGTTTGAAGTTGATATTGGGGTAATCAACCAAGGCTTGGGTGATTTGATCATCAAATTTGACCTTACCCGCCGTTAAGCTGAATTCACCTAATATCACTCGCGGTGGGTGGGTACTTTCTGTAGCTGTTTCAGGCTCACTCGGCGTTTTCGCCTGATTGAGGGTGGTAATAATATCGTCGAAGTTAAACTGGGTTTTCCCTTGGGTTTGAAACCGACTGATATTGGCGAAGGGACCTTGCAGCTGGATATGGTCAATCACCACGGCTTGATTAAACACCGACCGCCAAAAGTTGACTTCAAATTGCAGCTGAGATAATCCTGCAAAGGCTTGATTATCTTTCTCTTTAACTTCGAACTGTTCGATATTGACTTGGAAGGTAAAAGGATTGACCCGCATATCCTGCAGTGTCACAGGACGGCTCAACACTTCTGCAAGCTTCTCTGGGGCGAAAGACACTACGGCCTTGGGGAGTACCAGTCCAAGGATAATCAGGTAACTTAAGTAGATTATCGTTAAATAGGCGAGAATTCGTTGGTATCGAGGACGGCTAAAGAACGCCAGTTTTAACCGTGATAGCTGAGTCAACATAGTGAGATTAAGGCTCCAATACGCACGCAGGCGCGAAATCTATCAATAAATGCGACTATTCTAGCGAATAATGCTCAGGTGTACATGAGTTGTTTTTAGTTTTTCCAATTAAATCTGAGCATTACCTTATGGTAACGAGTTTGAACGTCAAGCAATATTAAACAATAACCCTCTGTTTACAGCAGTAACGTTTCTGCCAATCAAACGCAATTAGATGCAGTCGAAACGGCTTAGGCTGAGAGGTAACTAATTGCGGCGATAATGGCGCCCTGTGGATCTTTTATCCAACAAAAACGACCCACTTTAGGAATATCCTCTGGGCCGAAGAGAATATCACCGCCGAGTTTTTTCGCATTAATGGCGACCAAATCGACGTCGGCCACTGTGACGTACCCTGTCCAATGTGAAGGCAAGGCTGGGATCAGATTATCGGTAATTCCACCAATACCTACGCCGTGATTTTCAATGAGATGATACTGACCATGGGGCATTTTGACCGTTCTAAACTGCCAACCAAACACTTCGCCATAAAAGCGCATGGCTTCTTCGGTATCGTGGGTCGTGAGTTCATGCCAACCTAAAGCACCAGCGGTATTAAATGCAGAGTCCATAAGCACATCCCTTATGTTTACGTGATTGAGCAAGGTTGTGGAGTTTTTGTCCCCTTGAGTGTAGACGATGCTTTTCAATAATTCCTAAGCGCGTTGAGAAATGTGCAATTATTTCTCCTTAAAATCATTAAACTAAGTTAATGTTAATTAATGAAATAACCTCATTGACTCCACTCGCCGTTAGCGATGTTCGGCCAGCCTGGCTAGTGCTTGAGTTAGCTGGGTTTGCGCGTTGTTTTATCGGTATTTGGCTACGTTTTCATCCTTTTTCTGCATTAGACCTGCATCCCCTTCACTTGCTAAACTAGCGCCATTTGCAATCGCATCGATAGCTTAAGAGGGGAGTAAGATTGAATAAGAGTTTAGTGACAAATGTGCTAGCGGCCATTTGCGTTGCATTGGGATACGCATTGAGCCAACCCATTTTGTTTAATGTTGGTTTATTTGCTTTATCTGGCGCCATTACTAACTGGCTTGCGGTGTATATGCTGTTTGAGAAGGTTCCAGGTTTGTACGGTTCGGGCGTCGTGCCATCGCGTTTTGAAGAGTTCAAAGCGGGGATTGCACATCTTATGATGAAACAGTTCTTCACCACTGAGAATATTGACCGTTTTCTATCGGAAAAAGAAGGAATTAGCCAAATCGATTTAGCCCCTGTGATTGATAAAGTGGACTTAGCGCCATCCTTCGATGCTTTAGTTAACACTGTGGCTCAATCTTCCTTCGGCGGCATGTTATCCATGTTTGGCGGCACTGAGGCGTTAATGCCGTTAAAGGAACCCTTTATCGAGAAGATGAAAGCCTCTTTGGTGGAAATGTCCGAGAGTGAACAGTTCCGCAACCTATTGAAACAAGAGATTGAGCAGCCGAATGTGATGGCCGATCTGCAAACGAAGATCGCCAATATCGTTGAACAACGCTTGAATGAATTAACGCCGCAAATGGTTAAGCAAATTGTGCAGGAGATGATCCAGACACATTTAGGTTGGCTCGTAGTGTGGGGCGGGGTATTTGGTGGCGCTATCGGACTTGTCGCCGCCTTAGTACAAGGTTAATCTGGCAATAGCCAGCATACTAAAGGGAGCATTGGCTCCCTTTTTGTTTGATTAATCATGAGCAGGGAAGATTATGGAGCATCACAGCATTAATTATTTAGAAATTCCCACCACAGATATTGGTCGCTCGAAGGCCTTTTTTAATACGGTATTTGGTTGGCGCTTTGAGGATTACGGCCCGCAATATAGCTGTTTTATTGATGCGGGGATCACGGGAGGTTTTTATCAAGCAGAGGTAAGTTTTAACCTCGAAAAAGGTTGTCCGTTGATCGTGTTGTACAGCAAGGATTTAGAACAGACACAAGCGGCGGTGAAGGCGGCGGGCGGCGCTATCAGTACAGATATTTTCAGCTTTCCCGGTGGACGGCGTTTCCATTTTATTGAGCCAGCTGGCAACGAATATGCGGTCTGGTCAGAGTAATCTGCTCGAACATCCCTGTGTGCGAAATTGCTGCCTCGATCAGCAAGATATCTGTATGGGCTGCTTTAGGCATTTGGATGAGATCTTAGCCTGGCGCACCATGACACAGGCGCAGCGCGAGGATTGTTACTTAAGAATGGCTGAGCGTAAGGTTGCATTCGAGGAAAAACGTAGCGCTAACCGTTAGCTAAGTGACTTAGATCTGCAAGAGGTAAGAGATGAGAAAAATGCGGCGCCCAGCAAATACAATTGTGTAAAGCTAAAGCGCCGCTGGACTCTCGTTAAACGGGGTCGACCACAATATGCTCAAGTTCGATAGCCACAACGGCATGTAACGCATCCATGGTTGCGCCCACTAAACTGATTTTCCCCTGTGATGACTCGACTAGCACCGCGCGGCGGATCTCGCCAAAATCACGGTTATGTCGAGTCAGATTCGATAAGGCCATCTGCATTGGCAGCATGGAAGGGTTAAACGCCGCGTTTTCAGCGTAACGACCACAATAGGTTGCGCCATCCGCTGTTTCTAATACGACGGCCGCGTAACTTTGGGTATAAGGCGCGTAGCTTAAACCCGCATGATCTAACGCCTCAATCACCATCGGATCGCTGCTATCGAGGGCAAATTCGGTTTCCTGCTTGACCAGCAAGGGCGACTGCACATTTAAGTCCTTCGGCCCAAACGCGTAGGGCAGGTAATAGGACAGTAAATGGTTGTCTTGCGATGGCAAATGGATCTTGATTTGGCCACCCTCGACCAGTTCGTTCATAAACTGACGGCAATGACCACAGGGGCTGGCATTGACTATCATGTCGACAATTTGGCTCTCGCCACTTAACCAAGCGTGACTGATGGCGCTTTGCTCCGCATGCACAGAGTGAAACAGGGCCTCGCCGGGCAGTTCAAGGTTGGCGCCCATATAGATATCGCCACTTTTCCCTTTGGCAATCGCGCCGACATAAAACTCGCTAATAGGCGGTTTCGCCAAGGCGGCGGCAATAGGCAGCAGCGCCAGTAATACTTCGGCTTCGGTCATTTTGCTGCTTTGGACTAACTCTGCCAGTTGCTGTGCATCAATATGTCCCGCAAAGTTTTGATGTAATAGGGGAATTAATGCGTCAGCCAATGGTGTTGGCAGCTGGGTTATGCTTTTGATAAATCTATCTTGCATTTCCCGACTCCTTGTTTGTTAAGTTCATGGAAGAACATTCTAGTAATTTTGTTACGGTATAAATGCGAGTTAGTTCGCGTTTATACCTCAATTTAACGCCAGATAAGTGACAACTGAAAGAAGTTATCAATGTCTGGCGTTAAATAACTGTCTTATCTGATAGAACTCTCTGCTTAGCGATTCGCTATCGGTGTTGTAGAGTCCGCGTAGCTTTAGAGCCCGCGTAGGTAGTGACACAGGGCCGCGAGTAACTTCTGTTTGTGTTCATCACCCTCGGTATCTTGCAGCAGATTTTCAAGTTTGAGTAAATAATCCTGATCGCTCAAACGTTGTTGGCAGAAGCTGCGCCAACGCTGGGCTTCTTGATCATTCAGCAGCTCAGGGTAGTTACGTGCTCGGTAGCGAAACAGCATCTCGGGAATACGTCCATCATCAAACTGCAGATCCAGCGCCGCTAAATTTTGTGGCAAGGTATGGCGAATGATCTCCATCTTGGCTTTATCGGCGGGGCTGAAAAAACCTCCCGAATACAGCATTAAGTCAGGATCTGTGGTTGTGACTTCGCCTTCATGCTCAAAGAGTTGGGCCAGTTTTTCCCGCAATTCTGGGTGAGCCTTTAAGCGTTTGTATTGCTCTCTGGCAAAGGCTTTATCGATATTGAGTCTTTCTGCTTGGGCATCATCCAAAATCTTGGCCGAGGTAATAAAAGGGCATTTGTTAAGATGAACTTGTTTGACCGGGATAGGTAACTCATCCGCGGCAAGCTCGGCTCTCGGCGTATACATGCGAGTTTTTATTTGCTCGACATCTAACTCAAACAGCGGGCTTAAATCCATGGCTAAGTTAACGCAAATAATGGCGTTTTTGTTGCTTGAATGGTGGGCTACGGGGGCAATCAGCGTCGTACAGCCCTGCAGCGAACTGATTTTGGAACTCACATGGGCAAGCGGCTGCATATTCAATACATCGATTTGGGCACTCACGGCCTGTTTACGGCGTAGCTCGAAATAGTATTGATATAACTTGGGTTGCTTTTCTTTAATCAGCTTGGCCATAGCGATGGTGGCGTACACATCAGACATGGCATCGTGGGCTTTTTCATGGCTCAAATCATTGGCTTGTGTCAGGTGCTCTAACTTAAAGCTGGGCGAGCCATCTTCTTTTAATGGCCAATGGATCCCTTCTGGTCTAAACGCATAGCAAGCTCTGACTAAATCGATGATATCCCAGCGTGTATTGCCATTTTGCCATTCGCGGGCATAGGGATCGATAAAGTTACGGTAGAAACCGTAGCGGGTGACTTCATCGTCAAAACGTAAGGAGTTATAGCCTGCCACGCAGGTATTCGGTTGGCTAAAGAGTGCATGAATACGCCCCATAAACTCGGTTTCAGGCAACCCCTTTAAATTGGCTAATTGTGGTGTGATCCCTGTGATTAAAATGGCTTCGGGCGAGGGGAGATAATCCGTTGATTGTTTACAGTAAAAAGTCTCGGGTTCACTGATGATATTGAGATCTAAGTCTGTGCGGATCCCGGCAAACTGGGCCGGTCTATCCTTGGCGGGATTGGCTCCGAAGGTTTCATAATCGTGCCAGAATATAGACTCTGTTTTATTGTGTTTTATATTCATTAAAAATGGTTCTCTATACTACTTAACACAATGTTTTAATTGGTTTATATGAGTTAGTTTGGTTTAAATCTATTTAATACGGTTTATTTTGTTGTGAGTGCATGTGAGTACACTACTGTGTACATATCACGCTCTGTGGCGTAATATTCAAAAATAATATGTACACAGGTATCTAAAATGTCTTTATCTGACACAAAGTTACGAGCAATTCTAGGCAAGCCATATACGGGAAAACCTGAGTTAGCAGACAGAGACGGCTTAAGCGTTAGAGTTACCCCAACAGGGACTATAACATGGCAGTATCGTTTTAGGTTTGAAAACAAGCCCGGTCGGTTAACACTTGGTCGGTATCCTGATTTAAAAATCGCGGATGCTCGAAAAGCTGTGCCTGAACTAAGGGGTTCTATCGCCAATAATATCGACCCACGCGTTTTTTGGAAACAACGCAATACCTACGAAGGCGCCGTAACGGTTAAAGAATGCTGTGAGAAGTTTTTGCAGGTGCGTGCAGACGGGTTAAAGAAGGGCACGATAGAAAGCTATAAATCATATTTTAGGGCCCATCTATGCGACGCATTTGCCGACCGCAAAGTTGAGAGTATTACCTTAGGCGAGTGGATCGATTTCTTTGATAAAAAAGCGGCGGTGAGTCGAGTCACTGCAGGGGCGATATTGCGGCACTTAAAAACGGTGCTTAACTGGGCGGTTCGTCGGCAAATGATATCGGTTGTTGATGTGTTGCAGCTGAGGGTGACTGATGTTGGCTCGCACTCTAAGGTAGGATCCCGGGTGCTAACCTTTAATGAGTGCGGCAAGATTTGGCGGGAACTGGATAAGCGACGGGCGACTAAGACAGTCGTTAACGTGATTAAGGCTTGTCTGTTGTCTGGGGCGCGGGTTTCAGAGATTTTAAAATCTAAGCGAGCGGACTTTGATTTAGAGGCAATGGTTTGGACTGTGCCGATTGAGTACAGCAAAACCAATATCCCGATAAGACGGCCTATTAGTGCGGCCTTGCTTGAGATCCTGCAGGAGCAATGGAGCCTGTATCGCTCGCCGTGGTGTTTCCCTGCTGCGGATTTATCTAAGCCGGCGAATATTGCTGCGGTAAATAAGTTGGTTAGGCATATTAAGGATAATGTTGGCATTCCTGAATGGCGGATCCACGATTTTAGACGGACGCTATCAACCAGAATGTCGGAGGCGGGAGTGTTGCCCCATGTCACCGAGAAGATGCTGGGGCACTTGTTGGGTGGGGTAATGGCTGTTTACAACAAGCATGATTGGCTTGAAGAACAGGCGGAAGCGTATGAGCAGTGGACCAGCAAGATCAAACTTGCGGCACTTGGGGATAGAAGTGTGGTGGTGTTAGAAAGGAGAGCTTAAGCGGCTTGCTTTTGTTGTTCGTCCCACTTGTCGAGTGAGTCTTTGGCGTAATGACGGCCGTTGTGGATTGGCTCAGGGAAACCTGCTTCTTTGCGCCATTTCCAAAGAGTTACCTTTGACTTGATTCGATAGCGCTCAAGCACTTCTTTGGTGGTCAAAAACAGTGGTTCGTTTGTTGCTTGCTGGTGGTTCATGATGGTTTACCTTCTTAGAATTAAATCTTTGTTTTTGGAACGACTGTTAGCATTACCAGTGTGTTTTTTTGCTTTCTGCATTTAGTGCATACAAAAATGCAATATTCAGTTCCAAAAATAACCTTTCCATTGGTATCGCCAGTTTTAAGACGAATAACCTGCTTTCGTTTTAATTTTTTAGCCTCCAAAAATGAATCGATAAGATTTGCCGCTCGGCCATAAAATCGTTCATTCCATCTTTGTATCGCGTGGTTGGTGATATGCAAAATAAATGAATTTAATCTTGCCATCATCAAGCAGCCTCATCATTACGGTGTTTTTCAAGATAGTTGTCACTCTTTGTTTAAATATTAAGCTGCATTTATTACGCCTTCTTCTGGTGCCTTATCTGGGTTGAGTGTTACAGCGCCAACCGCTTCACAATTTCTGATCTCTGTAGACCAACGCATCGGTTTTCTTTCCTTCGCCGCCTCAAGCACTTTCTTGCGCTTCGCTAAAATAGCGCCATCTTGCAGTGCATGACGTTGCCCTGGTGAGACAAAATTTAGCTGGCTGTGTTTATGCTCATCGTTGTACCAGGTTACAAACTTTTCCACCCATTCTCTTGCTGTTGCTAAGCAGCTAAAACCTGATGCCGGCCACTGTGGGCGGTATTTCAACGTTTTAAATAACGACTCTGAAAAGGGGTTGTCATTACTCACCCTCGGCCGACTTAATGATGCCGTAATACCAAGCTCTTCCAGCTTGGCTTTCATGGTCAGTGACTTCATCGGCGCCCCATTATCAGAATGCAGCACTAATGGCGTGTTAAAGCATTGCTCGCGTAACAGACAGCGTTGGATTAGCGCAGCGGCATATTCCCCACTTTCTTGCTCATGAACTTCGTAACCCACTATTTTTCTACTGTAAATATCTTCAAACAGGTACAAATAGTAGAACTGGCCTTTGACGATTGAGGCTAAATAAGTGATGTCCCATGACCACACTTGATTCGGCCCATCTGCCCGATAACTCAACGGTTTGCTTCGATTGACCGCAGCCTGAGTGCGGCCACGATGGTTAAGTTGACCATGAGCATTTAACACTCTGTAGAAGCTGGATTCCGAGGCGATATAAATCCCGTTATCTAATAATGTTGGCACAATTTGCGACGGGGGTAAGCTGGCGTACTCCGTTTGATTACACACGCTTAATATCTGTTGTCGCTCATGTTCTTCGAGTTTATTGGCCGGCTCTGGTCGAGCTGCTGTCGGCCTTAAATCAGCTTGTACTTGACCTTCTCGATACCAACGTCGATAGGTACGCTTACTGAGGCCCGTTTCTGCACAAGCCTTATAAAGGCGAGCACCATTGGTATAGGCCTCTTGGATTAAGGCAATCAATGCTATGCGCTCAGGCAAAGGGGTTAGCTCTCCTCGCTGTCGTCCCCCCAGAGCGCATTGAGCTTTTTTCTGAGCACCAGTAACGCAGCAGCTTCAGCCAGCGCTTTCTCCTTATAGCGCAATTCCCGTTGCAGCGATTTGATTTCGGCTTTGTCAGCCTTAGCCTGCTGTTTAATGGTTTTAGTTTGTACTTCTGAGGTTTGAAAACCAGCTAAACAATCCTGTTTCCACTGCTGTACTTGCTCGCGGAACAAGCCCTTTTCACGGCAATACTGGTTTATCTCCGCTTCCGACAGCGGCGCTGTTTCAATAATCACGGCAAGTTTTGCTTCAGCCGACCAATCATCGGCTGTTAATGTTTTACCTGGCACGGGGCGACCTTCTTTTCTGGCAATATCTCGCCAATGATACAAGGTTTGCACCGCGATGCCTTCTTCCCGAGCGACCTCTGCGACCGTTAAGTTGTGAGGAGGTAATAATTTTTTAAGGATCGCCTCTTTACGTTCTGGTGAATACCGAGCCATATCGTTCTCTTTTGCCGCACCCTGTCTTTAAACATAATGATTATTTAGGGGTGACAACAATCCTGACACAGGGGGATTAGGTAATGGCTTAAATTCAACTTCGGCTTCTCTAACTACTGGCTTGCTTCCAGTATAAAAATTATGAATCCAAATAAGTGATTCGTATTTTGCTATAACTTTGCACATACACCAATTTAGAGCACCTTTCCTTTTGTAAAGGCAGGATTTACCTGTTTCAGGAATATATTCATCCATCATGCAACTCCCTTGTTACTTACCAAACCTTGTATTTTAAGCCTTTCAATCACTGCTTGTTCGCGGACTTGTGTGGTCGATAAATCGTATTTAGGGCGCTGGCTGAGAATAGACACTTGATCCTTAAGTTCTGCAACTTCTGCTTTAAGCTGCTCGTTTTCTTCGGTAAGCAAATTCATACGATCATTTAGAGTCATGCTGCACCTGCCTTTTCGATTAAATGCAAATCGCTATCTAATAGCTCGCACCAAATAACTCCGGCCTCACCATTAAGCTCGAACTGGTGCCAATTACCTTGTTTTCCGACGTAGATAATTTTTTCGCGCCCACCTTTGAACTGGTACATTTCACCGATAGTCAGAGTCATAACTCACCACCCTTATCCCGCTGCAATTGCCATAATGTTTCATTGAAATTATCAAAGTCAGTGCAAGCCGGATCATATGGGTTTGTTACTTTAGGTAAGTTTTCAAACATGAGCTTTGCTAATTCTTGAGCAGTGTCATATTCAAAAACAAAACCACCCTCTTGCCACTTCCACTTGCACACTTTTGTTGCTTTAGCAGTCATCATGCACACTCCTTAAACAACCTTCGTTTTCATCTTCTATCCACTCACCAGAGTCGAGTAACTCCTTAGTACACTGACTACAAATCTGGCGGGTATCTCCCTCATGCTCGATATACGTTGGCCTGTGCTGCTCACAAAAATAACCTTCGCAGCTGATCTCAGATTTTCCATGCATGCCGCCACATGCATAAGCAAGACCTCGGTCGATTTGATTATGGCAACCTGGGTGATCACAGGTTGCTGTAAAGGCATAGCCTATTGGCCTGCCTTTGCTGTCTGTACCACAGTTAGCCCATCCCATCACTCACCATCCTTAGCCGCTTGGCTACTTGTTCCCATGCTGCACTTGATTATTTTTCCTGTTTCAGCATTAAAAGATGGAGCAATACTTCTACCCATGCCTGAACCAGAAACGACGTAAAGCACGTTGTCGTGACACTCATACCCTGTGCCGACGCGCTTACCGTTTACAACAGGTGAGCTGTTATGTTCACACTTAGCAACAAACACCGCGAAACCTATGAATAGTGCAAAGAAGAAAAGAGCCTTGATTATGTTTTTAAGCAGATCCATCACTTACCTTCCTTCTTCAATTCTTCGGCGAGTTGTTTCATAAACTGTTGGCAGCTGCCTGCTTGTTTTCGTGGCAGGGCGTACCACTGCTTAAGCGCTTCGCGGATTGCGGTTGATTGCTTCATTTTTGACTCCAGTTTGGCGTGTAATCTGGCAACGGTAGCCAACCTACTGGGTTTTGTTCGTAGTCGTTTTCAAAGTAGATATCATCACCGTCGCCATCGTTGCAGTTGAGCGAGGCAATAACCCAGCATTCCTCAAGTGCGTTCCAGTGCGCCATCTGTAAAAAACCTAGGCCAGTATCTATAAGTATTTGCTGATTCTTTGGTGCTGTTTCCATCTGGTTGAGTTTGTTCATGCTGCCTCCCGTTTGCGCTTAGTGGTCGCCATTTTTATACGGGCTAACAGCAATACGGTTTCTTTAGCTTCTGGTAGCGCACGGCCTAAACCCATCTTATTGACGATGGCATGCTCTGCTGTGGTGACTAACATCAGGTTGCTAATGTCGCAGTTGGTGCGGTCGTTATCGATAAACCAGATCTTGTGATCTGCTGGCACTTTGCCGTGGTGTTTTTCCCACTCGAGAATATGTTTTAGGCGCCATGTTCTTGGCTCTGCCACTTTAACCATGACAAAACCATCTTTATTGTCGATTCGCTCAGAACCTACAGGCCGATGGTTTTGCGGGATAATGCCTTTTTTAAACTGGGTAGATGTTGAATTTCCGCCAGCCTGCCAGCCTTTCATCCCTGCATTCCACGTTTTTTGCCCTTTTACAAATCTGCCTGTTCGACCTGATTTAATTCCGTGATTTTTTGTGAGCGCGCGGATTTGACTAACTGTTTTTTCGGTACCGAAAAATTGATTAAATTCGACAGTAATTTGTTCAATAGTCAATGACTTATATTTTAGCTTTACCCAGTCAAATTGTTCTTTGGTGAAGCAGCGTAACTTACCTTTTGTTAGCTCGCCTTGCTTGCGGCCACAGGTGATTTTGTGGTTTTCGCATGCGCCTTTAATTTGCTGAATAGTTTTGTCTAAGCCAAAAGCAAAATTGAATAACCTTGTCGTTTCGGCTAGCGATTTTTCAGGGAAAGTCACCCGTAAAAAATCGAGCATTGCTGCCGTGTAGATAAACCTAGCCATTTTTGTTCTCCAGCATTTCAGGCAGTTTGCGGCCAATGGTTAACTCATTAGCTGCTAATTGGGCATCGAGCGCGAGTCGAGCGTTGGCGATAATTTGGCTTGAAATCTGCGTGACAGATTTAGAACGGTCGATCTCTTCACGCAGGTTTTCGCCTTTCAAATCTTCATCAGATAGGCGTTCTAACTGGGCGAATAAGTGATTATTTAGATCAATCAAAGTGTTTTTCATGCTGACTCCTTGGTGCGTTCAACAGCCCACCACGCAACAGGGCCATCTTCGGTGTCGTGAATAGACAACAGAATGGCATTTTCGCTAGGTGATTCTGGAACCCACTCACCAAATCCAGCGTCACCATCTTCGAAGTAATGAACCCAAGCAGGGTGATCTTCCGTGATTTCACAATCCATCCTGCTAATCACTAGCTTAAAATCCATTTCTTCTTGCCACTTCGAAATCACTTCCTTAGAAACGCATTCGGCTCCGTCAAAATATGGAAGTTGTGAGTGCTGATAATCACCGTATTCATCACGTTGTACTGGTTCAATATTGAATTTCATGCTGCATTCTCCCGCGCGATTTGTTCTTCGATATCGAGCTGTTGCGCTGGTGCTAGCTCAATGGTTTTTTGCTCTGGCATTAATGGAATATCGATCGAGCCTTTTACCTCGTTACCAAACACATCCCAACCTTTGGTTTTGGTTCTGGCGAACATTTCAAGGCGCGGAACGTCACCCATGAGTTCGACGCATTTATCGCGAAACTC
>NZ_NAJR01000021.1:0-56151 GCF_002196695.1 Shewanella sp. Shew256 | reverse complement strand
AATCAGTGCCTTAGAGGCCAGCATCAAGCTGTTTAATCGTTTTAGGTGAAGTTCTGGGCAGTATTGGTGTAAAGAATGTTGTAGGATATTGGCTTCGCGCATCTTGTTGTCCAAGTGTAGTTTTTGGAGAAACCATTTGATCATGCAACAAGATGCGCTTCCACCCTAATTTGATGATTTATTTGTAAATCATCAGGGGATTCTTCAGAACTTAATGTAGGTAGCTCACCTAGCCCTATGATCAGCATCGTGATAAGAGCACCTAGCAACATCAAAAGTGTATCTTCTATAAATTTTTTCATAATTTTTCTCGTACTCAGCTTCGTATGATAATTTTCAACCAATTTTGCAGTTGGTTAAATTGCACTATTGACGCTTCAAACAAATGCAAACCCTAAACGTTTACAATTCTCTATGAATGTTGTCCAGAAAAGTCAAGATCCTCCTTATTTGGGACTAGAAATTTAAATCGGTCATCAAAATCATCCCCATCTCCATTAATATACATTGCTGTCATACTTTGCCAAGGTGATACGAATTTCGACTCAAACCCAATCTATCTCTAAATAATGTGGTAAGCATAAATTATCAATATCAACACCTAATTCACGGAAAAGATTTTGGAACGGTTCTACTCCGATACTATTTGTGCTGAAATTCGAAAAATCTTTGAACGCATAATTTTCAAATCGCTCTAACAACTCTATATCTCGAATACGTTTTTCGCGTGAGTGTAATACCCACTCAACCATTAAATCGAAATGTTCTTCATTATATAGAGCAGCAATATCAGACCATCTTATCGCTGATATTCTCCCAGACTCAATAAGATCACTAAGTAGGCAGCAAATCATGTAAATTCTATTTTTTGCTTTGTTATTATAGGCTTGGTCGCTTGCTAGATAAATGAAAAGATATGATAAACCGTCACATAAGTCATATTTATTTCGAAAGCGTAAATACTCAACATGTTCTACGCCTTTCAATAGTGAAATAAGCGTAGGGCGCCATTCTAAATCATTTGTATACCAAGGCTTCGACATTTGTTCTATGGCGTATAACATGCTAGAAGTTAAATTTGGAATATGCTGTGATATAACTTTGAATGCTCTTTGATTGTTATAATTCCAATCATTTTCAACCAGCATTCTAGCTCTAAAATCGTTCTGACCAAGCAAATAATTTAGGGTGTTATTATTATCAAACCCAAGAATTTGTGCGTAAATATCAGCAGCAACTCTGCCGCTAACAATTTTTTCTCCGACAGTATAATTAATTGCTTGAGAAAGAAATTTTCTGCGTACTTTTAATATATTTTGATGCATGAATACATACTCCATAATAATTGGATTTAACTGACGCGCCACTCACGTCAGTCAATGCATGTATGCATGATTAGACGTTATTTAACACTACAGCTTTTGTCCGCGTGGCATGGAAATGGTTGCTGAATCCCAGTGCTAAGATGCCAAAATAAATAGTTACGGTCAATAGTTCTTGACGATGTTCCTTATAATTAAGCATTTTTCTGTTCCGTCACTGATTTATTACTTTTTTATTAGATTCGTCTTTTCAATACAGCTAAAAGACAATAAGCGCTCTCTGTTTCATGATGTGGGATCTGAAGCTCAGCAATCGATTCCAGTACACCCGCGGAGTCAATGCTTGCCCCTGCCCGTCTGTTTTTACTCGCGTCCGATAATTACAGTTATCGGACACGAGCACCCACCAGCCGAAAACCATATTAGTGTGATGTCATTATACTAAACAATGCTGAAGGGTTTGTGTGGCGTTGGTGCCATGATGCATTAGTGTGGTGTCACTATATCAAACTGGGTGGGATGGATGATTTTGCGCTCGTTTTGCCGAGTATAACCCCATTTGACTCGGACCTTGTATGTTTGTCAGGCGTTAACCGTGATTTTTCATGATTGATTAGTGCGTGGGACACACTAAACCATAAATATTTAGTATGGTGACACTATATTAATGTCAAAATTTGCGTGATTTTTAAAGCGTGAGATAGTTTGAACATCGAAACTTAAGAGGGTGTTCCAAATGTCTCATTCCGTCATGTTAGCCGAACAAGGTGAGTTAAACTTTTCAACCGCACAACGTGTAAGACACTTGAAGGCGGAAGAGCAGGATTTTGAGTGGTATCCTTCGGCAGCATTTATCATTGATGTAGTTCGACGCGACTTGGTTGAGTCTAAGTTCTTAGAGTCTTACAACAGAGAGTCATCCTTGCTTGATATTGGCGCCGGAGATGGCCGAGTTTTAAGCGCCCTTAACATGCCACTTGAAGATCGTCGCGGCGAAATGAGCCCACCATTTTACAACCTGTACGCCATTGAAAAGAGCCTAGTCCATTGCAGCCAGCTCGATAAAAAAGTGCTGGTTATTGGCACTGACTTTAATCAACAAACCCTTGTTGATAAGCCAGTTGGCGTCATTTTCTGTAACCCTCCTTATTCTGCCTTTGAGCAATGGGCAACCCGCGTCATCACTGAGGCTAATGCCGAGGTGTGCTATCTGGTATTGCCACAGCGTTGGTCTGGCAGTCGAGATATTGAAAACGCGATTAAAGTACGTGAAGCCGAAGCTGAGGTCATTGGCACATTCGATTTCCAAAATGATTGTGATCGCGAAACCCGTCATTCAGTGCCGGTTGACATTATTCGGGTGAATTTAGGGTATAAAAACCATCGTCAATGCAAGGTAGACCCCTTCAAAGCGTTCTTTGACGCTAACTTTGACCTAGATTTGGCTGAAAGTGATTACACAGCAAAATTTCAAGGGCCGTCTGACTCCACTAAGGAAAAGCTCAATGAATTGGTGCCAGGTGGTGACATGGTTAAGGCTATGCAATCGCTTTACGATCACCAGATGGCCAAGCTAATGGGTACTTATTCCGCACTCGCTGAAATTGACCCTGATTTACTGAGAGAACTGGAAGTATCTAAATCTTCGGTTCTGGAAAGTCTCAAGCTCAAAATCAAGAGCCTCAAGAGTCTATTTTGGAAGGAATTATTCTCTAAATTTGATGCGCTGACTTCTCGCCTGACATCATCTAATCGCAAAGCGTTACTAGAGCTATTGGAGCGTCATGTAAGCGTCGATTTCACTGCCGAAAACGCCTATGCGATAGCTCAATGGGCAATAAAACATGCTGATGCTCTTCAAGATGATCAGTTCAAGGATTTCTACCTATCTATGTGCCAAGCGGCAAACGTGGTGAATTATGTTTCGAACCAACGCACCTTCAAATACGACGGATGGCGATATCGTGAGCTGGTCAAGAATGGTCACATCTCCCATTTCAAATTGGACTACCGCTGTGTAATGGAAAATGTAGGCGGCATCGTTAATGGTTACGACTATAACAGCTATTACAACCAATGCGGTCTGTCTTGTCGTGCAATCGAATTTATCACTGATTTGGTCACCATCGCTGGTAATCTTGGTTTCGATACACGCGGCACACCAAAGGCTTATGAGTTCAAATGGGCCAGCAACAAAGCCCACGACTTTAGATACATACAATCTAACGGCTCTAGCGAGGTACTGTTCTCAGTTCGTGCGTTCCTTAACGGTAACCTGCATATTAAGATGAACCCTAAGTTGGCGCTCAAGTTAAATGTAGTGGCTGGTAAGTTGTTTGGCTGGGTTCGTAGCGCAGAAGAAGCGGCGGCTGAAATGGAGGTTCCAGCATCTCATGTCGTGGAAGTTACTGAAATGTTTGGCCATTCGTTATCGTTAACGCATAACTATCAAAACCTTTTGATGGCTGCTTAATCCCTCCCATTCAGACGGCGCAAAGTTCAATTTTTGCGCCGTTTTGCATTTGTGAGATCCTTTACTCAGATAAGAAATTCAGTTGTTAGAGGTGACAATGTTTGCTGCATATTTGGTTATAGGTGTGTTTGTGTTCGTCGCTGGCCTAATTGTTTTGCTCAACAAAGGTAACCCATTACCAGCGGCAATTCCTCGTGCAGCACCGCTTAATATCATCCCAAGTACGATCCCATGTGTGGCTATTCAATACCAAGATGGATGTGATGATGTTGATGATGATACGGCTGGTTTTAATCGTAGAACGGGCGCTTACCATGATTATCTTATCAATCCAGCTACAGGGTTGCTTACACTGAACGGCGCTTTGGATGTGGCAGGTAATCCTTTAGGAGCTGACTTGACTCATTCAGGCATCTATAGCGGTCACGACATTGACCATGACTTTGGTATGAATCATTTTGGGAGTGATTTTTAATGGAATTATTGGGGACTACTCAAGCGGTTGCAGGCCAATTCTATGCGTTACAGCAAGAGCTGGTTTCGTTGAAGCCGACGCTAATTTTGCCCTGTAGTGAGAAGAAGCTGCCCCACAGCGCCCTCGCTTTTGATTTGTACCAAGGCACGGGGTATCTGAGCATCGTGAAGCAATGGTCACAGGTAGAGTTATCGCAGGTGTTCAACCTATTTTTCCTAAGTGCCAAGTATGGATTGATCCACGCTTCCGAACTGATAGAGCCTTACGAACAGGTTATGACTGATGAACGGGTATCAATGTTAGGCGCTAACAAAGTTCTAGTTAGCAAAGCCCAGCGCCATATCCAATCCATGAACTACGATGCCCTCTATACCTCATGCTACCAAAACGGTATCAAAAGGCCTTTTCTGAGTTAGCTGGTCAAGCAGCTGGCAGATTTAGCCAAATCGTCCCAGCTACAGGCGGGATATTAAGTCAGCGTGGCCAGTTAAAGAGGCTTCTCGTAAATGAAATTGATTTAGCTAGGCAGCGCTCAAGATTGCTCCAAACGGTTGTGAGGACGTTTACCGATTCTCCCCCAATGCAAGAACTGCATCATGTCGTTAGCGTTGGGGATTGGGTGCGCCCTAGGCTTGCTGGTGCGTGTCAGGATGCCACATTTGCCGAGCCATGCGAGATTGCGTTTATAGAGTGCTCACCCTCCGGCTGCGTCGCTTTCTGGGATACAAACGGCAAGCAATGGAGCAGGTATAGCATTAGCGCGGGGATTAAACGGTTTGGCCTTAGCGGTGAAGCAATGCCCGTTACGGCATGATTGAAGCAAGGTTGTAATATTAAAATCCTGTAGAATTTACTCAAAATTTGCCAGAAATTGAACCTATGCAATGATGATCTTACATTAATAACTGAGAGAAATAAGATGCAAATTAGCCCTAGTATTTACCTTGACCAAGCGACCAGTTTGTTAGCTCCCCTGCCGTTCCTAGAGGACAACGGCGACGCGGATAGCTACTATCAGGAATACAGCTTTTACGTCGATACGCCTAACCCGCTGGTTAAACTGGAACTCGCAGTCATGGTCAATGCCGAGGTGCTGACCGATAGCGACCATGCCCCCATCGTGTTCACCTACGGCATTAACCTTGGCCAAGGTAACGGTATTGAGGATGGTGCCAATTTCTACGTCGAGGACATCGAGGCTATCAAGTCTGGCGACTTCGAACCAATTAACTCGGTTGAATTAGCTCTTCTTCAAGGGGCCATCCCTATGCTGGATAAGATTGTTAGTGCCTTGCAAAGCAATCCACTGGTCTGGAAGGTGGTGAGCCTACAGCTATCAAAAATCGTCTCTGGCATCATCACCCGCCCATCAAGCCCGAATGAACCAGATTTTTTGACAGGGGCACTTGTTGAATGTGATCTCCAAATTCAGGACTTAGATGGCACACAAATAACTATAGTACCTGCGCCGCAAGGAGGATGGACTCATGACAGCCTTGAAGCGCTGGACTGTGATGCATTGGCAGGTGGTCAAGCATGGAATGCGTATCTACTTTACGGTGTATTACCTCAATGGGTTGGCAGCTCAGAAATCTAATGAAACTTGTTTGATTTATTTAGTGCGTGTCTCTATACTAAATTCAATATCATTAGTGTAGGGACACCATACTAAAATGAATGACACTACCGCCCCACTCAAATCCGACTCTTTAGGCCCAGCTTGGACGTATCACGCCCTCCCCTCTGATGCCAGTTCGCGACCCAAAGGACGCACATTAAGACTGTTAGCGGCAGATGAAGCGGCGAGTCCACAGGTTCGTGACTTGCTCACGCGCATGATCGCTAACACACTCAACCAGATTGAGAAGACCCAGTGGTTTACTTCGCAGTTCTTAAATGGCACTCCGACCCTCACTGTGACATTCCGTCAGTTAATGCGAGAAACCGAACCCACCAAATCCAAGCCGTTACCACAGGAAACCGCGCTGCATTCATTGAATGTCTGTCTTAATTCCATTTTCTCGGATTCAGGTTGGAAGCTGGTACGTCGGCGCATCTCTCAAATCGAGCGGCTTCAAAAAACGACTCGACCTGTGATCAGCAAGACCCAATACGACAAGCTAGTTCTTTTCAAGGATACGATTGGCGCCAAATCCGTGGATGCTGCGATTGATGAATTACTGAGTTTTTACAAGGACGAACACCCCGCTTTTTCAGCAGACAGGGAGGCATTAGGTGAGCTTATTAACCACGAATAATCACAGCGTTGCACTGTCCTACGGCGAACCTCCGTCAACGCTTAACGATTCGTTAAAAGACAGCTATCAGCGCTCTACTGACGAGCTACAGGCGCTATTGTCAAAGCCTCTGGCTCAGTTAACCGATGCAGACAAGCTCCGCATTCGGGAGATTACTCAGGCAAAACTCAAGCACTTTCTTGATAATGGCCACCGTACCCGCAGGGCTAATACATGGCGAGCACTAATGAGCCGGTGGGCTAAGTTTGAAAGTTGGTGTCTTACAAATAACCTAACCCCGTTGCCTGCGACCCCCGAGGTAGTGGCCACATTTATTGAGTACCACCAGGCGTCGTCGTACACCACCTTATCTCAATATGCTTGGGCGATTAACAGTTTCCATGTGGAGTGTGGTTTGTTGTCCCCTGTGAGCAGTAAGACCGTGCAAGACAAGCAGAATGAAATCAGAATAGTAAAGCTCGAGTCAGGCGGTTTAGCGCAAGAGCAGGCAACGCCTTTTAGACTTCATCACCTGCAGATGCTCATAGAATCGTATGGCGAGAGTGAGAGGTTATTAGACAAGCGCAATTTGGCGTTGCTGAACATCGCCTATGAATCGTTGCTTCGTGAATCCGAGCTGCTTCGGATCAAAGTAGGCCATCTCAAGTCCACCTTTGAAGGCGATTATGTGTTGTCAGTGCCTTACACCAAAACCAATGACTCGGGTGAAGAAGAGGTTGTGAACATTACGCCGCTAGGCTTCAAATTGATTCAGCGGTACATCCAAGGTGCTGGGCTGACTAAGGAAGACTACTTGTTTCAGCCGATTGGCCGGAGCAATAAAGTCTCGGTTCAAGCCAAGCCGATGAACACCCGTACAGTGGACCGAGTATTTCTGTGGGCATTCGAGAGCTTAGCAATCGACCTTCATTCTGCTTGGTCTGGGCATAGTGCCAGGATTGGCGCCGCACAGGACTTACTTGCCGCAGGCTATTCGATAGCCCAAATCCAAGAGAACGGCCGTTGGAAAAGCCCAATGATGGTATTGCGGTACGGCAAAGACATTAAGGCAAAGGAAAGTGCGATGGCCAAGATGTTGGCAGAAAGACGGTAGTCTGATTCTACCTGCATTTCTATATGAACCTGACAATTATTGACTTAATATTAGTAAGTTAAACAATTTAAAACAGGGAAGTGAACTGTGAAGAAAGCGATTATTATCTCACTACTTGCATTGAGCCCAACTTTAAACGCTAAAGAAATTCATCAAAGTAGTTATGGGGAAAGTTGGCCGTTTACTGTCGAAAGCGGAGAACTTGGCTGCTACGAACAGGCCGTGTTTTTTATCGCAAATGATAAAGAATATGCGGTAAACGGTGTTGCCCAAAGCAAGGGTTATGATGCTATTGAGCCAATTTGGAAAGAGGATAGTTCTTTATTGGAATACCAAAAGGCAATAGCTAAAAAGGAAAATAAAACTCTTCGACAAGTTCAGGATGAAATGGGTGTATCCCGCGTTAATATCGGACCGATCCTTCAAGAAGGCTTAAAACTTAAAACATCACGCCGCCCGAGACAGTGAAAAACGCCATGGAAATGCAAGTGCCGAGCGCGAGCGCCGTGCATTGCTGGCAAAGAGTGAGGGTGATAAGCAGAGTAAGATCAATCGCTCCGAAGGTATTAAAGCGGAAACCGTTAACCGCTCTGAAGGTGAAATGCAGCGCCGTATCAATGAGGCCGAAGGTAAAGCGGAGGAGATTTTAACCCTGTCGCGAGCCACTGCGGAATCGATTGAGCGTTTAGCTGCGGTGATTGCGGCGCCAGGCGGCCACAACGCACTGCGGATGCAGCTCGGTGAGCAGTACTTTAAGCAGCTCGATGGTTTAAGCCAAAAGTCTAGCCGTGTGGTGCTGCCCGGTAATATGGTCGATTTCGATTACTGGATGAATAGCATAGGCTTAAAAGAGAAAGCTTAAGAATCCTAACTGAGCGAGTACTCAACTTAAGTGAATGAACTTAAGTGCAAATAAACTTAAGGCCAAATAGTGATATTTGGCCTTATTTTTGGGTGTTTCATGGGGTTGAGAGTAACGACTGGTTAATAAAGCGCAGCACTTTAACTGGTGTGCCTAAAACATTTCCCAAATGGATTAACTCCTGATTTTGAAGGGGTGTAACCAAAAATTGAAAGCTGTTTTTATCAGTCACATACAATGAAAAAGAGCACCACTTGGGTGCTCTCTAATTTTCAAACCAACTCAGCTTAGAGCTGCACATTCACTTTTGGGAAGTCGATGTCGGTATCAGCCACATGGTTGGCGTAGTTAGTGAAAGTATTGGCACTCACTTGTGCTAATACTTCAAATACTAAACCTTCATCAACGCCATGTGTACGTGCGTCAGACAGCTGTTCATCGGTGATCACGCCACGTTGTTTTACTAGGATTACGGCCAGCTTCACCAAAGCATTGTCTAGTGTATTTTCTGCCGTTCCCTGACGCGCAGTAATGATTTGCTCATCAGAAAGACCTGCGCCGCGGCTAATCATGGTATGAGCAGACAGGCAATATTGGCATTCGTTAGCCTGACCAACCGCCAGAGCAATCAGTTCACGTTGTTTAGCAGACAAACGACCTTGGTTTAGCGCTTCGCTGAATGCTAGGTAAGCATTCAGTACCGTTGATGAATGCGCGACAGTCGCATACAGATTCGGCACCATGCCAATTTTTTGTTTAATGGCATTAAGGGTTGCTGCAGCTTCACCTTGTGGGTTTGATACTGGAGTAATACGGCTCATGATAAGCTCCTTTATGTTTGTGATTTATGTGTTTCAGTGAATTTACGCTGTGCATATTGACACAATGGAAAATACGAATTATCACTAAATATCCACAAATACACACAATACGTCTTATCTTATGGATGCACTATCAAGCTTAATTCAACATGCGGCGCCGAAAGCCAGCCTATTTATCTCGGGCAATCTTTGCCAAAGTGCAGAGAGTGAGGAGCACGCGAATGGTGGGCAGCTCCACTTATTACGCCGGGGTGAATTGGGGCTACATCAAACCGGCAGCGCAGTACAAACTATCAGTGAACCCACACTCATCGTTTACCCTCGCGGTCGCCATCATAGACTTCAGCCTCTGCATTTCAGCGGTTGTGATTTGGTCTGTGCTCGCTTAACTTTTCGAGATTCTCCACTATTTCGTGCGTTACCTGACGCCTTAATCATTCCCTTAACCAAGCTTGAAGGGCTGGCACCAACCATCAACTTACTTTTTGATGAAGCCTTTTCCCAGCGCTATGCCCATAATGCCGTTGTCGCCAGTTTGTTGGATTTACTCTTGCTGCTACTTTTGCGTCATATGGTCGAACACAATTTGTGTGAGTCGGGCTTACTTGCGGCCATGACGGATCCCAAACTCGCCAAAGCTATCGAGGCTATCCATGCTAGCCCAGATACGCCGTGGACCATTGCAGAATTAGCCAAGCTCGCAGGAATGTCGAGGGCGCAGTTTGCCGCTCGCTTTCATCAAGTGATAGGTCAGCCACCGCTAGGCTACGTGACTGAGTCACGTTTATTACTTGCACAGCAGCTATTGTTGGCGGGTCAGCCAGTTAAATTCATTGCGTTAGAAGTGGGATACAGCGGTGGCGTTGCTTTTTCTCGTGCTTTTGAGCGTCAGTTTGGTTTGACGCCGACACGCTGGTTACAACAACAGAAAAGCATGGGGACGGAGGCAATTGAACCAACAAAGTAACCTCATGTTCTCAGTGAAACTCTCGGATTTCTAGGGATGGAGTGTTAGTTGTTGAACTTATTCTGCAATGTAGATATCCCTAACCATTCAGGCGCTAACAACCGTTTTACCCGTTAGATATTTATAAAGAGTGGGGACTATTATGCGCAGTTTGCAATGCTGTTAGGTTAGGCTCGATGGAGCGCTCCAAAAACCGAGAAACGCATTTTTCAAATAACGTTTAACAGGACAGCGTCCTAAGGTCTTGGTGTCATAGTTCATATCTGTATGTCGGAAGAAGTTATTTGTAAGTAGCTTACCTTATGAATCTAATCCCCTTCGGCCTTCGTAGTGATGGCGTGTATATAGATGCAGAGGACGCAACGCGGGGTAAATCCTGTGATTGTACTTGCCCATCATGCGGTATTGCCTTAATCGCACGGCAGGGTGACGTTAATGCGTCCCACTTTGCCCATGACTCCAAAGGTGCGAGTAAGGAAGATATAGAAGCTTGCAAATACTCGTTTTATGTCTCAGTACGCTACATGCTGAAGCAGCTGCTACAGGGGACAGGCTTGTTAATGATGCCACCTCTCGAGATTGACCATCACGGCCAAACGCACGTCATTACCAAAAGTTTGCCAATCACGGTGGAGCCCATGGACATAACGCCTGATAGTTATGAGCAGGATATTATGTTTGACTTAATCTTTACGGTCTCAGGTCGCAAGCTATGCCTATACATTAGCCATCCTGGTCGCCCAGCGCCGATATATAACAACCTATCAAGAGATCAGCACACGGCGGTACTAGGGCTTGATTTGATTCCTTTCTCAAAGATATTTAATGAGTTTTACAAACTAAAATCAGCTCAAACACTACTGCGCGAATGGCTTGAAACGTCCATTAAGGGCAAGCATTGGATTTACAATCCCTGGCGCAATGCGTGGTTTGAGCATCAACAGGCTAAGGCTCCAGCTGTTCAGGAGCAGCAACAGCAACAAGTTCTGGAACAAACCAAGACCACCCGTGATCGGATTAAAGAGCAGATTGCCCAAATGGACAGGTTGAACGTAGTCGCTATATATCGCTGCGTTTTTTGTCAGTTGGACTTTGAAGGCAGTGCGTTAATCAACTACTGCCCCAAGTGTAATGACCATCTAAGTGTGAAAAGAAAATCGGAGATTGCGGCTCAAACTCCACCTAAAGGCAAGTATCGGTATCGATGACTCTATGATTTATTCAAGTAACGTCAACTTATAGCCAAGCGGTGTAAACCAATGCCTACGGCCCGTGTCTAAATTGCGAACAAAATACCAATCTTCCGACTTAAGGTGTTCTGGTAGGGACTCAATGAGTTACGTCCAATGCTGTACATGGAAAGACGATATCACGCGCTATATTAATTGTGAATGTCTTCCGGCATTGCTTTGTTGAGGATATACAAGAAAATCGCCGCCGAAGTGCAGGTGATAACTACGGTTCCAATGCCATAAATAAATAACGAAATTAACGTGCTACCAAGAAACACGTTCTGAATAACCATAGCCGGAAATGTATTGGTATTATCCATTTTAGTTGTGACCAGTAATGTGGCAAGCGCCAGAAAAGCAGGGGTGTGAAACTCAACAAGCCCTTTATTACTTAGCATATACAACCCAGCCGCCATAAAAGCGATAGCGGCGCCTGACCGGAGTAAAGGTATTGCGTGATTATGTCGATAAGGGAATATCATCCACAACGCCCAAAAGAAGCCTAAGCCGGATAAGTTGCGTACAACATCATGTAAGGTGAGAGAGGATAATTGAATCATAGCGAGATTACCTTTCAGCTATTTTTGCACTATTGAGCATCCATCCAATGAGCGCTATCGATGATAAAAATGTCTGCAGTGTTGTTAGTTAAAACCACACATTCAATCAATTGATAATCTGAGTTAAACACCTTCTTAAGTGCAATTAAATTGTCCTCTGAAGTGTAGCGATAGTTAATCATCATCGGAGCTATTTGTTGGCCATCTTCATTGAAGCAATTCTCAATCTGCACTCGGTTAAAACGTATCTCGCAGGCATTGTGATCCACTGTCACAGGTTGTTCACTGGTGCTGAATTGGATTGGCTCTTTGATAGCATCAATCGCAGTGACCAACCATTCAGCCAGCGCAATCATCCTGTCGTATTTGACGCTGGAGCTGTTGATAACCGATAACATTTGATTAATGCAGGCTTCCATGTCCTGCCCTTGGCGCCCAAGTAGGATGACACGCTTAACATGACTCTTAATTTCACGGCAGGCCTTGTCATCGACAAATGGCTTTAACCGTTTAATCAAAATCTCATTGCGGCGCTGAACTGGCACAAATCGGCCTGATTCTGCGCAGGTGAGATAGAGGTGCATCTGAGCAGAGCGAAACACTGTCTTAAGCTGCTCTTCGTAACTGTTCATCTTTTTAAACCTTTCAAATTAAATTGCTTTAGGCACTGTATTACGTCATGAAAATTACGCAAAAATTGAGGAGTTCACGCTCCGTTTGCGGTCTTTAATTCCTTGCTTCATAGCTGGAGCCATTAAAGGAGCCCAGTGGCGTAGCTGCTTGCTTATCGGCACGAGTACCGCGCTTAACTGAAGCATCAAACGTAGTGAGCGGCTTGATCTCCAACGGCTCACTTTGCAATACGATAAGCGGCATCGTAGCGGTAACCGTTTTCACCTTCCCGTTAATCATGAGATTGGCCACGGGCTGCGGCTGAATATCCCGACGCGCCCGAATCATCGCTTCGGGGGTGTTCAAGATGTTCTGCTTTAACAGCAATAGCTGACTTGGGCATTCATCGCCAAGGCGCTGAATATCCGCGTTCAGTTGCTCAAGCAATTTGTCTTTATCGACCTTCGACACCACATCCTTGCATAACCAGCTGAGCCGCGCCGAGGTCATGGGTTCGTCAAAGCATCGGATTTGGCGATAGAGATGTAACGCCATGACACCAGGGCAAACCTCTCGTAGTTTCTCAAATCTGTCTGCACGGGCGCTGTACTTGGTGGTGATTTCCTTCTCGATGGCCGCTTTTGCCAAGTTAATCCGGGCAATGACATCCATAACTTTGTTAGTGACTAACGGCGATGTGGAGTACCAAAGCACCCCAGGCGTCCTACGAGCTGAGCGCTGCGAGTAATCAGGATGAATGTGTAAATCACCATAAGCGAGTTTGGCTTTCGTTACTGCTGCAAGCCCCAGTGTTTCGCGTACCGAAATCACCGTCACCGGCTCGCGAACTTTCTCAGCCGATTTCATTACGGGTGGTACAGGTGTCACGCTGGCACGGACAGGGGTATTCGAATCAAGCAGGTGATTGAGCTCCTGCAATGAGGATTGGATCACTTCATAGCTATCCGATATGATACACAAAGCCATCACCTTAAAGTATTTCTGTTGTTGTCTTACTGTAATCTCTTTTAGTCCATCATGCAATGTTGTTGACTAACAAAGATAGGTGTACACCCCCACCCTCTGAGTACCTGGATAGATAGTTACTCGTGCATATCGAGTGGTGATGGCCATATTCAAGAAAATGAAAGAGATATTTTAGATAAGCCTAGGGGCGCCGTGATCTTGGAAATATTTGCCAAATCAAGCATAAGTTATTGAAAAAGATATAAATAAACCTATTCCATGACTGAAGATTTGATTCGGTTATTGAAGTGGATCGGGTGTGGTATTCTGGGTGATATCTAATCGAAAGTGTGTCTGGCACAGGTCGCAGACAAAGTGTTGTTGGCCAGCTGTTGGGGGGTGGAGTTTTCCATTGCATCCTTGCTTGATGCAATTTCGGAGGTGGCGATTATCTTTCGTTAATTCGGCAGCCATCTCATTCACTTCTCTTCTCATTCTATTATGAGCAGGTTGAATTAATCGAAAAACGTCACTTACTGTGCATCCCATTTCTTTGGCGACTTCCGATGAAGAATTATACTTTTGAAACAGCGCCCAAGCCCTTTCTTGCTCTTTTAGTTCATCCATCTTGCGCTCTCTCCAAAGAATGTTGATACCTCACAATAATCCTCTTTAATCTTCAGCGCAATTAGACCGCTGTAAATGATATTGTTTACTGAATTGAGAAGGATTGGACACCATACTTATTTGAGCTATATTTAAATAGGATTCTACTAGGTCAATTAAGTATGCCTTCCAATGCCTTTCTAACCATAGGTAAAGCCGCAGACGGAGAGTTAATCGGTATCGATGCGGTTAAACGCGGTAAATCTGACTTAACCTGCCCCTTCTGTCAGGTGCCGCTTATCGCCGCAAAAGGGAATTTTAAGGTGCATCACTTTCGCCACGATGGTGAGACTTGCCACCAATCGCTTCAAGGATTGCCGCAGATACCAGGCTGGGATCACTTTCATCTCTTGATGCCCGATTTCATTGTTAATGTCTTACAGAATTACGCGGAAAAACATCCTGGGGAGGTATTTTGGTATGAACCTAAGCATGTGCGTGAGCTGTTAAAGCACAACCTCATTGATACCGACAGTTACACGGGCAAGTATCGACTGACAGACGCCGCGTTAATCATCACCGGCCAACTCTCGCTGTCCAAATTCGCCACATGGTTTCGTAACGAACTTAAATCCCGCATCAAGTGGAAAACTCGGTTAGTCGATAACGAGGATGCTCACCGCGCCTACCTTGAAATCGAAGCATGGCGCCAACAGCAGCTGATGATGGCTACCACCTATCTATTCGAGTTAACCCATAACAATGGTGAAGTCTTTTACAAGGTTGGCCGGACACGTCGTGAGGTAGACGTAAGATTAGCTGAAGTTAAATCCGAGATGAAAGCCCACTTTAACCGGGACATCTCCGCCAAAATATTGCGGTTAATCCCTAACGGCGGTTTTCTCGAGCAGTATGTATTGTATCGATACCGGCTATCAAAGAGAGAGATAGGAAAGCATCAAGAATATCTGAGCCTCGATGCGTCAGCATTGAAGCAGCTTAAGGCCGCATTCACACGCGTAGCCAATGACTTAGCCCCCTTCGATAAGGACGAGCGCTTTATTGCCTCAGGGCGTTGGCGTTACGAACCCAAGCGATTAGATGCTGTGCGTAAAGGGATTCGCCAGACGATTCAAAGCGGCAGCAGTTTTGGGCGCCCCAAGGGAACCATCAAAGTCGGTGGCGAGGAATGGCGCAAGCAGTATCAATATGTGATTGATCTGTTGGAGGCAGGCAATCTCACTCAAGAGAAAATCGCCAGATTAACACTCAATAGCACCTCGACGGTGAAGCGAGTTAAACAAGTTATATCCAAGGAAACGCCAGAATAAGCGCGTCAGAGTTTAACGGAATTATCAGGTGTACTCCGTGCTCTTGCTTATTCCTTCCCCCTAGTTTGCATGATGGTCTAAATTGAATTATTTTGGCATCGGTTATATTGGGAATTATCATTTGGTGTTAATGTCTTCCCCAGAATTACATTTGGAAATCTTTTGCTCGGGACTAAACAATGTTACGTGAGATGTTCAACTTCAATAGTGCTAGTGACACAGTGAAAACCTATGTATTGCGCTTACGCCGTGCCAAGCAAATGGAAACATTAGATGTCGCTGAAACCAAACTATGACATAGCAGCATATACAGAAACAATTACTTAGCTAAATGATGTAACCATACGTCGACATAAAATGTACCCATAGTCTGACAAATAGGAGCAGCCGCAAAATAACTTAAGTGAAAAATGTAACTTTACTACAAATGACTATTAAGCCTTTGCAAACTGACAATTGCTCTAAATAGTATTGGTTGTATTGCTAATCTAGCCACCAGTGAATCAAAATGGGTATTGAAAAATTGCTTAGCTGAGTATCCAGCATTCGTTACTAGCGACCTATCTTCTTAAATCCTTCCCTAGATCTTGCGCAAATTTTTTAGCGGCCTTTAATGACTCTCTATCTGTGAATTGTTCAGCTGTAACTGTGGGGGGAGCAATAAGTTTGATACTAAAATGGCAGCGATCGCATAGTTACGCTGCCATTTCTAAATCGAAATTGCCCCAAAGCGATTTAGCCGCCTTCAAAAAGTCATAATAAATAATCGTTGATTGACCAAATTTTAGTAATCTGAAAGAGTGCCCCTCTCATTAAGAATACTGTGCTTTCAGATTAAATTTATCCCAAATAATTTTACGAGCAGTGCAAACAGCCCAAAGCAAAGTACGGTTATCACTACACCAATGAGTAAGGATGGCCAAAAATCAAAGCGCTGCAATAAAGAGGGAAAGATCAAAAACATAGGCAAAGTCGGTACAACATACCAAAATGTGTACCACGCGTGGTTTGCTATTTTCTCCATTGGCTGTTTTTCAACATAGAGCCAAATCATTGCCAAAATAGTGACTAATGGTAGCGCGACGATGAGCGCTCCTAGTTTATCGCTGCGCTTAGCAAGCTCAGAAGCGGCGACGACTATAGCAGCTGTGATCAGATACTTCGTAATTAACCAGCCCATAGTGTCCTCTCCTTGAATAGACAAAAACCGATTGCCTATCGGTTTTTGTTCTGTCATTATATCGTTCATTATGGAAAGAGAAAAGTGTTATGCAGTTAGGTGAACTAGAAAAACAGGTTTTGCAGCATCTGTGGACAGAATCTGAAGCTGATGCAAAGCAAGTACATGCTGTGCTTGGTGTCTCTAGAGGGAACTCTCTTAATACCATTCAGAGCACTTTAGAACGCTTATTTAAAAAAGGATTGCTGAGTCGAACCAAGCAAGGACATGCCTATTTTTACAGGGCAAAAGTCGACCGAGAAGCGTTGATCGCTACACTTATTACCAATATCACTAGCGACTTTGTCGAAGAAGGTGAGCATAGTCTCATTGCGGCATTTAGTTCCGCATCAGCTAATCTGAATGATGCCCAACTCGATATGCTAGAACATTTAATTGAAGAACAACGTAAACTTCGGAAAGGATAATTAGGGTTATGTTTGTTGGCGATTTAGCGATAGCACTAAATTTATTGAGTGTTGCAGTGCTGGCATTTGCTATCAGTGTTGCGTGCATCTCGATCGCCCTACGATTAACTTTGCCAAGATTCGAGCATCTTACTTTTAGGTTACGTAAAGTTATCCTATGGGCTTTGGTTACTGTACCTTGGTGGGTAGCCATAAGCTGTGCTGCCTTTTTCTGGCCAAGGCAGCAAGAGTTGTTTTCTACTGCTTGGTTAAATGAATTCGCTCATTGGCATCACGTCGACATCTTTAGCTTCAGCAGTTGGCATGCTTTTACCTTGTTGTCGGCCTTCGGTTATTTGATATGGTCGATGATCTCGACCATTTATGTACGTAAAAAGCAATCATCAACAATGGCATCTCTGATTGGATTATCAGAGTTCCAACCTCAGGTGACTATAACTCAGCAGCGCTATTATTCGTTAGCACAAGCAATTCCTGCGGCCTTCACCACAGGTCTAGTGTCCCCTAAGATTTACCTGACCACAGGATTGCAAGAAAAGGTTACAGAACAGCAACTCGATATTATTGTTCGACATGAAATGGCGCATGTCGTGGCTCGAGACCCTTTATTTAAAGTCATCTTTGCTGCATTTGCTGGTTTTTATCCGAAAGCGGCCAAACGCAATTTAATCGGACATTTTACCCTGTTGACTGAACAGCTTGCAGATCATGCTGTGACCACTGAGCATGACAATCTAGATGTCGCTCAAGCCTTGATAAATGTAGCTCGAATGCAGCGAAGCGTAACTCTTGGTTGTGATGGTTTACAGACAAGTTATTTCGGTAACGATCAAACCAGTGTTCGAGTACAGCGACTGATTCAACCTAGGTTAACGTCTTCCCGATTGGCGATCAGTTTAACGTTGTTATTCTTAGCCATCGTCCCACTTTTAACCGCTTCAACTGTCGATAGCCTTCACCACATTATCGAAACCTTCTTCACCCATTAATTAAGGATTGGGAATGAGAGACTTGCTTTTTAACGTCAGAACTAAAAAACCGATTAGCTATCGGTTTTCCGCCATTGTGCTAGGAATGTGTTTAGTATTCCCTGCCGTTGCGGTATCGAATGAAGCGCCACAAACACTCACCTTAGCCGATGCTGTGACTTTGACACTTCAGCAACACCCAGAATTACAGATTTTCAACTCGCAGCAGCGCGTGATGGAAGGGCGAATACAGCAGGCAAGTGTCGGTGAGCGGCCTGAAATAGGTTTGATGATTGAGGATGCCCTGGGTACTGGTGAACACAGTGCTCTGAAAAGTATGCAATCTACGCTCAGTTTTTCATGGTTACTGCAACAAGATTTGATTGATAGTCGTGTTAACACGGCTAAAACAGAGGCCACTCAATTAGAGATAGAAAAACAAATCAAAGCCTTGGATTTGTCTTCACAGGTGGCTAAACATTTTATTGATTTGTTAGTGAAGCAAGAACGCCTCAAGCTCAATCTGATAGCAGAAAAGCAGGCAAAAGAGGTTGTCAAAACCGTTGCTAAACGTGTGCAAGCGGGAAAGAGTTCTGCGGTTGAAACACAGTTGGCAAAGGCTGAGCTTATCCGTCGTGGCTTGGCCGTCGAAGATATCGAGCATGAACTCAAAGCCAGCCAATATCAATTGGCATCACAGTGGGGAAAGCCTAAGGCATCCTATCGTTTCAACGGCAATCTGCTTGATATGCCTGCTGTGCCATCAGTTGACAGTCAGCTTAACTTGTTAAAAAAGCATCCTCGTTTTCAACAGTTTGCGACTGCGCAACGCATTGCTCAATCGCAAATGGAGCTCGCACGAATAGAAGCTAAGCCGCAGTGGCAAGTGACCGCTGGCGTGAGGCGCTATGAGGCGAGTGATGATTTTGGCTTAGTCGCGGGTATTTCTATCCCTTGGGGTTCAAGTGACCGTAATGCGGGAACCATAGCCGCCTTACAAGCACAGCAAGATGTACTCGCCAATGAGCAAAACGCATTAATGCAGGCTCAGGATGCCCAGTTGTATGTGCTGTTACAGGAAATGGCACATTCTGCACATGTTATCGATACAGTGCGCAGTGACATAGTGCCAACCCTTGAAAAAGCTCTGTCTGAGGCAAGCAATGCCTTTGATAAAGGTCTGCTCAGCTACAACCAATACAATGACGTGTATCGGGAATTACTCAGTGCTCAATATCAGTTGCTGGATGCCTTTGAAAGTTTGCATTTACAACACATTGAAATTCAACGCCTAACAGGCACATCCATTTCTCAGTGAGATTACCTATGAAGAATAACAACACCTTTTCGTCATTGAGTTTGGCGATACTGCTCAGTCTGGGTATTAATGCCGTCGCTTCAACACCTTTAATGGCATCCTCAGCGCCCGTTGCCGAGCAAGCTGAACCCGAAAAAGGGCCGCATCGTGGACGTATGCTGCGTGAGGGCGATTTTGCACTAGAGCTCGCCATTTTTGAAACGGGCGTTCCCCCTGAGTTCCGTGTTTGGACGAGCTTTGAGGGGAAACCGCTCGATCCTAAGACCGTCGATTTGAGTGTGAAATTGACCCGTTTAGGCAATGTGGTGGATGACATTCGCTTTAATGCGCAGGGTGATTTTCTCCGTGGTGATATGGAGATCTATGAACCCCATTCGTTTATCGTCACCATTGAGGCGAAATACCAAGGTAAAACATACCGTTGGCAGTATGACAACTTTGAAGGCCGTACCACTATCGAGCAGGCTGTTGCCAGTGCGATGGAGATTCACACTGGTTTTGCAGGCCCTGCCACATTGCATCAAACCATCCCAGCCTATGGCACATTGGCGCTACCCGTCGGGACGCAACGTGCAATTGCGGCACGTTTTGACGGCGAAATTACCCAGTTACATGTTGGACTGGGTGACAGGGTGAAAAAGGGGCAAACCCTTTTGACTGTAGAAAGTAATGAGAGCTTAAAACCCTATCAAATTAAAGCGCCGTCCGATGGCGTGGTGTCAGCATTGTTCGCCAACAATGGAGAACAAACCCTAGGGCGTCAGTTGTTGACACTGACCGATAACAGTCACTATATCGCTAAGCTTGCTGTGTACCCCATTGATTATCAAAGTGTCATCTTAGGTGCACCTGTCACTATCAACGTCGAGGGTGTGGAGGAAACCTATCAAGGTTCCATTAGCTTTATTGAACCAGAGGTTCGTGACGATCAAGCCCGTATTGCGTGGGTCAAACTTGCCGATCCTAACAGGGTTTTGACTGCGGGCAGTTTTGTAAATGCCAGTATTGAAGTCGCAACCATTGAGGTGCCATTGGCGGTTAAAAGAGTCGGATTACAAGGGTTTCGTGATTTTACCGTCGTCTTTGCTAAGGTCGGAGAGCAGTACGAAGTCCGTATGCTGGAGCTTGGCCGTCAAGACGGTGAGTGGGTCGAAGTGCTTGGTGGCTTAAAGCCTGGTACTGAATACGTGACCGATAATAGCTACATCTTAAAAGCCGACATTGAAAAGTCTGGCGCATCACACGATCACTAGGAGTCCGAGTCATGTTGGAATCGATTTTACGCTTTTCGATAAAGCGCAAATTCCTCGTATTGGTGATGGTATTGGCCGTGGCCGGTTTAGGAATTTGGAACTTCACTAAATTACCCATCGACGCCGTACCGGATATCACCAATGTGCAGGTGATGATTAATACCGAAGCGCCGGGATACACGCCACTTGAAATCGAGCAGCGTGTGACCTTCCCTTTGGAAACCGCATTAGCAGGCTTGCCTGGGTTAACCTACACCCGCTCGGTATCGCGCTATGGCTTATCACAGGTGGTGGCCATTTTCAGTGATGAGACGGATGTCTATTTTGCCCGTCAGTTAGTCAATGAGCGTTTATCGGCGGCACGTTCCGAGCTGCCGCTTGGGCTTGAACCACAGCTTGGCCCTATTGCGACTGGCTTAGGTGAAATCTTTATGTTTACCGTGGATGCATTGCCAGATGCTACCCATGCCGATGGAACGCCTATCACGCCAATGGATTTACGCACGGTACATGATTGGACAATTAGGCCGCAGCTCATGCGTGTGCCAGGGGTGGTTGAAGTTAACCCTATCGGCGGCTTTGAGCGTGAGATTTTGGTCGCTTTCAAACCGGAAAAACTGCTCGCCTTTGGTTTAACCCAAGCCGATGTTGTCGATGCCATAGCCAAGAATAATCAGAACCAAGGCGCAGGTTTTATTGAGCAAAACGGTGCTCAGTGGTTACTGAGAATGCCAGGCCAAGCCGAAGACATTGTGGCCATTGGCAATATCCCACTCAAATCAACGCAAGGCAGTGCGCTGACCATTAAAGATGTGGCCGATATTGAAAATGGTCAGGGGCTACGCAACGGTGCTGCGACTCAAAATGGCCGCGAAGTGGTCATGAGTACCGTGTTTATGTTGATTGGTGAGAATAGCCGCACCGTTGCCCATGCTGTAGGTGAGAAACTCAAAGAAATCAACGCGACCCTGCCGGAAGGGATTGTCGCCACAGCGGTTTATGATCGCACTAAGTTAGTGGATAAAACCCTACAAACGGTGCAGACCAATCTATTAGAAGGCGCACTACTGGTCATTGTGGTGTTGTTTGTACTGCTTGGGAATTTTAGGGCTGCATTTTTAACTGCACTGGTGATCCCCTTTGCTATGTTAATGACGATTACCGGCATGGTACAAACCCGCGTTAGCGCGAACCTGATGAGTTTAGGCGCTCTGGACTTTGGTTTGTTAGTCGATGGCGCGATCATTATTGTTGAAAACTGCTTGAGACGGTTAAGTCAGGCAGGAGACGATCCTTTACCGTTAAAAGAACGTCTAGAGCTCGTGTTTGAAGCTACCCGAGAGGTCATTCGCCCCGCACTATTTGGTGTATTTATCATTACCGCCGTGTATTTGCCGATTTTTGCACTAGAAGGTGTAGAAGGCAAAATGTTCCACCCGATGGCGATTACGGTAGTGATTGCGTTGTTAAGTGCCATGTTGCTGTCGGTGACTTTTGTGCCAGCAACCATTGCCTTGCTGTTTAAGAAACCAGTGAAGGAGAAGCATAGCCCGCTTATCCGTGGTGCAGGCGCCTTGTATCGCCCTGCGTTAAACTGGGTAATTCAAGGTCGCTGGGTCGTGGTGATTGCTGCCACGTTGTTGGTCGCCGTTTTTGGTTACCAAGCGACGAAATTAGGCAGTGAATTTGCCCCTAATTTGGATGAGGGGGATATTGCAATGCATGCCCTACGTATTCCTGGCACCTCACTGAGTCAGGCGATTGCCCTGCAAGAAACTCTAGAAGATAAAATTAAGCAAATGCCTGAAGTTGAAAGGGTATTTGCCAAAATTGGTACTGCGGATGTGGCGACCGATGCAGTGCCTCCGAGTGTGGCTGATAACTTTATTATCCTAAAACCTCGTGAGCAGTGGCCAAATCCCAATAAATCGAAGGAGCAAATTGTAGAAGAGTTGGCGGCGATGGTGGAACCTATCCCTGGCAACCGCTATGAGTTCTTACAGCCTATTCAAATGCGCTTTAATGAGCTGCTTGCAGGGGTCCGGGCGGAGCTTGCAATTAAGGTGTTTGGTGATGATTTCGATACGCTCACTTCGCTTGGTGCACAAATCGAGGCAGCTATCGCTCAGGTCGATGGCATTGCCGATGTGCAAGTGGAGCAGACAACAGGTTTGCCTATGCTGAATATCATTCCGAAACGTCAACAGCTGATGCAACATGGCTTAAGTATGTCCGAGTTGCAGTCTCAAGTGGCAACCGCAATGGGCGGCACTGTGGCGAGTAAATTCTATGAAGGAGATATTCGCTCAGACATTGTTGTACGTCTGGGTGAATCACGTAGGCAAAATCTGGACGGCTTACGTTATTTACCGATTTCCTTACCCGACGGGCATAGCATCCCACTTCAGGAATTAGCGTCCTTGGAATTGGTTTCTGGTGCTAACCAGATTAACCGTGAAAATGGGAAACGTCGCATGGTGGTCACCGCCAACGTACGTGGACGGGATTTAGGTAGCTTTGTCGCTGATATTCAAAACGTTATCGGGGAAAGAGTGGATATTCCCGCAGGTTACTGGGTGGAGTACGGAGGCACCTATCAAAAATTACAATCGGCATCGCAACGCTTGAGTATTGTTGTGCCTGTGACCCTGTTGATGATTGTCGGTTTATTGATCCTCGCCCTTAGCTCCTTCAAGGATGCGATGATTATCTTTACTGGCGTCCCCTTAGCCCTGACGGGCGGAATTGCCGCATTATTGTTACGGGACATTCCCTTTTCTATCTCAGCCGCAGTGGGCTTTATCGCCCTCTCTGGTATCGCGATTTTAAATGGTCTTGTCATGGTGTCATTTATTCGCGAATTACGTAAAGAAGGTATGGGACTCGATAGGGCAATTTTTGAGGGGGCACTAACAAGGCTTCGTCCAGTGTTAACCACGGCTTTAGTGGCATCACTCGGGTTTATTCCAATGGCACTCAATACCGGTATCGGTTCAGAAGTCCAACGTCCGCTGGCAACGGTTGTGATTGGGGGAATTATTTCATCAACCCTGTTAACGCTGTTTGTTATTCCAGCGTTATATCGCATTTTACATAAAGAAAAGGAGTCGATTTTGACTGAAGTAGAAGTAATGGAGATTGCGGATGCCAAATAAGCTATTAAACATCAGCTTGTTGCTGATGGTTGGATTATTAGGTTTGGTGAGTATTGATGTCATGGCCCATGGGGTGGACGACAATACTCGCGCCTTTTTAGAACAAAACCAAGGCGTGCAATTTATCCCCTTTTTGTACATTGGGGCGAAGCACATGATCACGGGCTACGACCACTTATTGTTTCTCGTGGGTGTGATCTTCTTTTTGTACCGCAGCAAAGATGTGCTGTTGTATGTGACCATGTTTACCCTAGGTCACAGCACCACATTATTGCTTGGTGTAATGACCGATTTGCAAGTTAACGCCTATCTTATCGATGCGATTATTGGCTTATCAGTGATCTATAAAGGTTTTGATAACTTGGGGGGATTTAAGCGCTGCTTTAATTGGCAACCCAATACCAAAATAGCAGTGTTGGTCTTTGGTTTGTTCCATGGCTTTGGACTGGCAACCAAATTACAGGAGTTTCAGTTGTCACAGGAAGGCCTATTTACCAATTTATTAGCATTCAATATTGGGGTGGAGATCGGACAATTTGCTGCGCTGGCCATCATCTTGATTGTGATAAATGCCTGGCGTCATTTCCCTTCATTTCAACGATTTTCAACGCTGACTAACACCGCTCTGATGAGTGTAGGGGTGATGCTGATGGGTTATCAGCTCACAGGCTATTTCGTCAACTAAACGATTATAAGAGAAGATTATGCAACACACTGTAAGTACAAAAACCTTGGTCAAAGCGAGCGTATCGGCAACGGTAGTGGCGGCCATTGCGCTGGTCACTTTTATTCTGCCAGCCGAGTACAACATCGATCCTACAGGCGTAGGTCAAAAACTGGGATTAACCTCAATTGCACAGGCCGCTGAAGCGGATGGTGCTGTTGCGGTGACGGGAGCCCAAGCAAGTAATACGGAGTTTCAAACCATTGAAGTGGTGGTTCCGGCGGGTCGCGGTGTCGAATATAAATTTGCCATGCCACAGTATGCCAAAATGACCTACGAATGGATGACCGATGGCGATGCTTTGTATTTTGACCTACATGGTGAACCTGAGGGAGATACCACTGGCTATTTTGAGAGTTACACCATAGCGACATCAAACGAAATGAAAGGGAGCTTTACTGCACCTTTCGCGGGGTCGCATGGTTGGTATTGGAAAAACAAGACAGATAAGCCTATTGCCGTTCAGTTACAGGTAAAAGGACAATATGAAGTCATTGGTTTAAAACAATAATTGGCAAAATTGGAGAAAACGATGAAACAATTATTATCAGTATTCACCCTATGCACAGCGTTAATGAGTGGCAATGTATTGGCCCATGCGGATCACGGAGTGATCAGCGGTCAAGGTGCCTTAAAGGTGGCAGCTAAATCGCTTAATCAAATGACATTTAAAGACTTTGGTTTTGAGGTGGGTAAATTAGAGGGAACATGGAAAGACTTGCCTGAGGCACAATTATCAATCGTCAGCTTTGAAGGCAATTACTACGTGGTCAGTGCCGTTAACCCAACGACTCAAAAACAAGTTTTTCTCAAAATAGCCAGTAACGGCGAGCTTTTAGAAGTCAAAGACACGAACAAGTTCTAGTCGCCAAGATTGCACTGTCTATGTTATGGGCAACAGACAGTGCAATAACCCTGCAAGCGGTTTACTTTTATTAAATCAAATATCGTTCTTAGCAATACATTTTGTAATCTGAAACCAATTAATCTGAGTTAACAGTCTAACTCACTTTTGTCCCAAAGCTTGCTAGAAATTGATCAATATTTATTTTCACGTCTACCGTCGTGTTGGTAGTGATTTTCCTCAAAATTGATCAAACTTTAGATTTTTAATGGCTATCAATAGCTTAAAAAGGCGCATTTCCACTCAAACAATTATCCAGCGAAAATTGGGGCATTGCCAATAAAAAGCCTCTTCCCACATTGGGTAAGAAGAGGCTTTTACTGCCTATCCGGCAGTTTGCTGTATTAACATAAACGTCGAAACGATTGTTTTTATTATCAGCTGCCTATTCGGCAGGTCACCTTGGTATAAAGGATTTTACACTGTTCACTAAATTTTCAGCTGCCTATTCGGCAGGTCACACTTGCTGACATCGCCCATGCATACAGCATTAATTTTCAGCTGCCTATTCGGCAGGTCACATCGAGGGTTTTGTATAACTTTATTTGTAATAATTTTCAACTGCCTATTCGGCGGGTCACTATACACTTATAAAATAAACCTATATAAAATCAATTACTAGAGCCAAAACTCAGAAAATAACCATATAATTTCTCTAACAGATAATTGGCTTTAAAATTAAAATGTTACTGCAACAACAAAACCAAAAGGTCAGATTTTATCTACAAGACGAGATAGCTCCGGTACTGTTCCATTTTGTTGTTGATTGCTGGCAAATCCATAGCTACTAAATAATGGTTCAGTTTGCTTCTTTGCTACCATTTTCTGAATATGAAGAAGGTAATCTTGCTTATTACTACCGCTGCTCATTGCTATACGATGGAAAATGTTAAACTCTCTTGGCTGAGTATTTTTTATAGGATTAAACGTCTCACCTCGAGCTAACGCTCGTTTTTCCAAACGTTTTAAGCGTCTGCGGGCCTCGCCAACAAAAATCTTTGCAATTGCCTGATTACGTTTGAACATCACTTCAGCACAATCATCAGGTACAACGTCAACGTTACCAAGACTAAAAAAGCCACATTCTTTCATATCTTGAAAATAGGATTGCTGCTTCAGCTCACTCAATACAATTTCATCAGAATGAACAAAAGCAATGACATTACCGATAGAAGCGTTTGACCAAGCAGGAAATGTCACCCCAAGACCTTTAATTTCATGTTTACAGATGTATCCATGCATTACTGAGATACAACGCCCCATTAGCAAGGCCAAGTTTGCTTCTTGTGGTAAGAAACGCACCATAAAATAGTAGCGCTGCATATTATGCCTTCTTCGTTTCGGCTTTCTTCTGGAACATGCCACCCTTTATCAGGACAGCAAAAAGATAGAAAATATTAGGATGAATTGAATGCCCTGACTCTGCGGCCTGTTGCTTGAGTTCAGCTAAATACAGCTCTGTATTTACAAATAAGGTATAAAAACTCAGTGCAGATTCAGGTGAACGCCGTGCAATACCCAGCTCTTTGTCTGCACCGTACTCATGTACTCGTAATCGTTTAACATCGTCCTGATCCCACCAATTATCAATTGATTGAATCGCCGCACCTATCTTGACCGAATTAAAGCTCACCGCATAACGACCATCAGCACATTTAACCTTAGTAAACTGTTTTGAAGTTTCACCTTCTGCGGACTTTTCACTAAAGGTTTGGCTTGGGTAGATCTCTTGGCAAAAGACAGTCTCAATTTTTGCTGTAATATCGGCGTTCCAAAATACATTCGGATCAGTCAAAGCTAAGTGCATCTCTTTACTTAATTCATCAAGAACAGTCAGGGCTTCATCAGACCAAATATTCCAAGCTAACTGCCTCGTATTACTGATTTGATAATACTTTCCCGCACTGGTTTTAATATCTATTTGAGTGTTACCAGAGTTTTGATTACGCCAGAGCCAAGTTCCTAACAGCAGATTTTTACAAAAACGGGTCGCCAGCTCTTGGTAACCGTCGCACTCCTTAAATGCAGCGGACAACTTTTCAAGCAAAGTAGAAACTTCAGGATCGCTGCAGCCAGAAGGTTTGAGCGAGTTAGCTTGTACTCTTAGCGAGAAGCGGCAATAAATGTGATCTACATTTGGCGGAACATAACATTCTTCAATCGTTAGAGGATTACAGTGTGTAAGGTCCTGGGGTGCTAAGTTTTTCGATTTAAATTGAGGAGTAAATGCTTCTGTGAATCCAGCTTTTTGACCACGTATACGAGTGATTTCAGCTTCAAGAGGAACAAAATCAGAATCGGCTGTTTTATAGAAAAATACCGCCTTACTTGGGTAGAGGGATCGGTCATACTTTAAAACATTGCATAGCTCCATAAACCTTCCTTAAATCCGTTTCATCAGCATTGAATGCTCTTTTGCCTCTAACATCCAAAACGCTCTCTTAAAATAGTTTATTTGCCCCTGTAACCTTATCTCAATTGCTGATGCACACTCAACTACGCCAAGCGCTGGTTCAGCATAGCAATGTAAAGGCTCTAGGCTACCGACTCGGCTAACGGGTTCAGTTAATGGTAAATAGCCAACCATAGTGGGACACAGCGATGAATTTTTATCCAACAAAAACAGAAGATCACTAATATTACCCATTGAATATCTAGTCGGCATAATCCATTTTCCTGACATAGGCAGTCTTTTCAATGTTGAGAAAAGTTCAGCTTCGGATTGATAAAGCTGGCACCACGCACCAACAGCATCTAACTCAGGAGGATGCATTACTCCACCGGCAAGGTTCGCCGGAAAACTTGCTTTCAACATTTCAGTTTGATTATCTAAGATCGCTAAATCGTCTTCATAACCATCAATGTGAATGACAAGATCAAACACTAAATCACAATGTCGATTATCAATTATTCCAGCTCGCCTAAATTGATTCTCTTTCGCTCCTTGCATGCCGTACTCAGGCAGTTTTTTGCCCGAGACAGATGAGTACTGACGAATAAACCACGAAAATGAGGTTAATCTAAGCTGAGTACCCAATCCTTCATTTAATCGCCGCTGGTAGTTATGCATCATTCCCCAAACAGCTGTGAGAGAAGGAATGCCAACACAATAGGGATTAGATAAAGCTTGGGCATCAAACACCCGAATACCTTTCAAATGTAAATATCGCTGGAAATGCTCATCCTCAGCATCTTTTTGTAGCAAAGGTTCTTTATAAGCCAAATGAGTTAACAACCATTTCAAGCTATTTCGAAGAAGGGGCATCAGTCTCTGGTGAAATGCATACTGACTTATCATTGTAGAATGCGACATCACCGAATTTAATCTGCCAAACAGAGGCGCCAGCAATTCAGGTAATAGCTCATTCTCAAAGGTTAAAAACTGATACTCTAATAAGCCATTAATAGGCTCAAGCTCGCTACGAAGAATCGGCCCCTCTTTAACCTCTAATCGCCATTCCAACATTGGCGCAAGCCACTCAGATAACATCGCTCTTATCTGTCTAAGATTGGCGACTTTTTGTTGCCTGCGTTGCTTTAACGCCAATGCTGATTCACTCGATAACAGCTCATCCAATACCCTCACAAATCGAGGCTGTGACAATACATTTTGATTCAATACATCCTGACCAGATAAAACCCTAGCCAGTAAATTGTTGCCTAATCCGTGAGTTTTTTTATTAATACGAGGCGGATAATTCAGGGCTTTAGCATTACCGCCAAGAGATGCGACTAGCTCACTGACTGCCGCAGGACGAATAAACTCAAGACTGGTATATCGGCCCTGTTTTTTGATTGCTGCTTGCTGGAGTTCAGACTGAAGTGCATGGCTTACAACGGGGGTAATCGCTATATATCCATCACGGAATGGCATTCGAACCTGTACGGAGTATTTATCGACTTTATCTGGGCTTAACTGCGCGGGTAAAAAATGCTTCACCCTGCCGCAAATATTCATAAACTGTTTAACAGGCATGCCAAGTTCTTGAAAAGCCTCTTTCCAGTGTTTTGGTGCTTCACACATTAATGTTGCAAGGCAAGTTACTTTACCTTGCCAAATAAACTGGCAGCCAAACAGCTTGGCAAAATTGACTTTAGCACTGTCATGAGACCACCCTAAAGTACGCTGGCAATTAGCGCTACTCAACATATTGGGATGTACTTGAGGACTGGAGGCAACGAGCCTTTGTTTACTGACCCGAATATCTGGGTACTTGAGATTATGGGTATGCAGCCATTGTACTTCGTCAATGCAAACATCAATATGGGTTTGGTTGTTAACAGTTGTTATAGCTAACCTTTTATCGAGTAAGTCATCCACCAACTTTTTCGGATAGGTAAGATTAAGCAAAATAATTAGGGCAGAGCTTTCCTCGCCAGTCACATCTAACGGTTCTGTATAAGCAGCAAATGCACGCCTCAACGCTGCCGAACGTGCTTGAACATCTTCAATATCTAGCAGTTCTCGCAAATGTAAATTCTTTACCATGCCGATAAGTACATCCCCTGTCTATCACTGCCGAAGCTGCTTTTATACTCGATCACTTGCCTTAAATAAAAAATACCAATATGTGGGTCAATCCTCTGCTTCATTTTTTGCCTAAACGCCGACGTTAATATCCCATCTTGATGAAGCCGATAAACTTGCTCTTGGGTTGTTGACAGTAAAACCGATGTTTCTGCAACTGACACTAGCGTATCGGCCACATTAGGCTTTTTCGATTTTGGATGTAGCTCAACCAATCTTTGCAAATAACGCATTAATGCAACATAGATAAAATGTGGGTCTTTATCCTCTGGATACAGACAGCGAGAATGCAGAATTAACTCACCATAAATAAATCGAAATGCAGTGTGGTTAAATAGCTTTATCAGCCTTAATTCAGCGCCTTGCGTCAGTTTATGCAGTTCTTGATAAAGGTTTTCTGGCCAGTTATCAAAATACTCCACCGCATCGCTAAAAGAAGCTTCTTTACTTTTGCAATAACGCTTTTGATACCAAAGTAGAGCCGCAAGCCGATGAGTCGCAGATACTTCATGAAGAAGCTGATTTGTAGAGGTAACATCACCACCAATAAGGCTCCTCGCTAACATGAGATCTGTCTGTTTAGCGCGAACAATTTCTGCTTTTGAAAGCTCAAATCCACAGGAACAATAGCCAATTGATTCATTCTCAATATAGTTGAGCGGCGCTTTGCATTCGGGGCAATGATGGATCAACGCACACTCATGCTTGGTACAGGCAGCATATGGTTTTAAATGCCAAACTTGCCGAATATAAGGCTCATCCTTTAAGCACTCAGGGCAAACGGGCACACTCTCAACATCATCCTCATTTGCATAACGGATAAAACTTAAAGGCATATCGATACCATTACGATGCACTGCAACGCTAGACCCAATAAAAACTCTGTTCGATCTAAATAGGGCTATTTTCTCGAGTTCATGGGGGGGTAAACCAAGAAGGGATTCAAGTAAACCCAATGCCCTCATTCTAAAGTGGCTATTGTGCTTAGCATGATAAATATTGAGGCGTTTTAGCTCGATAGGGAAAGCCCCATGTGCCTCAAAATCGAGCTCATGTAGCTCTTCTCTGATCGCCAAGCTGAGCTGCTGGTAAGAATCAAAAAAGTTCTCTGAAACGATTCGAAGCAAATAACTTTCAAGCGACTCATCAATGAATGCTCTTGCTCTAGGGGAAAATAAAAATGCCATCACTCACCAAAAACTAAGAAATCCTTAGCAGTATAAATAAAACAGTTACATAAAAATAGCAAATGGTGAGTAATGATTCTTTGTTGTTACCATAGTGCCTACAGCATACTTCTAAGTTAAGATCACTTTGGGGCGAATGCGAGCTGGCCTAGTTCATTTGATTTGGGGCAACACCTTGATAGATCTTTTACTCTAACTCATTGGTTTCGGATTTCAGATAAAAGACATACCTGTACTTTTAAACAATATACATACCGAATTTTAGCTATACTTGGCCCAGTTGTGTTTGTCTTAAATGACACTCGACCTGTTTTGCCCTACGACTACTATAGGTGTAGTTGAACTAATAATATTTAACTAAGTAAGGGGGTTGAAAAGTGAGAGCTAAATTAACCTTTAAACTCCTTACTCTTTGTATGACTAGGTAGATGCAATTTATTACGCTAGTATGTAATTCTCTTGGTAATTCAGAGCGTTTTAAATGAAGACTGTTGAAGATCTTAGAAAGTTATTGGAAGCAGGCCAAACTGGCTACAAACCACTCAACAATATCAGCTCAGGCAACATTACTTCTGATGATGGATGTACACATACTTACGAGATCGTTCAAGGTTGGGACATCGGACTAGCTATGCAATGTGATCAAGAGTGGGGCAACTTCAATATGGAGCTTCTCGAGTTCATACGACAATCTGACTCTTCCTTGCAACAGAAACTTCTTGATAGCTCTCAACTTGAGGATGCTCACTGGAATTGGCTTACAAAGCATAAGTATTATCATAGCGAACAATACAACTGGTTCTTTTTCATAGCAGATGGTAAGCCTCAAGGTGCTTGTCTCGTATACCATCCTAAAATATCGGTCGATACAGCAGATACAATTTTCTACATTGAGTTTCTAGCTGTTGCCCCTTGGAATCGCCCGAACCACATAAGCAATCAAATCTTTAAAGGTATTGGTTCACTACTTTTGAAGACCGTAATTTCGTACGCAGAATCTGAGCTAGGTATAACAAAAGGCTTTTCGTTACATTCTTTACCAAAGGCAGAAGGTTACTATCAAAAAATTGGTATGAAGCGTTTTGAAATGTACGATAAATCGGGTTTAGGTTACTTTGAGATGCCTGAATTGAAAAAAGCTAATTTTCTAGGAGCGACAGCATGAGTGACTGCAATTTTGACTCCTTAATCATAAATGGAAAAGCTGATTCAAAAACTGATAGTAAGGCTATATTTGAATCATACCTAGAAAGCCAAGCACAACTAGAGCAGTTACCAAAGAAGCTTAAGCAGGATAAAAACTTAGTACAGTTAAATCTGTTTAAAGAAGTTCACTTTCAAAAAAGTAATAACTTACTTTTTAGGAAATCAGACTCTTCAAAAGATGCATTAGTAAACTTTTGGTTAAGTAAGGTTAAAAATCTGGCTTATCTATATTGTGATTTTAATAAACTTCCTAACTTCACTGGGTTATCTAAGGCTGATCTAAAAAGCATTGCCAGAGGTAATGCTGATCCAAGCTATATTAGAAATTTAGAAAAAGATTTATCTGAAAAAGGAATTATTTTGATTGTTGAACCGTCGGTTGCAGGTTTAAAGTTAGATGGTGCAGTATTTAAGTTAGATAGCGGTAATCCGGTTATCGCAATAAGCTTACGTCATAATCGCTTAGATAACTTTTGGTTCACTCTAATGCATGAACTCTCTCATATAGCTTTACATTACGATCAACTAGATAGTTACATCATTGATGATTTAGATTCAAAAAGTGAGGAATTAACAGAGTTAGAAGCAGACAAACTTGCTCTTGATTCTCTCATTCCACGAAACATTTGGAGAACATGTGCAGCTCGACGAGATCTCAAGGCAGAATCTGTTATCAGATTTGCTGAAAAAAACAACGTACATCCAGCGATTGTTGCTGGACGCATTCAGCATGAAATCAATGACTATAGAAAACTAAGCTCGTTAACTAATGGTATCGATACGAGGGAGATATTATTCAGTGAATAATTATACACCGTTCTTGAAGTTTAAAGTCGCTGAAATTGGTGCATTGAAAGCACTTAAAGACTCAGAACTCCGCTCTATAACACCATTCTTTGATTTAGCTACAAAGAATGATATCACTGCAGATGACCTCGAAAATACCATAACAAAAGGTGCACGAAAGTACGAGCTTAATTTTAAAAACGCTAATGGCTTTTATATAGATGACTACGACATTGACGATTCAATCCGGATACAAGGGTCTATCGTTTATGATTTTCTAATCGATACCTTCCAGAAGATCGATTTCATCCCGGTTGTCGGGCTTGATCGTACGGTTACTCGAAATAACTCAGTGCTCAGCTCATTAGTTATCAGTGACACTGTAGCGATCCGCTTAAATCAAGATGACTTCGTGAGTTACACTCTTATTGAAGATGAAATTTCAGACTTGATATCTGATATGATAGGAAATTTCGATAAGCTTCATTTAATTCTAGATTGTAGACTCTGTATAAAATCAGATCCTGTTGAACTATCTAACAGGCTGATTATGTTTATTACGTCGATAACACAGCATCACAGCTTTGATAAGATTGTAATAACTGGTTCTTCAATTCACGCATCAATTGCAGAGATACTTTCTGTTTCCACAGAAGAAACCCTGTCTAGAGTCGAATGCAAAGTGTTTGATCTAGTAGGTCAAAAAATTTCTTTGGAATTGGGATTTGGTGACTACACTGTTATTTCACCAAATTATTCCGATGTGAACATACCTAAAAGTGCTTTGAGGAAAGTGATGACTCCTAAAATCATATATTCCTACAATGACAAATATCATTTTCTTCGTGGTGGCGCTATAGAAACTCATCCTAGAGGGGCAAAGCAATATGACGACATGTGTAAAAAACTTGTCACTTACGCCTTCTTCCGCAAGAAAAATTACTCTGTTGGTGATAAGTATTTAGAAGAGAAATCTCGAAGTGTTGGAACTGACGCATTACCTCATTCGATAGGAAAGTATCTGATAAATGCTCATATGACATATATGATTAATGATTACCCTGCGTAACGTATAGCAAAGGGGCATTTCTTCCCCTTTGCTATAAAATGAAAACACGCCTAGCCCCTTTAAGCCAACCGAGAAACAAGTGATTCTGCAATCCATCGATTTGTTTGAATCTTATTCATCCGTTCCGAAAGCTCTAAAGCAAAATCTCGCTTGTTTATTTTTTCAGGTATGTCCAGATTTAGTTCTTCATTTACGTTTGTTAGCTCACTCTTCCACAGAGTTGCTAATGCGAGTTCTTTGTCAAAAAAAGGATTAGTACTAGTTTTTCGTACATGTTTAAACTTAATTGTACCTCTAACCTCATGTGAAACGACAATCCCCCAGAATGTAGGGATCTTTTCTAATGCTTCTTTTAGTTTACGTTCTGTCGTGACGAGGGTAATTTTACTAAATACTTTGTTGTAGTAATCCCCCTGCCTAGTCAAGCGATCAATCTTATCTTTATCACCTTTAATTTCGTAACAATGAGCTTCCGAATGAATAGTGACAACATCCGCAATAGCATTGCCACGATGCACATGTAGCTCTTGCAAAATACATCTTGGCTTTTTTGATTTAGAACTTAAGAAATCAATCAAACTTGGCCTAATATCGGCGTCATTCAAGTACATAGCAAAACCCACCAAAACCAAAGACACAATATTATATAGCTTAGTATCTTCAATTCAAAACTTCCTGTAGCATAATTAAGATATGAATACAAATCAGATAGTTAAGAAAAATACTTCCCTTCTAGTTTGGCTCTCCTCGGATCACTCAATTGTATATCAACTAAGTGTCTAGAGATGACTGGTCGATTGTTCTCTAACTTTGGGGCATAACCTCATTAGCACTTTATGCACGGCACACTTCGCCACTAAGCCGTATATTGAGGCGTCAACAAATCTCTCCACATTGCCCATTTTGCTCTATGCCTTGAGCCACGATAAACAAGGTATCACTACCATAGCGTCAGTTAATGTGATCGAGTGTAAGCATTAACGCTGGCTTTACAGTTGGTGGATTGAATAAGTCTAATTGGCGATGTTTCTTGCTCGCTACACCAATCAAATCTACGCCTATCTTGTAATAGCGTACACCTTCACGAAATAGTATGGTGCGGCCTCACAGATAACTTTGGTCAGCTCTATCGTACAATTGAGCAGACGTATATTGCTTGAAATCAGCCTGTCGCCATACATCTATTACAGCAGGATTGCGTCGCAATTCGCACCAGCCCTGGCGACTACTCACTGACGAGCCAGTAGGCTTTAGCTGTACCTCCCCCCCTCGCATAACCAATACAAAACGCCATGAGATCACTCAGGCGCTCATTCACCATAGTCCGACGAATACCGGGCTGAACCCCAATAACACAGAAGCTCAGCTTCGTCGGCAAGGTAGCGGTGAGAAGCGCCTCAACCTCCGCTAGCGTCCCGGTGACAAAATACGAAGGCGAGGCATGCCTCACGGGATTCATCCGGGCCCTCATGTGGCCAATCAATGTAGAGACCTCGCAGTAGTAAGCGCACTTGACCAGTTGGCCAGCGACTTCGTACACATCCCCTACCCGGCCTTCATTAGCTGCCCCCCCCGCACCCTTGCAGTGATAGAAGTCGACGCTGACTTCATCACGGTCGTTACGGGTGATACAGATGTAATCAGCAGCCTCGCCAGTCCTGTGGTCGTAAAAAATTGCTTTAACATCAGGCAATGTCAGGAGGTGCTGCTCTAAGTGCTCCTGAACAGTAGCTAAACCGTTGAGAGCGGCGCGCCGCTCTCGGGTTCGCTGGCTGTTATCGTTAGGCAGAAACTCGAGTTCAATTTCACACCCTGTCCAATCGATCGAGCGCGTATCACCTGGAGCCAGCGATAGCGCCTGAACTAATGGCGGTGCCATTTTATTCACGCCTTCAAACGAGGATTTGTCCGCTGCGTAAAACGTTGGACTGTACTCTGAAAGCCAGTCAGCGAGGGGCATCCACTGATCATGTGCTGACTCGACGTCCAGCATGACCTGGGGAAGCTCGACAGTGATCATCCGCCTAGCTCCAAGGCGATAGCACATATCGACAATACCATCGAGATGCGCTACCGAAAATGTCATACACCCAGCATCAGGGTCAGTATGGAATCCCTGCAGTTCCCACTCTACCAGCCGTGAAAAGCACTGCTGGCATTGAGGCTCACCCCGATAGCGCAGCCGGGGGTTTGTTTTGAATCCTTCCTGCGGCCAGTTAGCGGCGATGACTTGATCCGGCAAGCGTTCGAGCCGAGTCGCGACCCTGACAAGGTCCAGGTTGGTCTGAGTGATAGCCGCATTGCCGGATATGCGGCCGTTTAGCGTTTCAACCCATTCGACGAAGTCCGGAATGGACAGCGTCTGGTTGCTCCAAATACGTGAGCTGCTGCTAGCGCCTATGGTTTCCCTGTTGTTGCCGCTCATGCCGCTGCCAAAGAAGTGTCCTTGGGAGTATGCCCTGCTGTCACCGACATCAACCACTCGTTCAGCTTGAGGACCTGTCAGCGTGCGATAAGTCTCACCACGGGAGTTGAGGGCATAACTTTTTAGGCCTAAGTTGTAGAACCGAACATCATCGAGCCCCGCCCTCGCCCGACTTGTCTCCTCGTAGCTCAGTGGCCGGGTGTCACCAGTGCAAACCTTATCCATAATGGAGAGATAAAGCTTCTCTGTCCTACGCGTTGATCCGATGAAGCACATCCGAGAGTCTGGAAAATACATCAACAGAAACGCGTCATGTCGTATGTCCATTAGCGCGTCCGAGTCCATCCACTTCGGCGGAGTTTCGTCAGCAGTAAGCACCAAAGAAATATCACCAGCTTCCGTTGCCCATCTCTTCACGATTCGGAGATTACGGCCTATGTTAGAGTCAAGTCGCAAGAACTCTGGGGCCTCGTCACAATGAAACCCTCGAACGTGGGCATAAAGTTTGAGCGACAAAGGCGTCACCGCATCATAGTCTGACTCAGCCTGCTGGCGAACAGGTAGCCTGTCCATGAAGGCCTGATCGTCGAGATTGGCCTGGATCTGAGCATGTGCTACGTCATCAATCATCTGGCCAAGATTCACCCCTTCTCTAAGCAAGGACGAGGTGGCCTCCTCAATCCTAGAGAGCGGCGCGATGAGGGTGGGGCGTCCTGTCGTCTCATCTATGCGCGCGAAGCGACCGATGAACTGGATGGTAGGTACTAAAGACTTATGAGGGGCGTGAAGGGCCGCGATCTTGAGCTTCGGGAAATCGTATCCTTCGCCGAACATGTCAACGCAAATGATTCCTTCCAGCTCGCCCGACCTGAGCTTAGCCTCGATCTGGTCCTGTCGTCTTTTCGTAAGCCGGCTGTTGATCGCCTCTACGGCTAGGCCCAGTTCTTGGTACAGTGGCACAAGACTTTTAGCCGCAAGGATGCTGGAAGCCCTAACAAATAACCGATGGTCGAACCCGGTTGCTTTGTCTTCATTGAACTGTTCAACAGCGACTCGTGCGATCGCACGATCGATCTCTTCCTCGTTCAGCTCGTCTCCAACAGGCGCCACTCGAAAAGTCACAGGATCGAACGCTCCCTCATCAATGGCCCTCGTAACCGGGTAGCGATAGACAATCTTGCCAGGGATAATCAAGTTATCCCGTCTAAAAGGCGTTGCGGTTAAGAATACGAACTTGGCTGCCGTTAGGTGTTGGAGGTACCCGATCCATGAGTGAGCAGGCGCATGGTGCGCTTCATCGAAGATCACAAGGTCGAACATATCTGCAGGAAAAGCTGGTTCGAGAGTGGGAGATGAGCTTGCTGGCGTCGAGACGATGACATCATAGCGCTCCAACAACCGCCATTCATCAACTGAGCCTATTCGACCAACATGCAAGTAAACAGTCGGCAAGGGGCTGTCAGCAGGAAGTGCGCCGATACGCCGAAGCGTCGACATTTCAGAAAGGTGTGAGAATACTTGCTTCCTCAGCGCATCGGAAGGCTCAACGATTAGGACACGGTCTGCCCGTAGCAAATAAGGCAACGCCATCATCAATGAAGTCTTGCCATATCCAGTGGGCAGGCAGATCAACGCCGGATCGTCCTGCACGGAAAAATGCGCCAAGACGGCATGCAGAGCACCTAACTGGCCTGTTCTGAAACCCGCGTTGGGCTCTTGCCGCTGCTGAACGAGGCTCAACAGACTTGCGTTGTCACGAAAATACGGCACGGTATCCTCTCCCTAGATTGAATTCTTTTGCTTCAGTCCTAATCGTGAAGGTAAAGGGCCGCCATAGATTTTCACCGAAACTGATGCACGAATACGTGTTTTAAATCTTTCTTCATCCTTAACTCGCTATAACACCGAAGAATTACGACGACAAAAGAATTACGAATAGTTGCGCTTTATTAAGCTTTGTACTTGACAGAACCACTGACTTTAAAAGCATGCATACACCGTCTTCCTGATGTTTCAGCACCATGACAGGATATATTTTTCTCTATTTTTTCTTTCTTGCCGCTTATCGCTTCACGTAAAATATTACCCATTGAAAAACCTCCACCTTCACATGATGGATTGGTGCAATCAATGTATTCACCGCCGGGGCGCTCTAGTGTGAGATGATGTGTCACCTGTTCCTTCATCCAGATTAGGCTCTCTAACTCTGTAACATGAATAAACATCTCCTGAATTTCAGGATATGCGTCCTTGAAATCACTTTTTGAGCCGAAAACGAAGTTTGTTTCGTTAAAAATACCAGAAGGCTTCTTCGACATACGCATTCTCCTATATGGCTTAACATTTAATACGCATTTAGCTCATGAGGCGATTAAAACGCGCACCATTAATTCTCTTTTTGCATCCCCTGTATTGCGGGGTTATACATTAGAGCACGCTCAACACTATCATGCCGAATAACCAAGGTCTCATTACCAAGCCAAAAGGCACAATGAATTGGACTACAGATGATCTGCTTCACACGTATGGGGGTTGGGAGCAACTTTGAATGAAGCATGGCATACGCCCCAACCTTATCGTTGAACAGGCCTATTTCTTTAACGGCCTGTTCTTTGCCAATTTTTCCAGATAGAACAGTAACTAACACAAAAGAAAGCACCAATAAAAAGATACCAACACTGTATCCATAAATGATTGTGCTCTTATCTACGAGATTGTGCATAGCTTCTGAAGGGCTATTTTTTAGTTTTAACGAAGCTAATCGGGCAAGAATAATAGATTGCCAATGTTTAACCTTTGGATAAGAAGAGAGTACTGCTGTAACAATCACCGTAAAAACCAATGTGCAAACAGCTATTATCGCGTACAGCATTGGCTTGAAACTAAATATCATCAAAGCAAGGAATCCAGACACTAGAGATTTATCTGATGCGAGTGGGAACTGTGAATCATCAAGGCCAAACACCGCGAGATAACTCTGATGATACGTAATTCCCATAAAATACAATGCCGCAGAAATGACTGGCAATACGGTAAACAGTGTTTGTAGACGAGACTCATTCATAATGCGATTTCACTGAAATTTTAGAGTTAGTTTATTGATAACACTATAAAATGTTGCAAGCAAGTGAATCTAGCCTACATTCTATTTTGAAGAGAGTAGCGCGGTAATCATTTTGTGTTGCAAATTTACCAGCGGCCTCCACAAGAGGAACTTTGCATTAAGAAGAAGGAAAATAGGCGTATAACCACCACATAGAATGAGTTATAACCGTAGATTAGCGAAACGGAAACTACTAATAAAAACTCAAGAACAATGTAAATATCCGTGTCTGAAGCACAAACCAGAAAGATCCAAACATGCAACAGTGATGAGCTAATATTGATGAGCATATATGTAGACTAAAAATTATGTCGTTCTAGTCAGTGAAAAGCCATGTCTAATCCCCTTAAGACACTCTTTTTCGGTATGTTTTTCATTACCCAATACTGAGGCCAAAACAATTCCTAACTCATTGGCCAAATCACACACCTCAATATCCTTCTGAGGAAGATCACTTAAAACCACCTTGAGCTTAGTCATGAACAATTCAATATCAATCCGATTTGATTCTGAGGCTTTTTCAAGCAAGTAAGCTTCGAGAACAACTGGGTCCTTGAATGCCGCAGCTTTAACTGCTGCAAATGAAATGCAGGGCGACCGCACGTATGTGCAACTTTTGAGCAATTGGATCAACTCGTTCTTCAACTACGAAAAAACGAATCTCGACACGCTTAAATATTGAACCGTTACTGCTTTAAATACACTCTTGCATTGAGCGAAAAACGTTCATGCGGTTACCCTGAAATGAAATGCCTTTAACTTTATTTTTCACAATTAACCACCTTGGCAGTACTTACTATCTTTCTATTTGGGAAAACTTAAAGCTACATCAGCTCAGCTAAGAACTTTCGACTGAGATATGGTATTTTCCTTTTCCTACTTGACTTGCTACTTAACAGAATTAGCTTAACAGCATAGAAGCACGGTTACGGCAGCCCTACGCAACTTCGATAACCTCCCACTAATAACGGAAGTACGATGAGCTATCTCCAGAAACGGACAGATTCAAATCTAGCTAAAAATCACCACAACTATTTTATGATTTTGTGATTTGCTCTATCAAATTGGACTTTTCTTCTTCTGTCATTTTTTCAAGTAAACATAGCAATTTAGCCGTGCTTTCCGACTCACAAAAAAAGTAAGCGACTGGCACACCTAATTCATCAGCGATAGCCTTTAAAGTCTGGTAGTCAGGTGTATGCTTGCCTTTTTCGTACTGATTCATACGCGCACTCGCAGTGCCCACTTCCATACCTAGCTGGATACCCAGCTGTTTTTGACTAATCCCCTTAGCAATGCGAGCTTGTTTGAGCCTGAGAGGTAATGGATTGATAATTTTATCGGCCACAGCTTCAACATAATTTGTCCTTTGATAACTCAGATTGTCTTAGTTTTTTGACTTAAGGTATACTAAGGAATCCTTAGCTTTTGTAGGAGAGGAATAAAGTTTCATACTATGCAGTCAAGCAACCCTGCTCGAACCGTTTAAGACTAAACATGTCCCAAAATAAAGATTCATACTAATTGCTCCCACCAAGTCCGAATCAAACTACAACTGAGGATTAAAGTATCATACTCGTTGTAGCTCACTTCGGGACAAAAGCGTGTCAGTACGCCGGCTGTTTCAGGTGTATTTCGCATAAGAATTTCTATGGTTAAACGCCTTACTCACTGGCTCGACAGAGCAAGCTTGCGGCGCGTAGTTGGGTTCTAGTACTGCAAATTGTGAAGTAGATGTCGGCGCAGGAATGATAATCACAAGAAATGATGGTTGGGTGGGGATTCGAATCCCAATCTACCTTTCGGGTAAAGTCTGAGCTAGTACAGTTTAGCAAAGTATCAGATCAGTGATGGACTTATTTTCTCATCGTATTATTTGGTGGTCGATGGGCAGCAGAATAACCAAAGAATTGGCATTAGACGCGCTTTTAATGGCTGTGTGGCGTCGTAAGCCTACAGGTAAAGTGTTAGTCCATTTAGATCAGGGAAGCAAATATACTAGCCATGACTGGGGTGAATTTCTGACCGCACATGGATTGGAAGGTAGCATGAGTCAACGCGATAATTGCCATGATAATATTGTGGCAGAGAGCTTCTTTCAGCAGTTAAAACGTGAGCGGATTAAACGGAAGATCTATCCGACAAGAGAAGCGGCTAAAAGTGATATTTTTAATGTTTTATAACCCTAAACGGCAGCATAGTTCCAATCATGGCTTATCACGGTTAGAGTATGAACGTCAGTATTTTAATGAGGCTAAAAGTTGTCTAGTGAAATAGTGGCGATTCAAAAACTAGAAAATATGTGTGCCCATCACATAAACGCTGAATCAAGCATAAGCTGTAAATTTACAGATGTAACACTTTTATTTGACAAAAAATAAAAGTGTCCATTCGAAAGACTGGACACTTCTGCGCTAGCCTGAACATTCAAGACTTAGAAGTTATAACCTAAAGTTACCCCTATAAAGTGAGATTCATAATCATCATTTACTGAGTCCATAAAAATAAAGTGACTTAGAGAATTACCTTGAATATCACTTTGGTTACCTAAGTATGTTGACATATTATCTAAAGCAAAATCACTAAGATCAAATTTACTATAGTAATATCGTAACCCTGTAGTTAACTTTTCCGTCCACTTGTAATTAAACTGAGCTTTAAACTCAAGAATATCCGTTTTTACTTCAGGCAAAATTTGTGCTGTAGCTCCACTTGTTGTGACACCAACAACATAATTAGGGTTGCTAGTATCTATAGAACCTCGACCTGATGAATAATTCAACCCTAATGACATATCCAATTTATCGCGAATAATCACCGAGTCGAGTGTAAATCCAATACCATCCGTAGCATCTTGTAAGTCAGTAGCCCAATCATTTTCAGGTACACCAAATGAGCCATCACCTACAGCATCAGATTTCGAGCGATTTAATTGATTAGAATCATTAATATCTTTGCTGTAATAAGCTGACAATTGTGTTGACTCAGAAATTATGTACCCAATATCTACCCCTAGTAGTAAAGCGTTAGCAGTTTGTAGACCATAAATACCTTCTTTTTCATAGTCATCATCTGTATAAGCTAGAGATAAACCGATATTAATATCTGATCTTGGGTCTAACCCCAAGTAGGCATTAAATGATTGCCGTTGTCTATCAGACATGTCAAACATATGGGTTTCTTCTCTTGCATGCGATAATTCAATTTCTGAATTATATTCACCGTCAATTTTTCTATCTTGATAACGATATCCAAAACGCAATAATGACCAATCAGTAGCGGATATTTGTAATGTGGCCGCCGCAATATCCTCTTTGTTATCAGCGGAGCGATGATCGTTACGATCATATGCTACCTGATATAGCTCAGCCTTAAGCTTTACTGAAGGGGTAAATCTATAAGTTCCATCAATTCCAAACTGTGTTTTTTTATACTCTGGAACTCGATTTACATAGTCAAAGTCTTTCCAAACCGTTTCTCCAATACCTACCCATCCATCCCAATTAATACGTTCACTATTATTGTCATAATCATATAATTTATAACGAAAATTCAGTGATGTTTTAGGTAATGGATTGGAGTTTAGCACCAAATTAACAAAGGTCGTCACAGCCTCACCATCTAAACTGTTAGCTGGCATAACTCGTGTTGCAGCTATATTTCCTTCTGTATCCAGTATGCCCGTATTGATTGTATAAGGAATGAAATCTTCATCCTGAGTTACCATATCCCGTGAGAAAGTAGCAGTAAAACGACTACGAAGTGGTAATCCAGTAACTCCACCTGTAAAACTTAAATTGTTACTCTGAAAATCAGGGGTTTGGGCTAAACGATTGATTGGAGAGCCACCAGGTAAATTTTGACTATTAAGAATCAAAGGACTATCCCAAGTGACGGTTTCTGATTTATTATCAAACGTAACAAAACGATAGTTTACATCAGCAAACCACTGGTCTTTCGTATATTTTAGCCCCAGGTCTACCGTTTGAGTTTTTTGATCAACTAAACCAGGCACTTCCAGCCCATATGCTCTGAAGTTTTCCCCAAGCCCACCTAGACTTGTCGCTCCCTTTTTAGCACGACTATATCCCCCAGTTGAAAAGACTCTCATACCTTCTTTTGTTTTTTGGCTAAATCCAGCATAAAGATCAAGATCTTTTAATGGACTATAAGTAAAACCTATACGGCCTTCCTTACGCTGAACTTGGAGATCAACTTTATTAGCCGAAGCTAAAAAATTTTTAAGTATGTCTTGTTCTGCATCTGTTGGTTGTTGATTAAGGGGCGTAAAGCTACTTTCTAAGGTTGCTTGTGTTGCATCAGCAATTGCCCAATATCCACCAGGAGTCAATGTGCCAAGATATGTGCCCTGCGGAGAGTTTCTAGGAATTTCTGTCCAGTCGAGTAAAAATGCAAACTTGCCGTATTCTCCCATTTTAGCCAAAAATTGCTGATCTTTCTGAGCAATATCCTTACCGCTGACATTGAAATAAAAATTATTTTTGTCACCTGATAATGAGAAATTTTCGAAAGTTAAATCCCCATCCAAATCTCGATATTTTTCTACACCAGATTTATCTCCGTTAACATGTAAATAATTTAGTGCAGGAGTCATATTTCCTGAAACTAATAGATCTTCTGCATAGACAATTTGCATACCCAATATTGTGCAACACACCGAAACTGTGCATGCTGTTTTAAAATATAAACTTTTCATGACATTATCCTTAAATTCAGTGATATCTATCTTTTTAACTTAACGCCAGATGGATGGTTAGTGCCATGTACTTGAGTATGGCAATTTGAGCAACCACGATTCGTCATGAAAAAGCTATCCGTATCACCAGCAAGTGTCTGATGCCGTCCCTGCTCATGGCATTGTTGACAAAGGCGAGGTTCTTTCGCTACTAGTAAATTCTCATGATTAGAACCATGTGGATTATGGCAATTTAAGCAATTTTCTTTTACGGGTGAATGCTCCCATAAAACAGGTGCTTTCATTTCCTCATGGCATTCATAACATTTATCATTGACTGAATTTGCAGAAATTAAACTCTCAGATTGAGTGCCATGAGCATTATGACAACTTGCGCAGGTCATATTGCCCTGCCCATCAGCTCTAGAGAGATCGTTGAGGGGATGAGAAGAACGTTTTAAGGTAAAAGCTCTTTGCTCTGTATGACAACTTAAGCAAGTTTCATCTATTGATGATTTTATGAGTAGATTTTTATTACTATTGCTATGAATGTTATGACAAGAAACACAAGATACATCCATAGCATCATGGGAACTTCCATTCCAATGACGAGCGTCCTTTTCATGACAATTTAAGCACTGTTTTGACGCCAGTTGATTATCTAATTTTGCAGGATTTAGAATATCTTCTTTAGATTTTGATTTTTTATGGTTTCCGCCAGGGCCATGACAAGACTCACACGTTCCAGTGCTGGAGGCACTATCATGTGCTTTTATATGAATATTATTCGTAAAATTATTTGCAACAGAGTTATGACACATTTTACATTGATTATCGCCTATATATTTATTTTCTTCGGCTTCAGCTGAAATTGATATTGTAAGAAAAAAAATACATGCGATGTATCGTAAAAAACCTTTAAACATAAACGTTCTCCCTACACTAGTAATTATATTACAGTGAAAGTGACGCGTAATCGATTTTAATTGAATATGATTACAGCGTATTAAGATGGTTAAGCTTATAAACTTGCCGATTAGAACTTATCCGTATTGAGATAGAAGTTTTGGCAGATTTTCAATTTAACCTGAACTCTCAATAGAGAAAATTTGAAATGGGGCTCTTGAACGATAAGTATAGGTTTTGGTTTTCATCATTATGCTCCGATAAATTTTATTGACGGATACTCATTTATGAGTATCTCAACATCAGTATCCAAGCTCACCTATCAATTCTCTAGTCTAGCGGATTTAACAGAAATCGTTACTATGATAAAAAAATTTAACAAAAACAATTTAAACATATGTTTTTTAATGATTTTACTCAAAAAGGTTTTCGAGCAAAAAGAGCAATATGTTGACCATTTGTTGTTAAAAAGTAGAGCTTGCTCCCACTTTGTTCGACTAGACCTGATTGTTTTAATTGCCGAAGGTGAAAGTTAAACTGCGTGTGATTTTCCACACCAGTTAATCGGCACAAATCCATAAATTTCAGCCTTTTATGTATATACAACTGTTGTAAAACGGTTCGACGGATAGGATTGGCTAAAGCTAAAAATAATTTATCGTTATCTGGAATTTCAATTGATTGGTTTTGCTGATGTTGCGCATGTACTCTCCTTAGCATCGTTATAAGTGTATGCATATTGAATGGTTTCGTTAAAAAGTCATCCGCACCACATTTCATTGCCTCTACAGCTGTATCAATAGTCGCAAAAGCTGAAGTTATAACTACGCCTATACAAGGTTGCATTCTTCTTATTGCGGTAATAGCTTCAATTCCTGTAATGCCTGGCATAACCAAATCGAATAATGCCAAATCAAAATGACGATTTTCTGCTAGATCTAATGCTAATTCAGCAGTATTTGTCGAAACCACATCAAAATTAGCTGCATTTAAAACATCTGAAATAGCAGAATTTAACTCGGCATCATCTTCAGCTAATAAAATTGATATTTTCATATTGTAACTCCAGGAATGGTTATTTTTACGATTAGACCATTAACACTATTTTTAATACCGATTTCACCATTATGCTGCTGGACAATTTGCTGACATATTGCTAAGCCTAATCCAGTTCCTTTCCCTGATTCCTTTGTAGTAAAAAATGGACTCATTGCTTTGTGAATTTCATGGCTATCGATACCGCCAGACCAATCCTCTATCATGAGAATAAAGGTGCCATAATGATTTTCCATAGTGATACAGATTCTTTTTTCTGTATTTTTCTCTTCTGCTGCATCAATTGAATTATTGATCAGGTTAACAAACACTTCTTCTATTTTTATTGAATCACCTTTTACAATTAATGGCTGAGGTAAAAATAGTTCCAAATGATAGCCTTTAAGTCTATAGCTCAATAATTGTAATGCTGACTTAATAGAACCTCTCATGTCAAAAATTTTGTCCTCCACTTGTTCCCTAGAGAAATTAAGTATTTCTTGACTGATATGATTTGCCCTGTTAATTCCCAAACGAATACGTTCTAATTGCTTTTTATTATTTTCATTATTATTTATTTGTTGCTCTAGTAAGTCGCAACCCAGAGTGGCATAACTTAATGGTGTTTTGATTTCATGAGCAATACCTGATGTTAATTCTCCAATTGCTCTCATTTTTTCACCCAGCATAATCCTCCTCTGCTGTTGATTTACTTGCTCAAGGTATTCGATATCAAATATTTTTAAAGATTTGAATAGGTAAATAAGTATACCTGCACCACAACAAGTCCTTACTACGGGAACCCAAATACCCCATTTTGTATTGAGTAATCCTGCGGCTAGCGCGTAGCATATCAAAGCGAAGCCAGTATATGAAAAAAAGTGTGCTCCTTGATGTCCTGCTATTTTCAGTTCTTTGGCGTAAATAATTAAAGCTGTACCAGCAAGACTTCCGCCAAGTAAACCAAATACCCATCGAGTTATCAAAGTAGAAAAATATATGAATTCATCTATTGATAATACAATCCAGTTAGTAAAAATGGCTACAGAATAAAAAGCCAGTAAAATAGGAACTAACCATCGTAACCAGTAGCGTTGAGATATAGCTAATATCTCAAGCATCTTCCATGCAAACCACATCAGAGCAAGAAATGAAACCAATAGCTTAATTATTCTAAATAATTGAATATTTAACGACCATTCGTCAGATAGGTGATTTTTTTGAAGTAAAAAATAAAGCTCAGACCACTCATGGAAGCTATGAATAAAGCCAAAAGCAGCCAACGCAGGAAGGGCTGATGCAATGGCTAGTTGGCTAAATTTCAGATTCCGAAAAACTATGGCGCAGCCAATAGTAAAAAATACCAAGCCATAGAATAGATAAATATTAAAGATGACAATTTCATTCATATCATGAATTTACTAAATTCATAAGAGCAAAACTGTGACAAAGAAACAATTATTCAACATTGGTTAAATAAATGTGCCAGTGTAGTGAAATTGTTTACAATAACCCCAAAATTAATCCTAAGCCAATACCCAACATTGCTATAGCTACGATTAACCGAATGATAGGGAGAGTAACTTTTTTTAAGCAGCGTTTCCCAAGCAATGTCCCAAGAAAAGCGCAAATTGTAGCTACACTAACGGGGAGTGTTAAAGCATCAATTTGTGATGTTTGAATTGCCAACATTGCTGTGCCATACACTACTAGGCGCACGGCATCTACGATCACCGCCGAGACAACCCCCGTAGCTACGAACGCATCCTTAGATAAACCGGCTTTCAACAGAAACGCCGAGCGCAATGCCCCCTGATTACCTGAGAGTCCTCCGAAGAAGCCCGAGAGCGCCCCACCAACGGAAAGCCAGCGTGGAGGAAAGGCCAGTGCTTGAAAACGCGGGGATAGTTCCAGCAGTGCAAATAGCACGATCAAACCGCCGATAACCGCCTTCACAGGAGTGATCTCAAAAGCCGCGTCAGCAAAGCTGTAGTGCCACAAGGCTGGCAGTCGGTCGAACAACGTCAGGGATGCCGCACCAAGAATAGCCGTGATAGCCGCAGGCACGCTGAATTTCACCACGACAGGCCAATCGGCTTGCCGTGCCATCAGCCCGAACTTGAAGAGATTGTTGGTGAAATGCACCACAGCAGTCGCCGCTATGGCTAATGGTAATGGGAAGAACAGGGCGAAAACTGGCATCAGGATTGTTCCCAAGCCGAAGCCTGAGAACAAGGTCAGCCCAGATGTCAGCAGGGCCGCAAGGCCGATCAGAACGAGCTCCATGATGCGTACCTTTCTTTATCGTGTTTCGTTATCGAAATTCGATTATTATCGTCTAACGAAACCAGAAATCAAGATGCGACCATGACCGATACCACGAAGACTGACCACAGCCCATGGGCTGTTTTTCTGATCTTTCTCCGATTGGGCCTGACCTCTTTCGGAGGCCCGATTGCCCATTTGGGCTACTTTCGCGATGAGTTTGTGACGCGGCGGCAGTGGCTGACCGAGCGCAGCTATGCGGATTTGGTCGCCCTTTGCCAATTCCTGCCGGGGCCGGCCAGCAGTCAGGTAGGCATCGCAATTGGGCTGTCCCGATCCGGCTATACCGGGGCGTTGGCTGCGTGGGCGGGTTTCACGCTGCCTTCAGCGATTGCGCTGATCCTGTTTGCGCTGGGCATTGCCAGCTACGGGGATGCGATGCCGTCAGGCGTACTGCACGGATTGAAGGTGGTGGCCGCGGCGGTGGTCGCGCAAGCCGTATGGGGGATGGCTCGCAATCTCTGTCCTGACGCACCGCGCATCACCGTCATGGCGGCGGCAACCTGCTTTGTGCTTCTGGTGCCGTCCGCTTGGGGTCAGGTGGGAGTTATCGCCGTTGCAGCGGTCATTGGCCTATTGCTGTTCAAACCTCAGCTGGGCGCAGCGCACGATCCGTTACCGATTGCCATGCGGCGTCGTGTTGGCTTGATCTGGCTGACGCTGTTCTTTGCGCTGCTGACGGGGTTGCCGTTGTTGACAGCCATGTTCCCGAATCAGACGTTGTCGATGGTGGATGCCTTTTACCGGGCCGGATCACTGGTCTTTGGTGGCGGGCACGTCGTGCTACCGCTGTTGCAAGCCGAAGTGGTGCCTTCTGGCTGGGTCAGCAACGACGCATTTCTGGCAGGCTACGGTGCCGCGCAGGCCGTCCCAGGCCCTCTGTTCACCTTCGCGGCGTTTCTCGGTGCTTCGATGAACCAGGCCCCCTCCGGCTGGTTGGGTGGGTTGGTCTGCATGCTGGCGATCTTTGCGCCGTCCTTCCTGCTGGTCGTGGGTGCGTTGCCGTTCTGGGAACGTCTGCGCCGCAACACCCGTACGCAAGCGGCGTTGTTGGGCATCAATGCGGCCGTGGTTGGCCTGCTGCTGGCCGCACTCTATCAACCAGTATGGACGAGCGCGATTCATGCGCCGCAAGACTTCGGCTTGGCCCTTGTGGCACTTGTTGCCCTGATGTTCTGGAAGCTGCCGCCATGGCTGGTCGTGGTTGGCAGTGGTATTGCGGGCTGGTTGTTGAGCTTGACCCTGTGAGGTTCCTAGCGTGACAGACAAAGACCTTTACGGCGGGTTGATCCGTTTGCACATCCTGCATCACGCAGCCGAAGAACCCATCTTCGGCCTCGGCATCATCGAAGAGCTACGCCACCACGGTTACGAGCTGAGTGCCGGGACGCTATACCCCATGCTGCACAGATTGGAAAAGAAGGGGTATCTCACTTCACGGCATAAGCGCACCGGTCGACGGGATCGGCGGGTGTATGAGATCACCGAACAAGGCCGCGTTGCGCTGTTCGATGCCAAAGCCAAAGTCAGGGAACTGTTCGGCGAACTGATTGAATAAAAATGATTTGCTTATATCTATGATTTCTTTCTTAATTTTTATTTAGTAAATTTTACCTTTTAAGTCAGAACCTTAAAGGGATCAACAAACAACGTTGACACAACAAGCATAATTAGTTTTCACTCTAAAAGACCATTTCTGCATGTTAATAAATCTTAACATGCAGAAACCGTGTGTTTTCGAGCAGATTTAAGCTGTTTTCGAAGCGAATTGCTCGATTTTATCGATAGACTTCGATTATGCATACAGAACTGCATAAATAGTCAGATTTTGACTCATATCTGACTTCTAACTAGCTTAGGCGTTCAGAAGCATGTCAGCACACAACGAACACGAGATCTCTGGGCTTTATGCGTGAATCTGTCTGTGAGAGACTGACTCACAAGCTCACTTTGGGACATTTCTAAGTTAAACTTTTAGCTCGAATTAGTAAGTTTCGAATTAAAATTTCTATGGGTAATGCCCAATTAAGGTGTGAGCCACGCTACCACGACACTCAACGTGAGGAATCACTCTTAAATTGTTTGTGAGGCCTTAGCTTGAGAATAATCCCAAAACTTATAGTTAAGCGAACTCTCAGTTGTATTTATTGCACTAATTATTCTATCAGCCTCTTCTTTCGAGATTTCTCCCGCTTTCATGCGTTTAATAGTATTCTTCTTCGTCTCAGCGCGCTCTTTAAACCTTTGACGGTTTAGATCGATACCTTGGATATACGTTTTAGCTATAAACCTTAAAAGATCAGCGTGGGCAACGCAAAATTCAATATACGGTTTAATACTAGCGGTAACATCTTCCCAGCACTGACTGCCATCTGCGAGTTGATCAAAATCGCAAGGCTTAATAATTCTATTTTGGGGTATGCTGGATTTTTCCACACCTGATTCAACGTAGATTTTTCTGGCCAACTCAGAGCAGTAAGAATATTTTTTAGCTGGTTTTTTACTTGGAAAAATAAGGTAAGGTTGCTCGAGGTAATATGCACATGTCTTCATTATATTTTGATGATGTTTATCAGTCACTTCTTTACAACGAATAACCTGCCAATCGGCCTCTACACCATTCAATAAATCTGGGATAACTCTTGGTGAAACTCCAATTTTAGGCACAGCATCAACACAAATAAAATCCATTTGAGATACTATTACATGACTGGACCTTGCTTTCGAATACACACGCTTCTGAGCTTTTAATAACGCCTTTGATGTTCCCGCAGTTCCTAGAACAAGAATGATATCGCCGGGTTGCAAGGTATCAGTAAATGCATTCAACCCATCAACAAATGCATTTTTTTCTCCTCTCACCATTTTTCTATAGATAGGTAAATGTTCTTTTGTAATACCAGCATATAATCCAACCATATCCAACTGCCTATCAGACATTTGTTTAAACTGATTGATTGCATCAAGCTGCTTACTTTCGCTGCCACCCATTTCTCTGAATACTTGTGCTGTTGCTGTTCTTGATATTGCTTTTTGAATACTACCCAATTACATGCCTCCCTTATTCTATGTGGATACAAAAGGCCTAACGTCTTAGTATTTATGCGCTGCGCTGTTTGCAGGGCATAAATCGCTTGTTGGACTTGGCCATTGCCACATCCATGTCAATTGGTATAAATGATGCTATAGGAATTTGCTTTTTTGCGGTAGCGGTTTTTATACCGCTGAAGCTAATCACTTAATATTGTTTCATATTTCTCATTATTTTACGCTCACGTCTAGCTCATTATTGAGTTTGATTGACAGCGTTCAGACTGATACTCGCACCACATTTTCTTATTGGTTAACGTAATTGCGGTTGGAGAACTGATAAGGCAAGAGCTCTGTAGTATTACTAAAATTGGGTCAATGTTTTGATGTTGGAGTTAGCTAGAGGTCATTTTGCTAACGAAGAATGGGGCAATAGCGTATTAGCCCGAAGCCAGCGTAAAATGCCGGAATTTTATGCGTGAACCTGACTGGGTGAGATTGATCCAGAAATCACTCTACCCTAGAGTGATTCACGAGCTCATTTTTTACCTATCATTCGCAATTTCTGATTAAACACTATTAAAATTTGGTCAATCGATTGGAACAGGACCCAACACGTCTGCGTCAGCTCGATACAAACAATGGAGCACAAACTTTTTAATAAAATAGGTGTAGCTACAACTCTAACCGTTAGCGGCACGAATGCCGCTGTCGGAACAGATTCACTGCATGCCACCATGGCAAAAAATATTAATCAATAACAGATATTTTAGAAATAAAGCCCATGCTTCGAGTTAAAAGTTAATCCCTAATTTTGCTCGGTATCCGTGAGAGCAAATCTAGGTATAAGAGTTTAACCGAATTTAATCCTGACTCCTGCATTGGCAATAAATCCATCGTTACGCGACCAGATATCAGTTGTCCACTGCCCAGCGGGAGCTCTTTCGGGCAACAGCAGCGGATGAGTATCGCTTTGTTTAATGTCTAGCAGATTCTCCAGATTGATAAACCAACTGTAGCGGCCAAAGGTCATTTCACCCATCAGGCCAAGATGCCAGTAGGGTTCAGACTCGGTCAGATAAGGGTTGTCATTTAAACGTTGAATGCCAGTGTAATAGGCTTCGAACCCCGCGCGAAAGTTACCGTGTTGCTCCCACATCGCCACGAATCCTGCGGAGTGTTTGGGCGTCAATGCAATCTCGCGGCGAGACGTTCGACCTTGAGCCGGCTCGGTTGCATCCAGATAAAGGTAACTTGCTGTCAGCTTGAGATCGCCCAGGTAGTAGCGTAGCAGCATTTCTGAACCGCGGATCTGGCTTTCTCCCTCAGCATTGACTAGACGGACTCTGTCGAAGGTATCATTGTTTTCCAAGGAAAAAGCCTCAAGCTCGGTCACATTACGGATATTCGAACCAAACAGGGTAAGGCTAGTTTCTAAATCATCGAAACGGTAGGTAAAATCGACTGAGGCCGTTCGAGCCGTTTCTGCCTTGAGCTCCCCAAGAGGCTCAAGTCGCGACAAGCCTGCGGCTTCGATTTCTTCCACAAATGGGGTTGGTGCGTAATAGCCTTGACCATAGGAGCCGCGTACTGTGAAACCATCGGCACGGTACAAGAGCGAGAATCGGGGGCTAAACTCGGTACCATATTGACTATGGTGATCCATACGGGCGCTGACAGAGGCGATCAAATCCTCCATCAAGCTGTAGTCCACCATTGCAAAAAGCCCCGGCACATCGAAAGAATAGTCAAAGTCGGAATAGTTGTCCGATTCAAACGTATCTGATTGATACGCCGCACCAATCACCCAATCTAGATTGTCGCGATAGCCAGACAGGCTGGTCTCTAGCAAATAATTGCCGTGCTTATCGTTGTCGTTATCAACCCCATAGCCGTGGAAATGTTCCTGCACCATGGCGGAGGCGCGGGTACTAAAGGTCAAGGTATCAGCAACGGGTCTATGATAGACAAGACCAGCATCCATCCGCTCTGAGTTCTGAGTCTCGACAAAGGGATTACCATCGGCCACTGTGTGCCCATTTAGCGTTCCGCCACGACGATTTTCAGTCATGTAGCCAGCAGTCACATAGAGGTTATCGCCATTGTCACCTTCATGAAATAGCCTTGGTCTCAGGGTGTAACGTTCGTATTCCGGCAGATCGGCCCAGCCATCGGCATCTATGTCTTCGATAGTTTGATAATGGGCACCTGCTGTAATAGATCCCTTGAGATTGTCGCTGAGGGGAGATTCGGCGTAACCCGTAAAATCTTGGCCATTTTTAGAGGTCAGGTTAAGGAGTGCCTCGCCAGCAAATTCATCGCCCGGTCGTCTAGAGACCAAATTAATAACCCCGCCTAAAGCCGAGCCACCATAGAGGGATGAAGCCGAGCCCTTTATAACCTCTACCTGTCCCAGATCCGTAGGCGGAATTTGCAGTAAACCGAGAGATGATGCTTGATTGCCGTATAGCGGCAGACCATCTGCCAGCAATTGAGTGTAGCGGCCATCCATTCCCTGCAAACGCACATTCGCGCTACCGAGGGCGGGTGAAGTGGTTTGCACTCGTACCCCACCCGTTTCTGCTAACATCATGGAAATGTTTCCTGGCCGCATAGCCGCCTTTTCTTCGATTTCCTCGTGAGTGACCACTTCAACCCTCATGGGCTGATCATCAACTATCCGTCCTAAACGAGTGGACTGAACCAAAATTCGTTCCATTCCCTCGTCATGATCGTCACCGTGTTCATCGGTATGTTTGTCATCATGGCTATCTTGTTCATGGGAGGCTTCATGTTCATGCTGGCTGACCAGCTCTGCGGCGTGTTTGTCTTTTTCATTGACCGGAGCGCCATAGGATGAAGTGGCGACCAAGGATAATAACAGCAAGGCTAAGGGCGATAAGTGAGGCATAGGTATGTCCTATAGCGTTTAATAATTAGTAAGTGGTATGATGCAAGGCTAAAGCTTACAGTTACTGGAAGGTCAAGATGAAAATCAGCGAACTGGCATCCGCCTCACAGGTTCCTGTAAAAACGATCCGTTTCTATGAGCATGAAGGATTGTTGCCTCCCCCAAAGCGAATGGCCAATGGTTACCGGTACTACGCCCCGCAGGATGTGGATACCCTCATTTTTATCCGCCGCTGCAGAGCGTTGAATATTGCCCTGAGCGACATTCGTCGTCTGGTAGAAGTCCAGCAGCATCTTCACAACTCTTGCGCAGTAGTCGATGAGATCATTGCGGAGCAACTCGAACGAATTCGCCAAACTCAGCGGGAGCTGGCCAAGCTAGAGGCTTCACTTTCATCCTTAGTATCCTGCGATAACCACCATGTTAGCGACTGTTGCATCCTCAAGCGTCTAAAACAAGATGAGTACCACGAGAATTAAGTATGTCGCCGCTATCATTTATACGAAGCGAGTGCGTCCATAAAATCCTAACGCCAGCCTATGCATGACGTTTTTATGCTTTATGAAGCACACAACTTTATAGGGCATAGAACAGTTCAGTTTTCCTTTCAGATTAATTCAAGTATTGCAAACTCTAGTCTTGTTTGCAGATGAAGTTGCTTATAGTTAAATCGGTTTGGGGCATAAGGGATTTAGAAATGGCAGCGTACCTATGTGAGCGCCGCCACTCTAGTATGATACTTTAATACTCAGTATGAATCTTTATTACTTAGTATGAGACTTTATTCCTCTACCACAGCTTTTTAGGGCTTGTTGTCAAGATTTAATCTGAGCTAAGTAATATCAAGTTACCTATCAATGAAGACTCTGTTGATTTAAGCGTAACAAAATGTCATGGAGTGGCTCGTTAAGCATTGAAATTAAAAACTATTGGTAAAAACCGTGGCTATAAAATTAATCCGTATAAATGAAATTTTGTTTAGTATTATCATTGCCGTAGAGCTTGAAAAATTCACTATTACTCAGATAAAAAACTTGATAATAGAGGCAAATTCTTCAGTATCGCCAAAAGATATAGATCAGCTGGTGCGTCGTGCTTGTGCAAAGCTGGTCAATGTGGGATTTTTGGAGAAAAGAAACCAGGGGAATAAGCACGTTTATTATAAATCAGCACTGTTCGATAAATCACAGCTAGTGCCCAGCAACGCACGGGTAAAAGCAATAGTTATCACATCTGCAAACTCACAAGAACTAACGCAACTTAAGGCTACCCCCCTGTGTCAGGATTGTTGTCACCCCTAAATAATCATTATTTTTAAAGACAGGGTGCGGCAAAAGAGAACAAAATGGCTCGGTATTCACCAGAACGTAAAGAGGCGATCCTTAAAAAATTATTAC
>NZ_NAJR01000020.1:0-57900 GCF_002196695.1 Shewanella sp. Shew256 | reverse complement strand
TACCTGTTAGCACGTTGAAGCAATTCAAAGTCGGTGAGTTGTTATCGATTAATAAGGATGGTTTGGTATCGAGGGCGAGGAAGGTTAAGCGTTAGTGAAAGGAAAGCGCCTAAACGGCGCTTTTTTTTGGGGGGCGTGCTGAATGGTTATTGACCCTTGAGTGATTCTATTAGTTTTATCTGGTTAGATATTAGTTCTTTGATTCTTTCATTGATCTATGACGGTGGAGTTTGCCAACCATGGAGCGGATTAGGAATCCTAACCCCACAGCAAACAGCAGTTGCAAGAGCGTTTCAAAACTTAATGTAGGTAGTTCACCTTTCGCAGCAATGAACATCCAGATCACTGCGCCGAGTGACATTAAAAGCGAATCTGATAAAAATTTCTTCATATATCTGCTTTCCATTGATTAGTTGGGGTTAGATCCCTAGCTTTTCCAAAGCAATTAAAAGCTCATTTCTATTCATCACTAAAAGCTGATCTATAAACGAACTAGAAATAAGGGCGTTATGCGTAAACTCATCATGCGTATAACAAACACACCATCCATCCCCCGGTTGAAATGTAACATGGGCGCTATCATCTTCCAGTATATCACTGAGTGCTTTGCTTATAGGTTTGATAAGTTCATCGGACTTTTCTCTAAGTCTATTGGCTTTTTTTAGTGCTATCGATGCTTTTAGCATGAATGATGCTTTGTTGGTGATCGTTACCCGACTTTCCGCACCTGATTTAGGAATAAATTTGCCGATACCGTTCGCCTAACACGTCGAGAATGATCTGCTGGTCCACTGTGAGTCCTGTGACTTGAGGTGGCGCCTCTCCCAACTGGTACTCGTGCACCCCGCCAAAGCGTAAAAAAATCCACCGCGCAGTCGGTTTTTGCGTGGGTTTCTTTTTCATGTCCGCCACACTCCGGTTCTGCTCTACTAAGCCCTGCCGGATCCGGTGCTCCAGCGCCGCATAAATCATCAGGCTACAGGTCATCACCATCAGCAACGCTTCGATACGTTCCGGTTTTTTAAGATATAACGAGGAGGTTAAAAATTCGGGACTTTTCAGAAACCTAAAACCACGCTCGACATTCTGCTGGGCTTTATAGGTAGCCAACAGCTCAGCCATGGTGAGCGTTTCACTGTGATCATTGGTCGCGAGGATGAACACCCCTGTCTGGTTGCGCGCCTCAGCCACCCGCGCCAAGCTACTTGCGGCTAACCCCTTGATGTGAAATTGGTAGTTCACCGGCATTTCACCCTTTTGGGGCCTTCCGCGCCCTGCATAGATAGGTTCACTCACGACTTCTGCTTCTAGTTGCAGCAGATTTAAGCTGACAGCAAAACGGGCTAATTCAGCCTGCGCATCGGTCTCGCAGGCAAAACGCTGGGCACATAATTTGTTGAAGGCTTTCAGTTCACGCGTGCTGTCTTTCAGTAGGTTTTTGGCTAATGTTTGCTGCTCACGGTGGCTGGCCTGTTCGCTGCGCACCAGCAACCAACGCTGCGCGACGTCGGCATAATTGGCGCTTTGCCAACAGCCATGATAGCCATTGCCCAGCGCAACCAGCGACTGGGTGCCAATGGTTGCCACGGCTCGCTTGGCTTCATTGAGGGTGACAGGCACACGAGTCACGAACAACTGTTGCTGTTGTGCCAGTAGTTGCAAGGTGTCGGCGCAATACAGCGCCGCATCGCCGACCAGATAACGACTCTCCTGCGCGGCCTTGAGACTGCTCAAGTGGCGCCGTACCGTCTGGGCAAAGGCCTTGGTATCATTAATATTACCACTCAAGGCTTGCATGTAGATGGGCAGGCCGGCCTGATTTTCACAGATAAGCTCCAGGATAACCTGGTTTAGCTCTGGCCGATGGTCGCGGCTATAGCCCCGTACCAATTGCAACTTACCGAGCTGCTCGCCATCGGCTTGGTCATAGGCGCCATCGACGTGGAAGCTGGTGATATCGAGGTGTACTGCAGTACTTTTGAGCCCCAATCGTTCAACGACCTGCTCCGCCATCACCTGATAAAGCGTGCTGACATCGGCCTCAAAGAGGGCATCAAGGCAGCGGCCGAGCACATCATCATTGAGGTCATCGGCACAGATCCCCGGGCCAATCAGGCGTTCTACAGGCTTGTTGGCAAAGAATTGCGGGAACATGTGCAAGGTCGAACTATGAAAGCCAAGACCGTTCAGTATCATCGCCACCAACGCTTCACCATGTGAGACTTTGTAGGGCGGCGTTTTGGGTAGCACCGCATCAATCATGCGAGCAATGCCGAGTTCTTGGCAAAGTGCAGCGACCAAACCAAGGTGGTCGAGGTTACGGATAGAGATAGCGGGAGCGGCCATGATGAATTACCTGCAAAAGAGAGTAATAGATCAGAATGACCGATCGCCGTCAAGTTTTTTAAATCGAAAATTAGGTGCGGAATGACGGGTTACAGTAAATGTAAGCATGTTTGCTTATAAGCGCAAGTATTGTTTTTAAGGGGAGCTATAAATGAAAGGAAAGCGCCTAGAGCTAGGCGCTTTTATCTGATAACGTAATCCGCGCCTTTGGTATTCAAGAGCGCGTAAAACGTCACTATGGCTTGTTTAGAGGGGTTAGGCGGGACTTACAGAGCGGGTTTTTACGTGTGACTTTTTAATATTTTGTTCCTGTGTCTGTTCCTGTTTTTGTGTGTGTTGCAGATTTTGTTTGTTCAAAAGCTCATTGATTGCAAATTTCACCTGACGTTTTACCCCATCGATGCCCAAGGCGCTCTTGGTTTTTACATCATTAAAATCGGTGTATTTCTTCATTGTATCAATGGCTTTCATTTGCTCCTTAGTCACCTCTTTATTGCGCCACAATTCAGGGGTGACAATAGGTAACTCGGGAGGGTAAAGCTGTTCTTTTGGAGCGAAAATAGGGAAAAGCGTTTGCCCTTTAACGGCTTCGGCGGCTGCGGTCGCTTTTTCCACCCCTACGTTTTTATCTTCGGTCATTACTTGGTGAGCGTCATTATCACCACAAATCAACATCGGTTTATTAGGGTGAATTTCTCGTAAGGCTTTCGCCACTGTGACAAGATTACCTGCATCAAAAGCTGATACTACGGGTAATGCTGCTGCTTCACTTAGCGTATCAGCGGTTGCATAACCTTCGCTCACAATAATCACCGGGGCTTTAGCCAGTGCGTCCATATCGCCCCCGACAATATGAAACGAGCCCGTTTTTTGTGAACCAGAAGGAAACATTTTCGTGCCGTTTGGCTGGATGGTTTGAGCTGTCCAAATTTTGCCGTTGGCATCATGCGCAGGAACAACCAGATCACCAGTGGTAAAAACTACGTGAGAGGGGTTCTTTTCGCGTAGTGCCTGTGATTCTTTCCAGTTTGCCCCGATTAACACTTTGGGGTCATTTTGCAAGGCCGATGGTTCAGGAATAACGAGCAAGTTACCCGCTTTGGCTTGTTTAACTTGCAAGTATTTCTCATTTCCTGTCGGTAAATTGCATACTTCTAGTAAACGAGTGATACCTTCGCCCACGCTTTGATGTTCAGCTGCTTGAGCCGCTTCTCGCTCTTGCTTCTTCGCAGCCGCTTGAGCATTTAAAACCGCTTTTTCCTCATTGGTCATTGAATAGCCCTTCGATGACCAATTCTGTGATTCCCCGGTACGATTATTTGAGATATAAGCCGCTGGTATGCCGTCTGTAAATGCTACGTACATACCTCCACCGCTTTGATCTTTCACAGAAGCTTTATCAGAGAGCAGTCGGCATCGATGTTTCTTGCCGTCCATAATGGGGTGCTCACCAGTCACATCAAAGCCCATGTCTTTCATCACAAGGGCTAATTCTTCTCTAGCTGTTAGGGCTGGGGCTTGCTCAGTGGGGCGATTTTCAACGAGCCATTTATCAATTAATTGCTTATCAGTGCTGGGGTCTACATACCAAGATTTTTGATGTTTATCCCATTTTGCACCAATGCGTTTAGCCTCATCTTTTTCTGAATAAGGCACCGCAATAAACAGTTTAGTTTCTGGCTTGGCCTCAACCTGAACAACAGGCCATTTATCATTAAGCTTGGGTAACTCTGATTTATCAATAGACCAGTAACCAGCTGATCTATCCCATCGAGCGCCAGCTGCTTTGGCTTCGTCTTTTTCTTTAAATGGTACATCGATAAAAACCTTTTCAGTTTTTTTATCCATGCTTTGCGACTCCATATTGATATTTTGGCGCACAGACTCCAAAGGAGTATTACTAGGAACTGCGGCACTTAACCCCTGTTCTAGATTTTGCTCTTGCTTTTGTTCATAGCTGAGTAACAGCGTTTGTATTTTTTCTGCGTCAGCTGCGGCGCGGAAAATTTCTAGAGGGTCATCCTGCAATACTTTAATCCAGCTTTTTACGTAGGCTGTATGTTGTTCTGGATTGTGGCCTATCCCGAGTTCTTCACCCATGATCATTGATGATATTTCGGCGCGTAGTTCTTCCTTTGCGTAAGCCTCACTGCCGAATGGATGCCCAAGATCACGATTTAAGCGGGAGGGGTGCCCTGTCCAGTGGCCTAGCTCATGTAAGGCCGTTGCGTAATAGCCAGCTGCATCACTGAACTGGTTCTTTTCGGGTAGGGTAATACTGTCCCTGCCGGGGCTATAAAATGCCCTATCTTGCGATTTGTGCATAATATTCGCGCCAGATGAGCTAAGAATTTTTTCCGCTCGATTTACGGCGTCCCACGTTTGCTCGGGGGTTTTAGGTTTAATTTCAATCGGGGGTAAACCCTCGATCTGTTCTGCGTTAAACACAGAAGCAAAAAACACTCTTGGCCGTTCTAACGGCACAATAACCGTTTTGGCCTTGCCTTGGCTGTCTAAAATAGGTTTCCCATTGTCGTCTAATAATTTCTGTTCTTCGTTGAACTTCCAATATTGAACGGGGGTACTTTTTGCCCCTTTTATCACTTGAGCATTAACCGAATTTGCTTGGTCGTATGTCATCCAGCGTGGATCGGAAAACCCCTGTGACATAAGGTTTAAGGTATTGATACCTCTGTATCTTTTACCTGTTGACGGATTGTAGGGTAAGGAGTGGTTATCTTGCCCAGGCACCCACGGTTTTTGCCAAGGTGCAGTGCCTTGTTTGAGCTGTTCTATCAAGCGTTCTGCAACAACTTCGTGGAACGGTTTTTTAGGGGTTTTCTTATTCATTTGAACCCCCATCCAGTGCAGACGTTAGCGCATCTTCTTCACTCATTGCGTCCTCGATGAATGCGCCCATCAAATCCGCTTCGATTGGTGAAACCTCAACTTGAAGTTGAGGGGTAAGAGCATCATCCAGTTTTGCATCGATGACTGATTGCTCAGTGACATTCGTTTCGTTACTCATGGGATTTCCTTACTTGAAATAAAAGAGCGCACTAGGCGCTCATTTAGGGGGGTTATTGTTGGGGGGCTTTTTCTTTCGGCACGATAGGTTTTGAATAATTCGGTCTACCGTTAATATCTGCGTACATTTGTTCACACGTTGGATAATGGCTGCAACCCCACCAGAACCGCCCTTTAACCGATGTTGGGCGGCGCACTAATCCATGATTACAGAGCTTACATTTATAAATATCAGAGATTGGTAGAGGTGATTTCGCGCCGGCGATTTTTACCGCCCCGACATTGGCCTTTTCAACTTGCTCAGTTACAAACTTTACTTGTGCTGCGGTAAAGGCATCGAGAGACATTTTGCCGGATTCAACGTCTTTAAGTTGGCGTTCAACTAATGCAGTTAACACCGGGCTCTTTACCATTGTTGGTAAAGCGTCCACGACACTGCGGCCAAGGGCTGAACTAACTAATGCCTTGCCTTGTTCGACCAAATACCCCCGTTCTTTAAGTTCGGTAAGGATTCCGGCTCTTGTGGCTTCGGTGCCGAGTCCATCTTCTTCACGGAGTAATTTCTTCATGGCTGGATCATCGACAAACTTATGAATCCCGACCATGGCCGCAAGAATAGAACCCTCATTAAAGCGGCTTGGTGGTTTTGTTTTCGCGTCTTTGCGCTCGATGACGCTACACGTTAACGAATCCCCTTTTTTCACTTTAGGGAGGCTTTGATCATCCTCTTTTTCGCTATCTTCTTCCGATTCACTATAAACGTCCTTCCAGCCGTTCAGAGTGATAATTTTACCCGAGGCGGTGAAGCATTCGCCGCCAATATCAATTTCAATATTGGTGCTGCGGTATTCATGCACAGGGTAAAACTGCGCTATGTAGGTACGCACAATCAGCTCATAAATGTTGCGCTCCATTTCTGATAGGGCGCTTTTGTTTGCTACTTCGTGAGTTGGGATAATGCCGTGGTGCGCGGTTAACTTGCTGTCGTCCCATGTTTTGGATTTCAGCTTTGGATCGGCTTTATCAATGATAGAAACCAGTTCAGGGTTAACCTTTTTCAATGATTCCAAGATGCCCGGTACATCGGTAAATTGCGATTCAGGCAAGTAACCGCAATCCGTCCGCGGATAAGTGGTCAGCTTGTGTTTCTCATATAAAGCTTGGCATGTATCAAGGACGTTTTGCGCGGAATAACCATATTTTTTACTGGCGGTTACAGTCAGGTTTGATAACGAGTAAGTCAACGGGTGGTGAGCCTTTTTTGCCGTTGATTTCGCCTCTGTTATCGATGCTGCTGCGCCCGTCATGCTTGTTACCAGCGCGTCCGCGATTTCTGTATTCGTTAATCGCCCTTCGCTATCGAGTCCGGCTTGATCTTCTTTAGCTTTCCACTTGGCGTTAAATTCTCCATCACTGCTTTGTAAGGTAGCGCGTAATGTGTGAAATGGGATTGGCGTAAAGTTTTCAATTTCGCGGTCACGATTAACGACCATCGATAACACTGGGGTTTGCACTCGGCCAACCGTGATTAATGCCCGGGAACCCCCGCGCTCCGCTCGTAGAGTGAAAGCCCGGCTAAGGTTCATCCCAATTAACCAATCCGCTCTTTGGCGACCAATGGAAGCATCCCCGAAAGTCTTTTTATCAGCATTATCAAACAGTGAGTTTAAGGCTCGTTCTACTGATACTTGGTCGATACCGCTTGACCAGTAACGCAAAACAGGACTACTATTCGCATGGTATATTAGAGTTTCATCAATTAGATTTTGCCCCTCCCTGTCTGGATCTCCTGCATTTACAATGACTTGCGCTCTTTTTATTAATACCCCAATTTGCTCTAATTGCGTCTTTGCATCCGCTTTGGGGTGAAGAATCCAATCTTGAGGGATAATAGGCAGATCTTCTACGCGCCAGATTTTTTTGCCGTCCCGTGCGGGTGCGTCAGCTGGGGTGTAGTAATCGGGTTCGGCTTGTTCAAGCATGTGGCCGAAACACCATGTAACCGTATCTTCGCCACATTCAATATACCCATTGCCTTTGCGTGTGACTCCTAGCACTTCGGCTATCGCCCTCGCGACACTGGGTTTTTCCGCGATAAATAATCTATTCATTGCGCCCCCTTGTTACTGAGCTTGATTGGCCTGTGGTGAACTGCCAGAAGTAAAATCAATGTTTACGACTCGGCATTTGAGTTTAGCGCCTGTTGTTTTATCCGATCTTTGGAATGTCTCAACACAAACATCATCGGCAGTTAGTACGATTTGACGGCCTTTAGTGAGCTTTTCCGCTAACTTCTGGCCGCGCTCCCCCCAATATTCAGCTTCAATCCATTGGGTTGTCTCATGTGCCCCAAATCCCACGTTATACGCGCAAGAAAAAGAGGTTACGGCGGTGCCCCCGGGAGTAACACGGGTTACGGCATTTTGTCCAATACGGCATAGTTGAATGAGCATACAGGTAGTTCCTTTTTCATTGGTTTGTTTGGAAAGTTCACGACAGTTTTTACCTGACTTATCCACTGAAAATGTGGATAACAGAGGCGCTAGTCGTTCAGGGTGAATTTTTCAGGGGTAACAGGGGTTCTTAACTTATCTGTTTGCTGAGGGGCGGGGATTTTTACGCGCTCAGAGAAAACAGGATCTTGAAAATATAGGATTTGACGGCCATATATAGCGGGAAAACCCGCCGTGTAAATAATCATATCTCCCGCCTTGGTGATCTCCCCTTTTTCATTTTTTATCGGGGCAGGTAAGCGCATACATTCATCGGGGGTTAACAGCGTTCGCTTGGTTTCCGTGAAAGTGCGGGAAACGTTGGTATTACTGGTCGCAAACCGTTTACCTGATGTGGTTATTTGCTCCTTAATAATGGTGGTTTCACCTGTCAGGTTTGCTAAGTGCTGGGCTGTTTCAAGGCGGTTCGGTGGATAGGCGTTTTGAACGTGACAGTTTGAGGTGATCTGTTCGTCACGGCCATAGCCCGTTTTTTCGCTTTTCAACTGATTAAGGTCTTGGCAAATCAAATAAAACTTAATGCCGTAACCCGCTACGAAAGCGAGCGATTCTTGCAAAATATCGAGCTTGCCGAGGCTTGGGAACTCGTCAATCATGCCAAGTAACCGATGTTTATAGTTGGCTACTGGTCTACCGTTTTCAAATTTCATATCTGACGTCAGTAGCCGGATGATCATGTTAATAATGATCCTGACCAATGGCTTTAAACGGTCTTTATCGGTTGGTTGGGTGATGATATACAGGCTAACCGGGTCGCTATGGTGCATAAGGTCTTTTATCGTAAACTCAGACTTGCTCACCACGTTTGCGACTACGGGGTCACGATATAGCATCAAATAACTTTTGGCCGTAGAGAGAACAGAGCCAGCTTCTTCTTCTGGCCTATCAATCATATCTTGTCCAGCAGCCGCTGATAATGGATGCGCTTGGCCGTCAATGTGCGGATATGAAACCATTTCATTCCACAGGTATGAAATGTTGCGGTTGGGTTCTGATAGCATGGCATCGATAGCAGGGAGTGACGCTGTTTTACCTTCGGCTTGGGATTTATAAATCGTGTGAACAACCACGCCACATAACAAGGAAAACGCCGTTTTTTGCCAGTGGTCATTTAGCCCCTTACCTTCGGGATCGACGATTAGGGTGCATAGGTTTTGAATGTCGCCTACTTCTGAATCTGTGCCTACCCTGATTTCATCGATTGGGTTCCAACAGACGCTGTTGCGGTTAGCGGGTTCAAAGCGTAGTACCTTTTGCCCCATTTTTTTGCGATAGCCTGCCGTTAATTCCCACAGTTCACCTTTTAAATCGGAGATAAATGTACTTTTGCGCCATGTAAGCAGCGTGGGGATTACCAATCCAACCCCTTTACCTGAGCGCGTGGGGGCATAACATAAAACGTGTTCCGGCCCACTATGCCTCAGATAATGGGTTACACCTTTTTCATCGACCCACCCCCCCACATAAACACCTTCGCCCGAATCATCGTTAGCTGAATTTGCTTTTTTCAAGAGGGCTGCGTTTTCAATATCAGAGCGGTTTGCCCACCGTGCCGAACCATGTAAAAACTGGTTTGGTTTGGACTTGGTGGATTGCTGTATTTTGTTAGCTAACACAGCAACAAAGCCGAGGGCTGTTGCAATCATGCCAACGCTACCAGAGGTAATAAACTGTTCGGGGTAAACTGAGTACCAATCAAACGCCCACGTTAGAATTTTTGTGGGTAGGTAGATGTGATTCAGATTCTCGCCCAGCTGCGGCTGATAGCCGAATGTGTGGGCAAAATGCTGAGTTGCCATTTGCAAGCCAACCAGTACCGAGGCTGAAACAAGAGCAAGCGGCATAAACTTACTTTGGCTTTTTTGGGGTGAGCGCATTTCGCCACCCACCATATTGTTGTGATCTTTGATTTTCATTTGTGATACTCGGCGTTAAGGCGTTACAGAGGGAATAGAGCTAAGGGGCGAATCGTGCCAATGATGTTTTCCATCGGTACATCACCGAAATAGCGGCTATCAAACGAGTTTTTAGGGGCGTGATCTGAATAAGCGAAAAACGAATTATTAGAAACCGTGAACGGCGGCAGCTGGGGCAGCGCTCTATTTTCACCGTCCACTTGTAAACGAATTGAGCCCGTCAATTCTGAATTGTTGATTTTAACTGCGGGGGTGAACTCAACATAATCCCCGGACATACCCACAATACGTTTTATGATTGGCACTGTGCCGCTTTCACAGCGGCCTGTGTCAATGTAACCCCGCTCTATTGCATCCTGTATCACGGCTTTATTGGGAGGACAAAACAGCACTAAATCATTTTTCTTATAGGAATTAGCCTTTGAAACAATATAAATCCCCGGGGGGAATGATTTACTGGTATTTATTCTTATTCCGATGAAGTATGAGAGTGAAACTGCGGCGGTAAATATGCTTATAGATAGGAGCCAATATTTTGCGGTTTTGCTCATTGAAACACCTTTTATAATTCGATAGCCCCCAATGCACTTGCTTTTTCAAACAATGCAGCCAATGGGTGCATACACACATTTTCAAGCAAGTCATCTGATAGTTTTGACCTAACTCTTATGCGCTCATTTGTTTTGGGGGCTAATGACGAATAAGGCAAAATCCCTGTATTCTCTTTATCGAAATGAAACCCGTTAAAATAAAATGGAATTTTATTTTTGAAAAACCATGTGTCTGTGTAATTTTCCTTTACGCTTTCAAATTCTGAATTTATTAGCCTTTGTATATATCGACAGACAAGGAAAAAAGCCCTTAGCGTTTCTGGCGGGGTTTCGATAAATGTAATAACGCCTTTTTGGATAGTGAACCTGCCCATTGCCCAAGTATCGGCGCGGGTCGCTTTCGTTGGGAGAGTCCACAGCCCCGTAAATGAATACACGCCTTTGCTTTCTTTGGTTATGTACGCTTGCGCGTAAGCATTAAAGGATTCCGTCAGGCCGTCCTCGCTGGCTGGCAGCTTCACTACGATTGCGCCCAGTGATAGCGTGTCACCATTTCGCATTTTGTTTAATGTAGCTTTGTAGTAGATAGGTCGATGCGCTTTTTTGAAAAAAGCGATATTGCTCATTTCCAAGGTGTGACTCCTTAGTAAGACTGAAACTTTAAAGCTGTTTGAATTTCTGATTCACTTAAACCTAAATTTCTAAGCTCATTTTTGAATTCATATAATTTCTTTGTTTTTAAATGATTCTCTGATAATGAGTTAGATTGTTCGTGTCGCTTGGTTTTTGGAGTGTGAGATATAGTGCTATTAAACGCTTTATTTACTTCTGCCATTTTTAGCCTTCCATCTTTATTGTTAAAACGTGCCACTTATTAAGGTTGATATTTCTTAACTTCTCTTTTTTATCTTTGGCGCTATCAATCATCATGCTTATTTTACCGAGGAGGTTTTGCCAAGGCTTCGCCTCGTAGCTTGATAATATGGCGTTTTTTTTAGCTAAGAGTTTTTCTAAAGTTGAAAAGTCTCTTAGTGTCCCGTCAGGGTGGTAAAACATTGGGGAGGTTAACTTTATGTTTCTAACACCATAGTTAGGGAGCGTTTCAACTAAAAATAAAAGTTCTTTATAGGTACGCATGGTGAAGTGTTGGTATGGATTGCGTAGGTGTATGTCTGCGCCCTTGCTGAATAATTTTTTTGTGGTTGCAAGCTCTGAATTATCATCGATGACTAACTCAGGAGGGATTAACAGGGCTAAGGTTACAAATGCCACCGTATAGCTGAACATTTCGGCTATAGGCAGTAAATTGATGAATATCAGCGGCGCAGTGATACAAATAGAATGCGCTAAAAATCGTGCAGCAAGGTCTAATCTTGCTTGAGTAAATCCGTTAGCTAATAAATTTATCGGGCGTTCTGTGAGTGTGGTTTGTGGGAGTTTTTGCAGGAACCACAATAAAAAGACAATTAGCACCAGTATTAAAATTAATTTGGTCATAGTAGCACCTATAAAAACCCACTGCGTAATGAGTGGGTTTTGTGTCGGCCTAGGGTTTAGTTTTAGATTAGTTCACTGGGGTAAACTCTAAACTCGGGTCATTTTCGTTAGCTGCTGCTGAAAAGGCTTTGCTGTATTCAGAATAAGTTTCAGCTAGGTTCTTAGCAAGGAAAAACCGAGCGGGGCATCCTAACTCTATTGCTAATTGAGTCGAATCAATCTGAATAATATTTTTGTTTTCCAACAGAGTGATTTTTGTGCCAACTGGTTGCATAACGCACTGAGGCGACATTTTTTTAATCACTTTATCTTCGGTTAAATAAACCACGACAGGAAATCTACCTAAACCTTTCAATGTATAAGGAAAATTAAGTAGATACTCAGCTTCTTTCTTTGCATTATCAGCATCAATCTCAGCAAAGTAAGCAACTAAGCCCCCCACCGTTAAACTCCCCAACAGAATCAAAAACAATATAACCCGTCTACCCATTTGTTTTTCTTCTCGTAAAACCAAGCCCTAATGCTGCGATTAGTGACATAAAGCCCATTGAACCACCGCCACCTGAACCCGTTTCAGGGTCTGGCGTTGGAGTAACAGGTTTAGTGCGACCTTTGTTAATAGTGATTTTTTGTTCACCATCGAGGGTTACTGTTCCTTCATAGCCGTTGCTTGATACTGTGTATGTGCAAATATCAAATGGCTGTACCGTTGCGCCCGAACAAGTGCCGCCAGTGATGGTTGCATCACCGCTGGCCGTGGCGTTATCCATAAAAGCGTCAGCATAGAGGCTTTGCACTTCGATTGTTACTGAGCCGCCAGAAGTAGGAGTATTAGCCAGAGTTGGATAGTGCCAACCGTTAACGGTCGATAATATGAAATCGCGCGCAAAATAGAGGCGAGTTCCATTAGCTTGTTTGCCTGTTTCGGCATCGAAAGCACTACCCTGATGAATTCCAACGATCAGATTATTTCCATCCGTGTACGGAGCCCCAGAGTCACCGGGGACTGTTGTGCCGAGATTATCAAATTTAAGTTCTAACTTACTTAGTGGCACTCCATTAATGATATATTGAGGTGCTGAAATTTGTTCTGCGACAGCTAAGTTTGTTTGAGGAGTGTTGTTACCAGCCCCAAAGCCAGTAATTTTAATCCGTTCATCAGCCTCAACATTTCGCATGGACAAAAACTTAACATTATTTGTATTTGTTTTACTTACCAGTTCCCATAACGCAATATCGATGCCGTCTGACATATAATCTTCGTGGTTATAAACTTTTGCGACACTTACATTGCCAGTCACGGTTGTTACACCCTGTAACGCCTCTTTATCGCAATGAGCAGCAGTTAAAACCCACTTCCCACTTATGATTGTGCCTGAGCAGTTCATTTTTACCATGTCATCGTTTTTAGACCAGTCTAGGATTGAACCATTTTGAATGGCAAAGGCGGGAGCTGAAACCGCAGAAATAAGAGCTAAAGTGAGCAGAGATTTTTTCATGTGCAACATCCTTTTTTGTTTATATGCACTTATAGTAAGCAATTTTGTTTATAAACACAAGTGTTTATTTTGGTTCTTTTAACTTTATCTTTTTTGATGACGGTTTGTAATGCTCACCTGTTTGCAAGTTTACATGGTGATTTTTTATCCAACGTGTGAGTTCTTGCGGCAGCCAATCGGGATTGTCTCTTAGAAAATCGGCTTGAGCGCCTCGTTGGGTGCCGTAGCGAGTTTTAATATATTCTTTTAGCTTCATGTTTATTATGGTTCTTAGGTTATTTTTACCTAGTATATAAACATATTTGCTTTTAAACAATAACGATTATAGAACGGTGACTCAAGTCACCGCACTATGGTTGCCAATGCTTATGGACATTGTTGAGTTTGAGAAACACAAATTGGGGCGCGGGTAATTGACCAAGGAGTGAAATCACCACTGACTGAACAGGTTTGCGTTCTGGTTCCCACTTCGCATGTTTTCTGTGGGCTATTGCAATACACATTTTCGGTATTTGTTTGCCCTGCTGTGCATGATGGAGTGTTGCTTCCGGGGGCAAATTTCACTCCATAAATTGCATAGATTTTTGAGTTTTCTCCCGTTGTCGTAAAATAGGTGTCTGTTGTGAATTTGCCATTCCATGACACTGAGTCGCGCTCGTATAGAGTTGCATTACCGCTGGAGCTGTTTTCAATCGCGAGATCATACTCAAGTGGAGTAAATCGGTAGTGCTGGACGTATTGGCCGTTGTCATTGCTGCCAATGGTGACAATTTCATCAAAATTGCGGAATGACTCACTCAACGTAACGTTTCCAGTGTTTAGGCCGCTCGTTGAGCTAGATTTCCAAATTTGTTTATACGTGCGTTGTAATGTTGTAGAACCGCCGGAACTTGTATTTGGTGGCTTTACATAGGTGTTCCAGTTGTCGATAGTTTCCTGTAGTGGAATCGAATTGTTATGGAATGTTTTTTTATCAGACTCCATCGCTTTTTCGTATGTCATTTTTTCGGCATTAGCAAAGCTATTCCCTGCTAATAGAGCACTAAAAATCAATAAACTTAATAAGTGTGATTTTTTCATATTTACCTCGTTTAGTTTTTACAGATTAAAAAAGCACTGATTTCACCGTCATGCTGTAACGTCCAAGTAGAAGAACCTTGTAATTGGGCGTAATAATCAAGACCGAGTGTCCAATATGTGCTGCTTTCGGTTGCATAGGTTTTGCTTTGGCTGATCGTATTAATATTGTTGGCGTTGTTTTGAGCAAAGATACTTTTAATGCTGACAATGATTGAAGGGGTTAGATTTGCGGGGCATTTATGTTTATTTACTCGTTCATTGTGTTTACCAACAAACGCCCTTACTACACCAGTGCCAACACTTCGCTGGCTTCCATCACTATTTCTAATCGTGACGTCCTTTGCGTTGGTGATTGCGTAGTTCCCGCCTACGTCCCAATCTCCTGTTAGTGTTGAATCATCACCGCTGCGCTTAACAAGCGCGTCTTGTTGGACACCAGAATCGATGCGATCTACATATACAAATAGGCTGTTGCTGGCCTCGTTAAATTCACTCCCGGGAAAGCGACTCAAGGTTTCCAAAACGGCTTGATGCTCTAACCGGGTTGCATCACTTGTTGCATTCGGAAACGGGATTTGAATTTGTAAACGGTAACGAGGGGTAACTGACGGAGGCACAGGACTGTTAATTTTTGTCATTAACATCGATGTACCCCATGGTGTTTGCTCGGGTTTTCGGCACTTACCAGCGTTGTTATCGGTGGTTGAGCAGTTAGGTAAATAGGCTGGCTGTAAGTCGCTCCAAGCGTTAGGGAATACCGCCGCAGAGCTGGGCGGCCAACCTTGGGCTATCTGGTCAATTTGAAACGCATTAACTTGTTTAGTTATGTATTCCAGATTTTGATAAAACGGGGTTACTTGGGCTTGAATCCGCATGATTTTACTGCGTTGTTGCCAGTGCATAATGAGCATGGTTAACACAGATAAACCGACAATCATTATGACAATATTTGCAAAGCCCCTCTGGCGCTTATGTGATCTCAATTTAGGCATCCTGTGGCGGGGTTGAATGAGCGCCAATCGACATTAAATGTAATTGGCTGTGTAAAACGGAGCTGAGTAGGACTGATAAGGTTTGCATCTAAATAACCAGATACGCGCTCTAGTTCGTCAGTATTTGCAAACGTCAAATCGATATTAATGGCACTTGGTCGTGACCAAGAGCCGTTAGATTTCATAACGTAATCAACTGCGATTTGATATTTTTTGCCATTTACTAAATCGGTGGTAATTAGTTGATTATTAATTAAGTTACTGATGGATAGAGTTTTGGACGGTTGGTAACAATGAGTTTGGCTAATATCTTTACCGTAGAAATTTTTGGCGGCTAATTTTACATATTCAACCGTAGTTTCAATTTCCGCAGCATCGGAGTAATTAAGTAGCGGTCTTGCGACCGCTACCCACATCACGACAGATACCAATATTGAGCAGGTCAAAGCAATTTTTAACTCAGTTGTAGCCACTCCGTTTTGATAACGAGTCGTGAACATACAACCTCTAGAACGTCATGGTTAACGTTGTGCCTGTGGCTGTGATGGTGCTACAGCCAGTCGCTTGCGCGCAATTGCTGCGGGTCGCTGGTGCCATTGTGTCAGCGAGATCAGTCATTCGCGTTGGGTCGTTAGGAATGGTCGCTACAATGTTGTAAAGGCCGGGGTTAGAGTTAGGCGCTACTGTCCAGTTACCGCCGAATTGGTTTGTTGCTACACCGTTGTTAGCGGTGCCGCAGATTGACTCATTGAGATAATTTTGAGTACACAAGATGCCGATGGTAACGCCTGTGTAATTGGGTCTTGCCTTCTTCCAGCGGTAAACACCGTCACTAATTGTAGATACGTCAGTCTGGAATGCAGAAACCCGCATTGCATAACGAATATCCGGCACCTTAGAGATAAGAAAAATCAGTGCAATGATGATTAGTGATGCCCAAATTAGAATGTCGGTTGTAGATGCGCCACGTTGACGTTTTTTCATGTTTACAGTTGTAGTCATTTTGATTTCCTTGAGTGTAAATAAGCCGAATCCCTTCCCTTTATATTTAAAAGAGAAACGACAAGAGGGTTTAAAAAATTGAGATTAGATTTAAGTTGAAAGTAGGTTAAGCGTTAACGCGAGTTGCAATGTCCATTATCTGTAAAATAACACCTCCTCCCATGAGTAAACCGATAGCAAAACCGATAAGTTTTAACGCATCGATACCGATTGATTTAATTAATTCGATTTCTTCCATTAACAGTTCGTGGTGAATATCAGCACTGTTCAACAGTGTTTCAGACGTCCCGCCGATTTGTCCGAGTAAATAAAGCGAATTTTCCTCTGATTTATTAAGCAATCCTGTTGCCATGATATAACCGAGGTTTTTCTCCCCCCATTCAATTTTTTCGAGCATTTTGGCGATATGGTGTAATAAATAGCGATTGGCATGTTTTTTGGTTTGCAAAAGCGCTTCTTTTAACCCGAAGCCAGCCAACGTTAGATTACCCATTGAGCGTAGAAATGCGCCTGTTTGGATCATTCTGTATTGGCGATAAACGGGGAAGTTATCAATTTGTTTTCTAAAGTTGCCCGTCATCACTGATAACGACAAAAACAGAGCAATAACAAATAACAACGTTAGTGAGCCAATTAATAACCCCCAGTCAGCCCAAAAATTTCCGAATGATGCCGCCAGCTGAGATAATTGCCCTTTCTGACCTCGCGTCATAATCTCGTCTAACATGGGGAATAAATACAGGCTGATACCCGCTGATGCGGCGAGCATTGCAACTATCCCGGCTATCGGTTTCCAAAGTGCTTTTACCAGTAACGAGGTAGACGCGCTTTTTGATGACAGCGTGATAATTGCGTTTTGCACTCCCCTTGCCCATTCGCCAGTGTGTTCACCAGCGGCCAACGCCTCAAAAGCGAGCGAATCAAGCCAAGGTTTTGTCCCGAGAGAAAAGCCTTGTCCGTTCCTGATACTGCGCAAAATCCCTTCCCCAATCTTCCGCTCTGTGGGTTGACCGTACTTAATCAGCTGTTCAGCAATTAATTTTTGTTCAACACCAGACCGGGCGAGCCTGTGAATATTGCGCAGTAGTTTGATTTGTCGCTTGTGATTAAAAAGCAATTGTTCAAGTGATTTGGACATAATTCCCCGCCTCACATTTCAAAGGTTTTATAGATGTCGGCAGAGGCAACAGGAAGCAAATCATTCACCCTTCCCGATGCTGTCACCACATCGATAACACCTGCTTTTATTTTGCTGATTGCATGATCTCGGACGTCCTTAAAACCCTTGGCTTTTAGAGCTTTCAACCATCCTGCTTCGTCTTTTTTGATGATAAATTCTCGATCTTCATCATCGAGGACAATCATTTCGACTAGGGCTGTTCTTCCTCGCTCACCTTTTACGCAAAACTTACAACCTTTTGGATTTCTAAACCTGACATTTGTAGTCTCACCATTGCATAGCTTGTCAATTTTATTGAGCCATTCCGCCACTTTAGAATCTGGTTGGTCTTTGTAATGATCAGCGGCTTGTTCTGCCGTCAAACAACAGTGAGGGCATACTTTTCTGACCAGTGTTTGGTAAACCCAAAGCCGCATTAAAGCAGGGGCGGCAATCACGGCGGGAGGGACGTGCATTTGATCTGTGAGCGTGTGTGCAATACCTAATGCCGATGATGTGTGCAGCGTGGTGAACATAAGTTGCCCCGTTTCCCCCTTGCGGGTCAGTTCCATTGCACCGATTTTATCCCGTACTTCGCCGTGCATTTCGACATCCACATCATGCCGCAGTGTCTGCTTTGAATAATAACTAAACCCCCTCATTTCCTCGCCACCTTCTTTTACGGGGGTGTTGGGTTTAATTTGGATTTGAATCGCTTTTTTCAAATTAAATTCAGGGGGATCTTCCAGCGTCACTACACTGCGTTCTTCGGGTATTTCATTTAACACTGATGCGAGCGAGGTAGTCTTACCAGAACCTGTTTTACCAGAGAAGATACAAACACCTGATGGCATATCGCGATAGTTCCTAAGAACCGTCACATGCCCAGCTGTCCATCCCATATCCTCTAGCTTTGGTATCTCAGAGTTCGCATCTAACCAGCGTAAGGTGCAACGCCCCCCGCGCTTCGCTGGAACATAGGCGACCCGCCAGCTAGTTTTGCGCTTCACTTTTTTTATGTCAGAAACACCATTAATGATGATTTCTTCACTACACGTTAGAACTTCTTCCACGTGTCCGTTATTTGCATCTTTTTCTACAAAATCTGAATCTTTTTCAGTCGCTTTCGAGTTGAAAATATACGAGAACAACTGCAAGCCATAACTCGGGTCTGGGATTTCCGACAACAAGATTCGGCGACCATCGACCCGGGCATAGATGACAGTGCTATTTTCATGCACTTCAATGTGAATGTCAGAACACCATTTTTCTACACCAGATTGAAGATAATCGTGCAGTCGTTTTGAAGGCTCAGAATCAGTCACGTTTGCATTGCTAGCGCCGCTTGATTGCGATTCGAGCTGACTCAGATAATGCTCAATTTCAGATGCTGTGACTTTTTTTACTGTAGTCGGCTTTCCAAACAGTACGCCACCATTAAGCGTTCTTGACGCTGTAATATACTCCCTGATTTGCGAGATTTTTTTTGCATCAAAATCGCTAGTTAGGATGGTTCCGTCAGATAGTGCTACTGATTTTCTTTCCTCAAAATAGAGAGGTATTAGCACTTTGTCGCTTAGAACTACAGCAACAGGATTGTGTGAAGGTAACATTTATCACCTCAATAGCTTTTTACTCGGCGGGTTTTAGTCGTGTGGCCGTCTGAAAACGTAATCGACTCAGCCGTGATACCGATAACTGATACATCACCGATTTTGGTACCACGTTTAACATCAATAAGCTCACCACCCACTGACACCATGCCCACGATTTCTCCACCTGATTCAATCAGGCTTTTAACCACAATGAGATCAAGCAGTGACGGTTCTTTGGGCTTCTCTGCCATTTGCTCAATTAAAGCGGCAATTGGTGCCGTTGGGTTATTTAGTTTGTTCGCGGCTTCATCGGCATTTTTTTGGGCTGTGAGCGCGTTAAACCTAGCGGTTTGAACGCTGGCCTGTTTTTCAAAGCTGATAATTTCACTGGCCGCAGGACTCGGAACAAAAACCGCCTGACGAGATACAACTGGCTCAGGTACAGGTTGATTTAGTGTGTCCATCGAATTTAACGTTGTTGACGTGGATTCTTGGAGCGCAGGAGCGGGTATTTTAGTGCTCATTGAGTCATACGCTACGTATGACCCATACCCTAAAACCGCCACAGCTAACGCAGCGGCCAAGGCAATTTTTGACTTTGGTACGGGTTGCTTTGTTGTCATAAGTTAATCTCTCTAGCGGTCTTTATAGCGGTCTTTAGGTCAAATTCAGGTGGATCTATTAGTTCAAAAACTGGCTTCGTGTTTACAGGTAAACCTTCACAGTTTCTTATGGTTGCAGACAAGCCGTCGCCTGTCTTACCGCAGATGATCTGAACGCTTGTCATCGTAACAAGATCGGGATTGTTGGTTTTCATACGCGAGTCTCCTTATAAAACAGCGTCTACACCTTCGATAATAAGATCTAAGGAGCAAGTAACGTTGTTACCCGTCCCTTTGCTCAGGCTTAATTGTTGTAAAAAAACGGGCTCAGATTTAACACTATCTGCAATGATGCCAAGCAGCGCCGGGGGTACATCGGTAAAGGTGGCTGCAATCTTTAGGCGACTGACAGAACCAACGGGCACTGAGTTGGTTAAGCTGACGTTTGTTGCACCCAAATTAAGCAGCGCATCATGTAACCGCCGAGGATAGTTACCGAGCGAAACCAATTCAGGTTTTGCCCTAGGTTCAACATTCAGCACTAATTGCTTTGCCTCGATGTTTAAGTTCAACTCTGGATACATCGAAGCGAAAGCTTGCAGATTGTCATATTTCGCTTGCCCTTCTGTAACGGGTTTTAGCGGCATGACAATTGTTTGGCCTGATACCATCACACCGTCATTTGTCCAGTCAGGCGGTAGAAGGTCTTGATAAGCCAGCGCCAGCGAGACTTGCTTAAGCGCCGAATCTGCTGGCGCTTGAGATATAAACTCCATTGTCCATTGTTGCCACGGGTCTATCTGTTGCTGCTGTTGAACTGGATCAGGTTGACTAGACCAAAGCAAAAGCCCGATGACTCCGACCGCTAAAGCCGCTCCAACTCCGATATGCAGGGGTTTAATACTCGCACTACTGACTAATTGATAGTCAGTCGGAATGTCGCTAATGCTAATACTGATGACTTTGGGCGGGTTTGCTGGTTCATATTCCAGCGGTAGCCGCTCCGATGACAAAACGATTTGAATACCTTGGTGCAGTTCGTAAGCGAAACTGTCCAAGATTGCATTGTGCTGGCCGATTTGCTCACGTTGAACTAGGTGGCCTTTTACGTACAGCGCATAGATTTCTTGGTTTTCCAGTACATGAAAAAACAGAAAATTTTCGTCATCGATTGCCACGGTATCAGCGATAAACTGACCAACGCACATCGAGGGCAAATCAGCGTAATAACGGATGGTTTGCTCGTTTTTAGTGAAAACCCGCTCATATAGCGCGGAGTTGCTTTGCCTATGATCTTTTAACGCGCCTTTTGAATTGGGTAACGTTGCAATATAGGGTAAGTCGAGCGTGTGGATCATTGCACTCTCCTTGGTGTTAGTAGAACCAGCGTTTCTACGGTTTCGCTTACCGTACCTTCACCACCGAGCGCATCAACTCCAAAGTTTTTGCTGGCTTCTGCCGTCTTACTCACTTGCTTGATTGAGCCAATCACAACGGTTTGGCCGTAGAGCAATTTATTGGTGAAGTTGATTTCTGATTCTCGGGTATCTAAAAACTGCAATTGCACATCGTGAACCGTTTCAGAGCGTTCCCCGACTATTTTTGACAACTTGCCAGCGATACGTAACCACACTGCATCGGTTTGTACTTTGGGGGTTATCATCATATCTACCCCTTCGCTTTGCGTAGCGCGAGTGACGGATGCAGATACCACTTTATCGTTAGCCTCGCTCTTTACTTCGTATAAGTAAGGCTTGGTCAGTGTCTGTGCTATACGACTTGGCTGATTGCTGAGAGCTAGTGCTGTGATTGGTGTTTCTGTTGAAACCGTGCCTTGTTTTTCTAAGGCTTTGATAAACGCTGTTGTCCCGTCCCATTTACCAGTGCCTTTAAAGGCCATGCCGTAGGCGCTGCCTTGGCTAACAGTGTTTGTGCCAGGCACTATAAATTCTAATGAGCCTGAGCCAATATCTTTTACGAGATTCCAATCCACCCCGCGCTCTTTTCCACGGTTAGAGCGAAATTCGAGAATGCGAATATCGAGCATCACTTGCTCACCAAATTGAGATTGGAAGCTGTTCACTAAGCTGCGAACCTGTGCCATTCGGCTTGGTGTTGTTCTAACCGCGATAGCGGTTAGGGCTGGCACAACTTCTACACTGCCGACCAGTTTGTCATCGTCAGAATCATTGTCTTTCAGCAATGTGACAATGCTGTCTTTAATTTGCGTAACGGGATCTACATCCTTGTAAGCAGTGTTTAGGTATTGGCCTTCAACTCGGGTGTTTAGTGTATCTGCGCCGCCCCCTGATGACTTTGCCGTACCTTGAGATCCTAACTGGCCGCTATACACTCCCGGGGGAATTGTGATCACAAACGTTTCAGATTCAAAGCGGCTGATAGATACCTTATCGTCAGTTGTGTTAATGCCGTATTCGGTTTGCCTTGCAATCAGGTTTAATACGTCCTCACGACTCGCCTTGAATGAGAGCGTGACACGTTTATTTGGGTCTACATCACCATCAAACCAGATGCGAACAGGTTTGTTGTAATGCTCCGCGCCGTTCATCACTTGGGACATCACCAGTGACAACGGCACATCGTTAGCTGAAATACTTACCGCTTCACTTAACCAAGGAATATCCTTTTTAATCACTAGCGGCGTAGTTGAAATGGGAGGGCGGCTGATGCTTCGCACTTGCGAGCTATGTTTAACTTGAGAAAGAGTGCTAATCCTTTCGTGAACCGAATCAGCTTCGTTTTTCGTGTCAGTATAATTTTGCGAAACACAGCCGATTAATGATGTTAGCGCAGCGGCTATGCCGATAGTTTTTAATAGCTTTAACGACATGATATGTCCTTATTATTTGGTATCAACGATAAACAGGGTTTGAGTGCTATCGAGCAATTGAGCCGAGACGGGAAATCCTTCTAGAACCACCCCTAATGCCCTTGCAATATCGCCTTGGGGCGTGACTATCGGATAGCTCGTCAAAAAGGGGTAATCATTAGCCGCTAACCAGCTGGGGCTTTGTGCTGTTTCGTTCCAGTTCCAGCCATAGTCCCGAGCAAGTTTTTTAACTGCATCACTTAATGATTGCCCGTTAACTAGCGTTATTTGCACTTGGCGGTTATGCCATTGATGAATTGCTGCCAGTGATGACGTTTCAGCAAAATACAACGGCACACCAATTTGTTTAGATAACGTGGGCAACACGGTTCGGACTGAACCCGCAAAGCTCACAATGCTTTTAGGACGTTTCGCTAGTTCCTCGCTGGCCTCGTCATCGATAGACCATGCAACTGTTGTGTAACCGTCATTTCTCAACCAGCGATTAATCGCGTCATAAAACGATTCATCGGGATAAATAAACAGGTTGTGAGTGATAACAGGCGTTGGCACTGCGGCGGTTTCTTGTATTGGTTGCGCTGCTTGGGCGGCCATTTCAGTAACCGTTTCAGTGGGGGCTTCGGGCACAACCTCAATCGCTTTTATTTGGGGTGGAGACTGCGGGGCAACTGGTTGGCTTTTCCTTAGTACATCGGCACTAATCACGATCCCATCTTGTGAGTAGGTGGCCGATTCGTTTTCGATTTTAGGCTGCATTGCCAGCGAAACGGTAGGCACGGCCATTAGCAATAGAGCAAGTTTTTTAGACAAAATGGTTCCTTACCGGCTTTTATAAAAAACCGGGTTTGACTTTGTTTTTATGTGAGTGAAAAGGGTTAGCGAGACGGTTTGTAGGGGGTCAACATAATGTCTTTATTGACCATGATATTGAATTTGTAACCCGGTCTAATTTTGATAGTTGGTTGCACATCGAGGTTCTTTTGGATCAATGTCGAACCTGTTTGCGCGAACTGTTGAGTTACACCGTCAGCAATGGCGCTTTTAGTATCACTGTTGCGACTATCTTCACTAATCCCCGCTTGAGTAGCGCCTGAAATCATCCCAAGGAGTGCCGCATTACCAAATGTTTTCCAGTAGTGATTATCCACTTGATCCTCAAAACCGCTATAACCCTCAACGTCCATCCCACCCATGCCGCCGAGGTTTAGACGTGTACCGTCAGGGTAGTTAATGCGAGTCCATGCGCTCACAGCTCTGGATTGTCCATAAGAGACGTTACTGTCATAAACGCCGTACAATTTTGCGCCTTGGGGGATTAATAAATGTTTCCCTGTGGCGCTGTCATAGACGTTTTGGCTCACTTGGGCAATTAGCGCCCCGGGTATATCAGAGTTCATGCCCGAAATAAGCACGGCGGGGATAATGGTTCCCACGTTTAACTCAAAGGGCGATAACGGCACATCACGAGTAAATTCTAAGTAGTCATCACTGCGTTTTTGACTCAAAAAAGCCTCTTTTCTAGCTTGGCCGTTTGGGTCTGATTGCTGCATTTGCGGCAACATTTGATCTGCGGCCATAGCAGACGACATAAACGGATTTCCTAGGGAGCCTAAGCTAGATTGCAATGACTGAATTTTATCTTGAGCTTGCGCGATACGGCTTTCTCCGTCACCTAAACCATTTTGCCCCCCACCCCCAAGTGACGCTGATTGATTATTATCATTCAGTCGTACTTCGGTATCAGCTGAAAGTGCGGCTAGGTATTGTTGTGCCCTATAATCAGCAATCCGTAACTCTTGTTGGATTCTGCGCTGTTCTTCTAAAGACGGCGGTGGCGGCGCTCTCCTTGGTTGGTATGAATCCTCATAAGCGCCAGCATCGTCATATTCATTGTCTTGATAAGCTGGGCGCGGCGGTGGCGGCGGGGGCGTGTTAGCTGCTGGTATTGACGGTTGTTGACCAGCCAATTGCAATGCCGGGGGAATTGCTGCTGTGCTGCTACCTTCTTTTCGTCCCGAGCTTTTAGACTCGTCTTTTTGCGCTGCGGCCTCTTGTACTTGCTGCCCCTTACTGCCAATCGCATAAAGCACAATCAAAACCAGAAACCCGGCAAATGCAATCGCGATTTTAATCGGGGATTTTTTTAACGATAACCCGGTGTGATGTTGTTGCGGGTCGCCCATTGGAGAAATTTTACTCACGATTTTTTACCCCTTCAAACACAGTGGTTGTTGGTAGTGGGAATAATTGCTCGTCTTGATAAATCCAAATCCGCTGAAATGAAAACTGATTATTTACAACGACACGAATATAAAACTGACGGTCGTTAAGCTTCGACAAGGTGTAATACAACTGATTGTGCTTACCTTGCTTTTCAGTTTCAGAGACATAAACACCAATGCCGAGGCGTCTTAATTCAGTTTCAACGAGTTCAGAAAAGTGAGTGCTGGTTGACCACATCGGATAATTAAAATCGAATACAGCGTTAGCGCCGTGTTTCTCTTTAATATGCCATGCAAGATCTTTCGCTATGGTCACTTGGTCAGCATTTTTTACCGGGAAATCGTAGTAATTCACTTCTGAGGTAGCACAAGCGGAAAGTAGAACTGATAGCAAAACGGCTAAAAATATTTTCATGGTGTTAGCCCCTATGCTTTACAAGGATTGATTCTTGATCGCCGCCGACCCCCATTGTCAAAATGAGTTCTTTTGAGACTTGATCAACAATAAATCGCCCGTTAATTTTCCTGCCGTCATCTTGTGTGTAGCTATTCTGATAACGGTAGTTGACGAGTTCTTTTTGCGAGCCATTCACGACCAAAATCACGGGTAAATTGCCCTGCTCTACTTTGGGGGGCATTTCTATATAGGTTTTTACTCCATCGTTATAAACGCGCAGCGGCTTGAAATACGACTTACCGCTGACTTTGTAGTCAAAGTCGAGTTCAGGGATATACGCCCCGTCAGACAGCGTGTTTTGCTTTACTTGCTGCGCCATTGCCGCCTGATACGTTTCCCATTCCATTTGTCGCTGTTCTGGATATGAAAACGACACATAGGGCATCCATTGGATAGGATCTGAAATCAGTTTGATTTGATATAAACGTCTATCAGTAGCAACGGTCATCGTTGTTTCAAGGGCTATGTCTGTAGGCTTTACAATCAAGTTAGTGCGCTTATTCGCGCCCGAACCCGATACGGCCATGCTGACTTTCCAGCGGGTGCTATCGCCCAGCTGTAACCCGCCCTGTGCGATCATTTCCCCTTCTTCTAGCTCGATAACACAGGTTTTTATCGGGGCACAGACTAGAGAAGGTAAGGAATCACCAAAGTAATAGGTCACTCGGCCTGTGCCGTCAGTAATTGGCGTGGTCGGTTTATCAATCCACTGATTTGAAATGGTGAGTGCGCTATTTTCTTTTAGTGAAAGTGACGGGGCTGGATAGTCATCTTCAAAATTTGCGGCATTAACAAGGGGAGTAAAAATAGAGGATGCAAATACGAGAATTAAACTCGGTTTCATTATAAACGCTCCGTGACGTTGAAGAATTTCACCCACAAACCAGTCGGGTTGCCCATAAACTCTTGAGGCGTTGAAGGGACTTCATAGTAGATTTCAACAGCGGCTTTAAAATGCTGAGGTAATTTGGGGTTGCCTTGACGGTCTGTTATGTTCTCTGTCCATTCGATTTGATAGGTCGATGACTTATCACCAATGGGCAGGATATTATCAATTCTGACCGTGACGGCTTCGGTTTCAGCCCTTTTATGGGGCGGTGCTGTTTCGCTTAAATATTGATTCACTTGTATAAATGCCGGGTCGGTACTCCTTAAGTGCGCGTAGGCTTTTATGACGTATTCACGCTGCGCGTTTATGTCGGTAAAGACTGATCTAACGTGAGTCACAAAATCGCTCAACTGAGTAATTTCAAGCCGTTTCTTTTCATCCATCGGCATCCTTTGAGCTGCTTGCAGTGCTACCAATTTAGTGTCGCTCATTGCTAATACATACGGCTCAATTTTGCTTTGTGCGCCTATGTATATCACTCCGCAGACGGCTAATAAGGTTGCTAGACCTGAAATGATGGAGATAGTGATTAGCTTGTGGTTGAATGCAACGATATTTCCCAGTCTTTCGTCCCATTCCATCCGTGCGCGTTGGTAAAGCAGCGTAAGTTCGTCAGTCGCCGCTTTAGGCTGACTGTCATTTGCCGTTTCTGGCAAAGCGTTATCATCTTTCATTATTTATCCTTGTGATGTTCTTGCGTGTATTGCACATATTTATTTAGGTCGTAGGTGTTTGAATCTGATTCACTACGCCAGCGTGTATGCGCTTCTTTAGCCGCCGCTTTTTGGTCACGTGAGAGATTGTTATAACCACCGGACTGAGAAAACCAATCTTTACCACTGCCCCCGTTATTGCCTTGGCTACCTCCGCTTTGAGGTGATGCTTTAGCATTTTCTATCGGTGCGTCTTGCGAGGGGGCGCCAGCGGTTTTACTGAGTGAGTTTGCAGCACGGCCAATAACAGTGTCTTGATTACGGTTTTCAATCGGACGCTTTAAACCGCTCAGAAAGGCATTTTTGGCGCTTGATAGGGTTTCTTTGGCTACTGTCGCACCTGCAATTTTTGCCGCTTTGCCAGCTGTCGATAACATGCTGCTTTTTGCGGCTGGGGCGCTCGCGCTCGATGAGGGGGAGCTTGAATCTGGCGCGGTGCCTGACGAACTAGGTGAGCCAGAGCCAGAGATTGAGCCTTGAAAGTCGCCGCTGTCAGCGTTTCCACTGCTACCATTGTTTCCATGGGAGCGAGGAAGATCAGAACTCATATTACTTGAACCTGTTGAGCCCGAGCTTTCGCCGCTCCCGCTATCGCTATCTGGAAGTGGAGAAGTGGCAGGGTCGCTATCCGTTCCGTTTGCTTGATCCCACGCATTACGGAGCAAATTACCCATATTTGCGCCGCCACCCATTGCGCCGCCACCCATTGCCCCAGCTGCTGCATACGCCCCCGCGGCTAACGCTGCGGTAGCGGCCACAGCTTGCATAGCCCCTGCAATCGAATTACCTGACGTGCTATCGGTGCCAGATATAAGGCTTTGAGCCAGCGCCGGAACTTCCCGAACTAATCCCCAAATAACGATAATGCACGGTAAAATCAGTAATATTTGCGTCCACGTTAAATCGCTTGTGTTTAACCAGCCTTGTAAGATAGTTAACGATAACGCGACAATCATTTGCATACTGAGCAACTTAACGCCTAGACCTAGCATTAGACGGAAATAGTTAATCGCATATTCTCTACTCCATTCATGGCCTAAAAATCCCATCATAATCACACCAAGATTGAGCATGATGTAATACTGAATAATGACTAATAGCATTTCGAGAGCGATAAACGCGAAAACAATTAAAATCCCTATCCCGGCCAGTACAAAACCAAGGCCGTCAACCATATCTGTCCAACTCAATTTCTTGATAATTTCACTGGCTAATGAGTAACCAATATCGAAAATTGAGCTGGGGTGAATGTATTTCCCTGTCAATGCTTGCGCTAAGAACTGGAACCCTTCAACAATTTTGGCCGCTAAGTATGTACCGTCCATGAGTAGGTAATAAAAGAAACCAATCATCAAGGATCTGCGTGCTAATTCTGCTAACAGCTCCGTGATATTGGCTTCTTTAAAGGCCATCCACATAAATGACCATGCCCACGATATTGTGACTAGAGCGATAAACACATAAGTTGCATACTGCCTAAGCACTGGCGGCCATTGCCCGGCTGCATTTTCAAATGTGCGTAACAGTTCATCGATTGCGCCGGATTCAGGAACACCCTGAGCGTAAGCATTGGGTATCAACAGCAATAAAAGCAACGTGATCACCAAGCGCATAAGATACCCCTTAGAATTTTTTGAGTTCAAATGTCTCAAGTTGGCGAGATTTTAAAGGTGGTGCATCACCTTTTTTAAACTCGCTGGACTGGGCGGCGGCCAGCTGCTCTTTTTCATTCTCTGCTTGCACAAAGGTGCTTGTCTGCTGGATCTGGGCGCTTAATAGCGTTTCGATTTTTTGCAGTTGCCGAATGATTTGAGCGGATAGCTCATTACCAGCTTGAATGGCTTCCATCCGGCCTGTGGCACTTTGAGAGCGTGATTCAATACGATTTAAAACGCGCTCATCTTCATTGCGCTGGTTATAAATCCCGTTGGCAACTTTTAACGCAGCCCCCGCAGAGTCACCCATCGATTGGCTAAGTTGCTGGTAATGGTTTTCATAATCTTGAGGGGATATTTCACGTTGCCAATGCTGATAGCCCTTATAGCGTCTATCCATTTCAGCAGTGAGATCTGATGCTGAGTAGGCAATTGATTGGCCGTGCCGCGCCAGTGCGCTTAATCGCTCAATCTGATCAAATGTATTACCCCATTCACCGTTGGCTAGTGCCTTGGTGTTTTTGATTTGGTCATTGATCATTTTGACTTGGTTTAGGGTTTGTTGAATCTGTTCTGAATACGACTGAACGAGCTGAATGTTATTCATTATCTGCGTCCATTCGGTGCCGCAGTTAACACAAACAACAGGCCAAGCATTAGATGACGGCAAATAAGCTGCGGAGCCTAAACACAGCGAAATACTCAAAGCGATTAGTTTGCTTTTCATAAGTAAAATCCTTTAAAAACTATGCTACTTCTAAAATATCTTGCTCAGACAGAACCTTGCGCTCTACAAGCCAGTGTTTATACCAATCGTCTTGATGTTCATTTACTAGCTCTTTCATCCGGGCAATATCTTCTTTACCCCCAGCCCCGACAAACGACAGCGTTAACTCTCCTAAAGACAGGTCAAACAGTCGGTTTCCTTCCGGGGATGTGATGTAATAATGACGTTTTCGAGTAGCGTTATTGATAATGTCAATCTGACGGTCATTTAAACCGAATGTTTTGTAGATAGGTTTAATTTGATCTGTATTGGCGTTGGGATTTGCCAAGAAAATCTTTGTAGGACAAGCCTCAATCAGAACATCAAGAACACCAGATTTGACGGCATCGTTTAATGACTGGGTAAACAGACCGACCACGCAGTTGGCTTTACGCAGAACCTTAAGCCATTCAACCAGCATTGCCTTGAATATTGGATGACCAAATGCAACCCACGCTTCATCGATAAAAATAAACGCCGGAGAACCATCTAGACCTCGCTCAATTTGACGGAAGATATAGAGCAGAACAGGGATAAGTTCATCACTTCCTCTATTCATTAGTTCTTCAATCTCAAAGACTTGTAAGGTGCCGTCCTTGAACGTATCAGCCTTTGAGTTCAGTAGATTACCCGCGCTACCGATAGTGTAAAAAGTCAATGCTTCAATGATTTCTACATCGTTAGCGATGTTAAGAAACTCACTGATATTGATTTCTTTAATGTCTGAATCTGCTAAATCTTTTAGCCCTGCTTCAATTAAGTTGCGCTGTTTGGCTGTAACCTTAACGCCTCTTAATTCCAGCAGTTTGATGATGTAGTTTACGCACCATGCAAAATCGTCTCTTAAATGCGATAACGGCGCAAAAGTGACTTTATCATCGATACAAATATCATAATGCGCCCCGCCACATTGACTAATCGCATAAGCGCTACGCCCTTTATCAAAGACATATTGCTTACACCCTTTATAGCGGTTGGTTTGTGCCACTAGAGTCGCTAACAGAGTAGATTTACCTGTCCCGGGTGGCCCGAATACTAAGAAGTGTCCTAAATCATCCACATGCAAGTTGAGCCTAAACGGGGCTGCCCCTTCGGCGCTACATTGCATAACTGCGGGTGAGTTAGGGGGATAAAATGGACAGGGGTTAGTTAATCGACCTGACCAGATTGACGACATAGGTAACATATCGGCAAGATTAATGGTTGATACCAACGGACGGCGAATGTTATGTAGTGAATCCGCTGGCAGTGAGCCTAAAAATGTCTCGACAGCGTTAACCGTTTCGACTCTGCAACCAAAACCGAGGTGTTGCACTGTTTTTTCGATTTGCTCACAGCAATATTCAAGGTACTCACGATCTTCATTCATCACGATAATTGACGGGGTGAAATGCCCATATTTCAACTTACCTGAACGAGCATCATTAAGCGCCTGTTCGTACTGCCAAACCATTTGCGCCGCATCTTGATTGATTTTAGGGTTTGGCGTTTTCATTAACTGGTCTTTAAAGCTAATAACTTTTTGAGACCATGTTTTGCGCTCTTTTTCCAACGCTTTTTCAGCGTCAAAAGCATCAAAGAATGAATAGCGACTTGACCAACGATAAGCAAATCCCAGCTTGTCCAAATGGTTTAAAATGTTGGGGGTCGATTGGTCAGGAAAACTCTCAATGCTGATCGCTGCTAAATACTGTTTATTTAATTTGGGACTTAACCCCGTCCACAGCTCATTAGCGCCAATCAACGAATCAATACCAATCGGCACAAAGGGCAATCTAACTGGGCGGTCAACGCCTGTGACCATTAAATTGATTTTCTGCAATAATTCGCAGTACCAATGTGTCGAACCATCATCGTCATTCAACTTATACGCTAAAAGCCGTCTGATTTTGATGTACGACTCTAATCGGCTTTGTACGTCCCGCAGTTTGCGATTGAAGGTTTCAAGACTTTTTGCAAATAGAGATTTCTTTTGGAGGTTATCTTCAAACATCCAATCTCGGATTTTTGCTTTTGATTTTGAGGGGGGCATATATGTTACAAACATATAATAGCTACTCTCGTAACGCTCTGCGACTCGCGAAAAATAGTCGTATCGTTCTGCGTCAATCATGGCAAAAACAGGGTGGCTAAAATGTGACATTTCCTGATTTAAATACTCAGGGGAAGTTTGTCTAACGGCATCCACATGGATCATCCAGCCTGTGCCGAAGCTGACTAGCAAATCAGAGATCCGTGAGGTCAGGTGATTTCGCTCCTCAATGGTGGAGCTAGATATATCAACCCCGCGAAAAACAAAACCAGCCGTAAGCGAACCGTCTTTATTTGCAACAACTCCATCATCACAGAGAATGCCGTAATTGAGTAAATCAGGCATACCTTTAATGGATTTTCTATAAGATGCCGTTTTGAACATCGTTAATTCCTTCTTGAGTAGTCTTTAGGGGCGTGGGGAGGGTAGTAAGGTTGATAGGTCGTAAATCTTTTAAATACACGGGACATTTCTGGATCTGCATTGCCCATCATTCGGAGTAGAGGCATTCCCACAATCCATAAAAACACCCCTATAACAAAGGTGAACCATGTTTGCAGGGTTACTACGAAAATGATTACTACCAAAAGCAACCCATAAACGATCTTACGTTCTCCGCCCAAAACTAAATTACTTCGGTTAAAATTGAATATTGGAGTGCGATTTAGTTTTGACCCCATTTTTAACCCCTTAAATTAGCGTTGAAGATATACCGAACACTGAGGACAGAATGTTTGTTGCAAACACGATGACTGAAACAACGAGTGCTATGTAACATAAGGTTTTAATCAGGTTGGTAATTTCACCACCCCAAATTAGAGTGATGCCAGACCCCGCAATGGCTATAACTGAAATCCCGAAAGCAATCGGGCCAGTAATGGATGAAACGATTTTTGAGAGTGGGCTTTCCCATGGCATACCCGTATTACTGGATGCGTGAGCCATATCGGGGAACATCATCATTAGTAATACAATCGATACACCAATTAGGAAGGGAAGGTGCTTGTTAAAACTAAGCGTGGGTGCATAGTTAGTCATCATTAATCCTTTAAGCAAGTTTTTCATATAGATATTGGTTGGATTTGGAGTCATACCCTGTAACCTGAATCACCTCCTCGATTTTGCGGCCAGTTGGGTTTTTTTTGATAAAAACAACGACATTGATAGTGCTGGCTATCATTGCCTTGTTTACGTTTGGGGTGGCTTCTGAAAGAAGATCTTCTAAGCGTTGCAAGCCTTGGCTTGCGCTGTCGGCGTGGATTGTTGCAATCCCGCCCGGGTGCCCAGTGTTCCAGCCCTTAAGTAATTCAAGAGCCTCACCGCCTCGAACCTCACCCACTAAAATTCGGTCAGGTCTGAGTCGCAATGTTGCTCTCAGTAGGCGGTTAATGCTGGTGTGTTCGTTGCTGCGAAGGATTACAGAATTTGGAGCGGTGCATTGCAGTTCGTTGGTGTCCTCCATAATAACAATGCGCTCATTGATATTATTTTTTACCATTGCATCGATAAGGGCATTGGCGAAAGTTGTTTTACCTGAACCAGTACCGCCGACAATTAATATATTTTTGTGTGACTCAATCGCATCCAAAAGCGCCTTAAATTGATGCTCGCTCAATATTTGGCTTTCGATATAGTTATTCAGAGTGAAAACCCTGAGTGCTTTTTTGCGGATTGTAAAAGTGGGATTCTTTGTCACCGGGGGAAATATCCCCTCGAACCGTGAACCATCGAGCGGTAGTTCACATTCTAAAATGGGCTTTTCATCACTAATTGTTGTGTTGTGATAACCCGCGATTGCTTTCATAAATAAACTGGCATTGCTGGGCTGCATCGAGCCAAATACGCTCATAGGCTCGCCAAATTCTTCAACCCACAAATTCCCATCTGGATTTAACATGATTTCAATCACATTAGGGTCGTTCAATTTGTTAAATAAGGGCATGCCCATGTGTGATTTGATGCTTTGAATTCGGGTATCCATGACTCACCTTTTAGGTTTACGTAATTTCAGTTGAACAAGTGACAAGATATTTAGGAGTGTTATTGCTGCGAAGATGAAAAGAATGTGCGTTATTGTCATCGTTTAAATATCCTTGAGCGCAAGCAAGAAAGGCGTTAGTAAGACACGGCGCAACCCCTAACCCTTTCCTTTGTCCATGTTCGCCCAGGCGCAACTTATGAAATCCGCTGTCTTATGCAGACGTCATCGTTAAGATTCGTTAGTTTCCGTTACTCACTCACGCCTGTTGTGATTCGTAACCCGTCCACATGGAAGTTGCTAATTACATAAAATGCCCTCTTAATCAGAAGTTTATCCAACCTATTTCAAATGACTTTATAAATTAGTTTGTCATCCCAATTGATAAAATCACTTAATAATATCCCCTGTTAACAGGGGATATTATTGATGTGGTTATCTACCAAACCAGCCGTCCGCTGGTGCCGCCGATAACAGGCGGGGCTATATGCGTTTGTGGGTCATGCTCACAAGTCGGGATTGATTCCCTCACAGGCCGCAGGTGTTTCCTGCGTTTTAACGCTTATCTGGGCGTTCCTGTGCTCGGTCGCCACCAGAGGCACATAGGTCTATTTCAGCAGTTTCCGTTACTCCCCTACTGGACGCCGGGAGTGACCATTTCCACCATGTATGACAAATAATGGATGGATGGTCTTTTATGGCTCAAATTGTTAAAGAGCGTGACTAAAATTCGGGGTGTAAAAATCCCTACGCAGAGCACATGATTTTTTAGGATTTAGTGGGTAGTCAGCCCACGTCCTATTAGGATTTAAGCGGGAGCTTATCTAAGTGAGAATTAACAATTCTTTCTACAATCTGCGCCTTTGTCTCTTTTCCACCACCATCAAGACGTAATTCTTGGATTTTCCTATTACTACGACTTGAAAGAGTTACTGTTATTTTTACTGAGGAAAAACCCTCGTCAGAGGCTTCCTGAGCGTGGTTCTGCTTAGGCATCTATTGCACGCCTCATTTATCTTTTCTTAATCACTCTCAAAGGTACAAACTGAAAAAAATGTGTGCCTTATGAGCCTTTTATGTTGCAGATGTATTTTGTGTAAAAAAAACATAAAAGTATGTCACCCTGTAAGGTTACAGGGCGACTTAGTGCTAATTCGGGGAGCTAGGAGAGTAGCGGGAATTGATAATTGAAAGCAGACGCAAGCGTAAAACTGTGGAAACGGCTATGAAAAATCAATCGCAAATCAGTTGAAGATTCAGTATTTAGTTTTACTTTACAACGATTTATATATGTCTTAACTGTATTGCTATTAGCATTCATTAGGGTTGAAACATCAGTGGTATGCACTCCGCAAGCAAACCAATATAAAGCCTCCGTTTCTTTTAAAGACAGTTCGGGAAACAATTTTTCTAAGATGTCTAAGACACTTTTAGGGGGAGTTTGCTTGAAATATGTAATTAGATCTTTAGTATGTGGCATAGCCATACATCCTTCTACTTAGGCTGTGATGGTTAGCTATGTTGAAGTGCGGGAACACTTCAACATAGCGTTATTTTATTTGTTAAGTTGTTGTATCTAATGTTAATAATATTTTTCGATTAAATCTTCTCCATACTTCCCATTGTCAGCTGTTAAGCCTGCAATGAGCAGAATTACTTCTTTTCTTTTATCTTTTGATCTCCATCTATGCCGAAGCGTTGACTCTGATATTTCTAGTTTGCTGCAAAGATCACCAACACTGAGGTTGGTTACATCATTGATGAATGTTTTTAGTTTTACCTGTTTCATTTTCGGCAATAGTTGTCGTTTTTTGTCATGGTAGAGTTTTTATTAGACAACTTCAAATGTTTTTCTAGGGAATTAATATAATCCCCTCCCTCTGTGACGTACCATTAAGTGATTTTTTGACCTAAAAAATTTGAAAAACAAGTAAGACTTAGATAGACTAAGGGTAGTTCTTGAGGTGAGAGTGCAGCACATAGCTTGCTATCACCACATTAACGTTTGTTATGTGGTGTACGTTTACACCAAGAATTAGAGTGTGCTGAGACTGACCTCTTGGCGTGAAGCATTCGACAAGAAAGCCGCCTTATCCGAATGGGGCGGCTTTTTTGTGCTCGAAATTCAGTAAATTAAGATCATTGATCTTTGCGATCGTTTCCATTACATTAGATCCATCGTTTGGATTAGTCACCCAAACACCTACAACATTCGGAACCTATAAAATGCCATTTATTTTTTTTGGCTGCCATTTGCAGCGCCTAATTCATAGACACATACGACCACTTTGCTTAAGTCATGCTTTGATCATTCGATCACCGCTTAACTGCATTGCTGGCATGTGTCATGCAAAAATCTAAAGCAGATAAAGCCCGCATCAAGCGCCAAAAGTTGCGTTCAGCAAAACGCGAAGCGGCGTTACACGTTAAAACGCACAAAACGGCGGTTGGCTCCAATGCTTACAAAGCAAGTCTTGAAGGCTTTAAGGCCAAAGGCGCTCGCTTACCTCGTTATTTTAACGAGGTGATTAATAACGCCCGTAAGCTGATTTACAGCCGCAAGCTTGAAGTGGACGAAGGGGGCATATCCAGAGCTATGTCAGAACGGACTAAGCGCAAGCTGTTTGAAATCGTTGTAACAATGATTACTACGTGTGATCTCCTGACTGGCCAAGTGGGGATGGCCAAGAACTTTGGTTTTGATACAACTAGCCACGATGCACTGATGTTAGCTCATGCAAAACGTTGGGGTGAAGCTATCCCGAGTTCTACTTGGTATCGATACATCGATATACTGAAAAAGCTAGGAGTTTTCACTGTGCAAGAAGTTAAAATCGCAGTCGAAGATAACAGCGAAGCCGGCGAGGAAAAAACTATTCGTTCAGTGGCAGCTTACAAGTGGCTTTCTTCACGATTTTTACAAGCCATAGGTGCCTACTCTGACACGATAAGAGCGCAGATCAAACAAGCATATCAAAGAGCGATTTCTAAGGGATTGTCATTCACTTGGCGAGTATACAAACGCCAGCTGCCGACACAGCAGCGGTTTACCCCTGATCTGTTTTTCTCGCAAAGCCACCCGTTACCCAAAACGCATTAAGCGCCATTTTAACGCACCGTCTAGTTTGACGGTGCCCTACCCTGCCTGAATGAAAATACACACCAAATTAGAGGCGTTTCAGCGCCTAATCACAGCCTTAACGAGCTGATTATCGCCGCCTTACTACTGAAATAATCAACGTTTACGATCTAATTATGCTGGCCTGTGAATAACTCATGTATATCAAGATTAAAATGGGAGTAAGAAAAAGGAGTATAAAGTGAGAGTCCAAAAGCTTTTTTCTTTTCAAGTAAAGATTATGTATTAATAAAAGATAAATTATTAAAAGGCATAAAGAACGGTGGATAAATCCACCTAAATAATGCCTCGCCATTTCCTAGCTAACGCTAGGGGCGAGCTTTAAGAGCGCCGCTGAACATTTCTTTTGTCATCCGACCGTTACGCTACAAACACGCTGAAAACCCGCTAAAAAGCAAAAGCGCCTCGCAGGGTGAATTTGCAAGCATGATGCCAAAGAGTGTTATTTAGAGGCTAATAAACTATGTGATGTTTGGAAGTTAAAAACCATTACACCATGAAAAGAAGATCATGGGGCAATGCGTTTAGAATTGAATTAATGGTTAAACCATACAATGGCAAAACAGGCATACATTGGCCTATTCACTATGAGATAAAATTTCAAGCAGTGCAGATAAAAGTGCTTGGCGCTCACCAATCGGTAGCGCTTCAAATTTCTTAGCCCATCTTGCCGCTTTTCTCTTGATGCGTTGTCTATCGGTAAAGTTTTTTCCCGCAAACGTATGATAGTGAGTTTGGCCGGGCTCAAAGTTACACCAAATTGTTTCCGTTCTGACGCCACCGCGACTCATTGCCTGAAAATCCACACTCCACCAATCAGATAGTGCGTCATCATACATTTTGTTTCTATAGCCCGAGAGTAAGATTAGACAAGGCAGATCAACTATCAGATTCAGCAATTCCCGGTGCTGTTCGTCAGTTAGTTCGTACTCATATCGGGCGGTGCTGGTTCGGGTTTCATGCAGATATGGCGGGTCTAAATATAAAACTGTGCGGCCATTACTTTCATAATCAAAAGTACGCAAAAACTGAAACGCACAACACTGATAGAGTTCTGCTGCAGCATAGCCAAATCCGTCTATACAGGACTTGTTAAGATCAAGCCCAATATCCCGAAGCGCCGGGGCTTTCCTTTTCATCACAGCGCCTGTACCTAAAAATCCTTCAATGTAAGTGTCGTGAGGTGGAAGCAGATTTATTATTGCTTGGTAAACCCCACTACCATTTTTGCCGCCGAGGTAATTATCCATGTCCATTGCACAAGCCCATTAAAAATTTGGCACCATCATAGATAGAACTGTCTATGTGATCAACGTGGCCAACATAGTCAATTTCGTCTATGCGCGGCAGTGTTGCGATAGCCTGTAGTCGTTTGCGAATAAAAATTATACAAAACTGTTGCATGTATAACATTGATGTTATACATTGATATTGTAAGGTGATTTCAATTATTTGTGAGGGATTTATGTTTACGAATGGGAATGCCAAGTTTTTATTTCTGGTTTTACTGTCGGTTGGAATATTTGGGGAATTTTGGGAATGGATGGATGAGTGGGCTTCGCATGAAGCCCCTTATCGATATGCTGCTGCGTTTTATCATTTCACATTTCAAGAATTGCTCAGGGTGTTCCCTTTAATTAAGAATGCTGTTGCTGGTTCAGGGATTACACCCTTTCAAAACTTAAATTGGGTTTTAGGGATAATCTTGATGCTGGTTGCTATAGGGGGGAGTATCAAAGGGGGGGTTATTGCCCATAGATATTTGGTCGATAAACAAGTTCACAAAAAAGTGTACTACGGGTATCTAGCCCCATTTGCCCTTAGCTGCGTTCTTTTCATGGGTAGTATCGCTACATCATGGCTTTTTGCGTAACTCAATGTTTCTTTTAAAAATAAAAAATATACATTTATGTATATCTTTAATGTTATACACATGGTAATCTAGCTTTAGTTTAGTGTATATCTTTAATGTTCTACATGGTGGATTTATGACTAGAATAGTTATGGTTGGGAATCGCAAGGGCGGTGTTACAAAAACGACTACTGTTGTTAACTTGAGCTATGAGTTAGCTAATAGAGGTAAAAAAGTGTTGGTCATTGATTTTGACGGTCAAGCCAACGCTACCGAGTATTTTACCAATGGGGATGAAGAATTTTACATTGGTGATGCTTTACTCAATCGAAAATTTGATATTACCACTGCGATATATCCAGCAATCATCGATGGAGAAAAACAGGCTAACTTACATATCATTCCCGGCAGAAGCGGGGACGTTATGACTAAGTTAGATATGGATATGATCTCACTGCCACGCCGGGAAGAACGTTTGATAGCTCACTTAGCCGCAGTGAAGCATTTATATGACTACATTCTTATCGATACTAACCCGGGAACGTCTGTACTAGGGTTGAATGCGATTATGGCAGCTGATGAATTTATTATCCCTACCTCATATAGAGAAAAATCTATCCAAGGTATTGAAATGTTTTTGGCGCATATTGAAGAAGTTAAATTTATCGATGAATCCGAAATTCGCTTTACTATTTTACGTACTTGTCTGCGCCGAGCTTCTAAACGTGAGCTGGCCTATGGTGACTCTAGAATTGGCTTAACGTGGAACGGCAGAGTTGCGGACACCATAATTTGGGACAAAGTGGTTTTCGGTGATGCTGAACTTGCTAACCTTCCTGTTTCTAAATTTGCCCCTAGTGACGCTGGGGCGGCGTATTACAAAGATTTTGCCAAGGAGTTTGATAGCTATGAACAGTAATTTAGAGCGGATTGCCGAGTTAAAAGCTAAAGCTAAATTGTCTCCACAAGAGAAAGGAGAGTTGGCCGCGCTAGAACGCGCTGAACGTAAGTTGGCTGCTGCAAGCAATAAAGAGCCTCAGAAAGCAAGGGCAAACACATTCGGGACGGTGGCTACAACAAAGATCACTCCAAAACCAATTCGGTTCCTCGAAACGGAGTTGACAGCTTTGGCTACTCGAAGCGATACGCTAAAGGCAAATTGTGCAGATCTTATTATCGACCAGCTGGGCAGTCTGCGGGAGGTTAACACTACAAAGTTGATTAGAGCGGGTCTGGTTCTGTTGATGGAAGCGGGGGATGAAGAAGTTATTCGCGCAATTAAAGACGTTCAGATGAAGATGGTTCAAGGGAATTAATTTAATGTATAACATTGTTGTTATACATTGCTAGGATGGTTAGCGCGGTATCTCACCACCGCACTAACCTGTAACACACTTAAAACTTTCGAGGTAAAAAATATGTCACAGCACGACTATACATTAGTTGCTAATACTCGTCTAATCGATTTACCAGCCTTGCCTGTTGGACTGGTTGAGCAGTGGTTATCGCTTAAAGATGAATGGACACAGAAACAGTTCCGGCGGTTCTTAAGATAATCTCATATAGCAGTGTATAGCTTTGATGTTATACGCTGCGCTTTCTTCCTTATCTTTCTTAGCAAAACTAGCCCCCAGTTCAGGGGGCGGCGGCTCAGACGCTGTTCACCGTGGAATCCAAGCCGTTAACTATCACATTATCAGTAAAACCTTACCATTTCATTTGATTTATCCCTTTATTGTATTTATGTAATAATGTAATGTATTACATGATTACATTACATTATTACATTAAGGGTTAAGTATGGTTGATAAATCAGAAAAGATTACACAAGAGTTAGTGTTCGACTTAGCTGATCGCTTAACCGCTCAGGGGGTTGAACCAACAAATCTACGTATACGCGAATTAAACGGAAATAGAGGGAGTCTGACTTCGATCACTCCATTGTTAAAGGCTTGGCGAGAACAGCGTACCTCACAGGCGATTGAATCCTTACCTGATATGCCTACTGATCGCCTTTTAGGGCTTTTACAGCCTGTTTGGGCTGAATTGGCGCGAGAAGCGCAAGCGTTGTTTAAGGCTGAACAAACAGCCTTTGATGATGCGAAGAAAAGGCACGATGCCGAGGTGACAGGCTATATCGATGAAATTGACCGCCAGAGTAATGAAATAGAGAGTGTGAATCTAACGCTTAGTCGTTTCATTGAAGAAAACCAAGATCTTAAGCAGCAATTGGCGGCATTATCTGAACGTGAGCGGCAACAAGTGACACAAATTTCAAGCTTGGAGCGCGATATTCAGTTGTTGAAGTCGGCGGCTGATGAAAGTAACCGGGTCAATGCAACTCTGAACGCTGAACTCGCAGCGGCAAAAGTAGAGCTGACCTTGGCTAAAGAGTCCTTAACTTTGGCTAAAGAAGCAGAACAAGAAAAAGCCGTTGACTTGCGTGTTGCTGAAAATCAACTTAATGGCTTAAAAGAGCAGTTGGGGTTTGCCAATCAGCAGATTACGGATCTAAAACGGTCACTTGAGTTAAGCGCACAGGCCAGCACTGAACTCGAACAAAAAAATGCCGTGCTAACTAATACAGTCAATAACGCCGAGCGTAACTTAGCTGAATTAAAAGTGTCATTGCTTAACGCCAGTGAGCAATTAGCCCAGGCGAATAGTCGTGCCGACATTGCCGAGGGTAAGCTGAGTGCGTTTACCTTAAATGCAGCTCAACAAAAGCATGGTAAATCAAAGTAAGAAAGAGCGGTGTATATCATTAATGATATACATAAAGGCGCTAGGGCTGACCTAGCTCGTTTAAGTCGGGGCTTTTGTGGTGGCTCTTTTAAATTGGTGTAAGTCTTTATGAGCTACGTGTTTTGGCCGTGGCTCGTTTGGGTATGCTTAAATAAGCTATGAAAGGGGATTTTGTATGTATTACAGCTCGCGGCCTCCAAAAAAGTCCACAGCAAGATTAGCTTGGGATTTTTATGTTCAGATGTTCAATCGGTGCCCTGAATCTGTTTCGTATACTCCTAACTATGAACACCAGATAAAGGGCTGGATTTGTGAACATTTAATTAATGATATTCAAATAAAGCATATGAACTATGGGGGGAGTAGTAATTATGTTTTTTACTCAAGCAGTCATCTTATCGCTAATAAAGAACATATTGAATCTATAGAGTATTGTGAGCCAAAACCAATAGAGCATGTTGTTGAAAAAATCCCTAGTGATGATGAAATCAATCTATTTAATGAGTTAAATAGTCAGCTTTTAGACCGTATAAAACAGCTCTATCAGCAAGGGGTTTACACTATCAGGATCTGAAATCAATTGGTCAGGCTCAATCAATTCGCTTGCAGAGCGCTTTACTCTGCTAATCGAGGACAATACGCCAGAGCTAGCAGAAAATGAATGGCTAGCGTTTTATTGCAGCCAAAACGGCTATATGCCACATCCTGATCCAAAAGTTGAGGCAGACACGCTGCCGTGGCACATTAGCGAGGGCTATCAATATGATTCCCAGATTACGGAATTTCTCGGCTCAAAAGAAGCTGCGATTAACTTAATCGAGCGCGTTAAAAGCTGGAGCACATCACAGCGCCTAGCTGTAATCTATAAAGCTCGTGCATACTGGCGGCAACAACCAGTAGATCTCGATGCTAGTGATGAAATAGATGATGAATAGAGCTGTATGAGCGCCCAGAGAGGGCGCTTTTATTTTGTGGTGTTTGGCACGATCCGTTTATAGTGCCTTGTTATGCGAATGTGCCGCTGAGGTATGGCGAAAAGAGGATTTCATTGGACTGGATTAAGGCTCAAAAACTCACCCCTAATGAGTTTGCTAAATATGCATTGGCCGCACTAACAAAATTCGGACGAAAGGGTACTTATAGTGAACTTGCTGCGCTGATTTACCGTAGTGAGTCTACTATTATGACTTGGTGTGCGCCAAACTCTGAAAATCCGCTTCCACTCCATGCCCGGCATCATATTTGGCTTGCCATATCAGCTTTGCAAACGACAAAGCCAAAGCACCGCAGACCGTGGACGCAAAAAGACGATGATTATCTAAAAGAACATTATCACAAATCTACCAGTGTCGAACTAGCAGCGGCTTTGGGACGAAGCTATTCAGCTGTGGCATCGAGAGTTACAGAGCTTGGTATAAAATCTCACTTGCAGATTAACGATGATTTGTTGTCCAAACTTAACAATTTATCGCTTTCAAACGCGCAAATTTCTAAGATCACTGGCTTGCCACGTCAAACAATTTATAACCAGCGCAAAAAACATCAAATCACTGGCTATTTATCTGACCGGGGACGCCCGAAAAGTAAGCTACGCTAGCTTTCTGTGGAAGCTGGCCGAACAATGAGTAATACAAAACGTATCATACAATTCATCGGTGACACTCAAATAACCAGAAATAGGGTCGATTTAACACCATTTAGTGTTAAATCAAATTTCATTTAACACCAAATGGTGTTAAATGGCCTAAATCGCATTGTAAGTGATAAATCGTTTAGAGAAGGAAATTAGCCATTATTAGTATCATTTGATACAAATGATTGGTTTTATGCTCTTGCGTTTCAATATGTTAGGTTTTTTGATGTGGTTTTGCTATGTATCAAATGATATTTAGAGTGGTAAGCAAAAGACTCTCTTGCTGGTAAGTATATTGCTTTCCGTGAATCCCTTGCGTTATGCCGTGTTACACTGATTAGGCAGTGAATTAATTGCATTGTCTGCATACTCCAGTAACCAGAGGATATACAGACAATGAGTAAAGCTGACGCACTCACACCTGCAGAAATAAACCGAGTCCTAAATACATGCCAAATCATGCAGCATAGCGAAGGTAAACGCTGTGCTTTGGTACTATCTCACGCAGCCATGCGCGTGACTGAGATCGCTCTACTTAGAACGGAACACATCCTTTTTGCCAATGGCAAAATCAAAGAAGAAATCCACCTACCAGCCAGCATTTGTAAGATGTTGAAGCCAAGAACTGTTTGGCTTACAAACAAGACATCGAGGGAGATTATTCAGCAATGGATTGATCACCGCTTAGTAAAAAAGTGGGGGGTATCTGGCCGCGCTGACTTCCAAGGATTAATTCCAGAGTCACGGTTTCTGTATACAGTTCGTGGTGCTCCATATTCGCTCCAGCCTAAGCCTAGAAAACTCGACTCAGGAGAGATACGGGAGTATTGGGCTTGTGATGCACTAGAGCAAGCTATGAGGGAGATCTACAAAAAGTGCGGTTTACCTTTAGCATCTTCACACTCTGGCCGTAAATCGCTTTGTACGAATGCTGTAGTAAAAGGCGTTCCGATTGAAACCGTGTCGCGAATACTCGGCCACGCTAGCCCTGAAACTACTATCGACTATGTTGTTATTCAACCAAGGCGGGTAGAAGAAATGTGCGGGATTGATTGGGTTTAACTTGTTGTCATTTATGAGCGAATAGCGCACACTATAAAGTTGTTAGTTTCGTAAAATTTTGAGGAATTTATGGCGGAATCCGCAGATAAAGAGGCTTTTTCGGCATACTGCCGCGCTCAAGTTGGGCTTGATGCAAAAGAGGTGGCTGATCTCGCCAAAGTGCCGCGGCGCACGTTCTACGACTGGTGGGCAACTCGACGTACTGCCGTTGAATTGATCGTAGATGGAATTAAACATCGCAATAGCAAAAATGTGTGAATATCGCACATTATTTGTTGACTTGTGAGCGGTATTCGCTCATAATTATCTTAAGCTTAAAATTTAAGGATTGCACCAATGCCAACAATTTCAATGTTCTACGGAATTATCGTTTATATGTATTGCTTTGATAATAAGCGTCATAAACAGGCTCATATTCATGCAACATTCGCTGAGTTTAAGGTATCGGTAGCTATCCCAAGTGGTGATGTTTTGGAAGGAAATTTCCCTGCCAAAAAATTGAAATTGTTACAGGCATGGATAGCCATTCACGAAGATGAACTAATGGCCGATTGGTCACTGGCGATTGACGGTGAGAAGCCATATCAAATCGACCCTTTACGGTAGTAGGAGGCGTTATGTTAACAGTTAACAGCGTGAGGTATGCAGGGGCTTTTAAATTACACGTAAGCCTCTCTAACGGTGATTCAGGTCTGTTCGATGTTAGCGGTTATACCAATAAAGGTTTTTTTAAAGAGCTAGCCAATGAAGAATATTTGAAACAAGTATCGGTTGATAGCTCGGGCATGGGGATTCGTTGGCCGAATGAGCAGGATTTTAGCGCGGATACCCTCGAAGCTGAGTTAATCAAAGCAAACTAAACGGAAAGTAGGCACACTAGGCTCAGGAGTAAATTATGCGCACATTCACTGATATAAGCTCAAGAACTAACTGGCGCGTTATCGAAGCTGACGGCCATGCAGAAAGCGTAACGCGAAACGGCGCAGCACATTACCTGCGTGTCGGGCGTAAGCTAGGACGCAAGTGGCAGCGAACTAACAACGGTTGGACTCTACTGTAGACGGCGGAAAATAGAGGTTATCAGGATGGCTAGACGACTAAGTTACGATATGACTGTACGCAAAGACGGTGACATTTGGACTATTTGGGGTTTAGGTGTTGAACGTGACGGTAAAGTTTTCTGCCACCTCGCATCTCAGACCAGATTTAGAAAGCAAAGAAACGGTGAAGTCCCAATCCAACAGAATGATTGGGTTAAAGGCACTAAAGATTAATCAACTTGAACGGAAACTTTGTATGGCTAATCCTGAGTGGGTATCTGATTGCTTTGGTATCGTCCCGCACTTCCGTGGTCGCTGGGTCGTTGTATACGGCGATAATGATTTGTGGGCTTATAACGGCATTTATCGCAACCGTAGGCGTGCCAAAAAAGAGATCACCCATTACATCAACAAAGGCTTGTTCAGAATGCGCCGCGGCGCACAGGCCAAAAAATAACGGAAAGTCTATATGAGTCAAAATTTGGCTGTCGTGCTAATTATCGTCATTGTCTTGGTTAGTGCTTGCATAGGCGGTTGGATTCTATTTATTAGTGATAGTGAGTATAAGTATTGGCATTTTTGTTTGTTCGCGGGATTGTCACTGATTGCTATCAAATGTCTACCGATTAAGAAGCACACTAAAAGTTAACGGAAACTAATTTATGTCACGCCCATTACTTGATGACGCTGTATTAAAGTTGATTGACGCAAAACTCGTGCTTAATGGACACGTTACCAGCCAAGATATTTACCGTCATTTGGGGCTAGGTCGTCAAAAAGTGAGTAAAGTCTTTCAAGACTATTTGGCCGCGAATCCAGACTCAATGATCTACGTGCCAGCTAAGAAAAAATACATCGCCACCGATTCTTTTAAGCCCTGTTTCATTGGTGATGTCAAAGCTGGTGAATTTGTAGATGCTTTGATCACTGTGTTTGGAACATTTAATAAATAACGGACAATTTATGCACAACAATATATTAGTTCCAGATTACAGTTTGCCTCCATCAGGTTATAAACCTTTGTATTTATACGATGAAATGGATTTGATTAACTACCTTGTATCCCAGCAAATCAGTCCAGAATTTCGCTCTGATGTAATTGATCAGCTGATTCAAAAAAAGGGCATTTTGACTCGACACTATGTTTTTTTTCTGCAAGAACAAACCAGACAATCAATATGTCCAACTGCTCCTTACGGTTATTTCGATGACCAATATAATTATATTCCATATGTATGCACTTTTAGTGTGGGTACACCGCAAACATATGACAGAGAACCGGAATGGACTTGGTAAAGGAAAAGCAGATAAATGTCGAAGTCAGAGCGAAAGATGGTAGTAAAAAAGTGATTTGGAGAGTACACCCTGATGATGTTGATTTTACCGATAGCGCGAGCGAACCTGTAATCAGTTTTATGATTGTAACGTTACCTGCCCCAAGTGAGCCCTCTAATTGAAGGTTGCCAGAATTTACATGCGTGTGAGCGCCGATGATCAAGATCTACAGCGTCAAGAGCGCCTTATCTCCGATGCAAAGGCGGCGGGGTACTATGTGGCCGGGGTTTATAGAGAAAAAGCCTCGGGCGCTCGCTCAGACCGTCCAGAGCTGCTACGCATGATCGCAGATTTGCAGCCGGACGATGTGGTAATTGCTGAAAAACTCGACCGGATTAGTCGTTTGCCGCTGCTCGATGCTGAAAAGCTGATCCAGAGCATTAAAGATAAGGGAGCCAAGCTGTCTATCCCGGGGCTAGTTGATCTGTCCGAGCTGGTTGATGATGCGAGTGGGGTTGCCCGGATTGTTTTAGATTCAATCCAAAGCCTGTTGCTGCGCTTGTCGCTTCAAGCGGCGCGGGATGATTACGAACTGAGGCGGGAACGTCAAGCGGAAGGCATTGAACAGGCCAAAATGAAAGGTCTTTATGAAGGCCGAAAACCGAATAAGCAATTGCATCATTTTATCGTTGCGTTGCGTAGCGCGGGTGACTCAATTTCACTCACGGCCACGAAAGCCGGTTGCAGTGAAGCTACTGTAAAACGTGTCTGGAAAGAGCATGTGAAAACGCTTAAAAGTCTTGATACAAAGGAACTGGATTAATGGTTTTTATCGATCAAAAAACGTTTAGTGAGTTAGATTGGCATTGGATTCGTAAGTTTAGAGCAAGTAAGTGTATCGATACGTTGGACATTCAAGCGTCTGGCGCTGAAAGGAAAGTTTCTGAAAATTTAAGTCTCTCATATCAAGAACGTTCGGCTAATCTGTCATCGATTAACACTGCATATTGTTTCCGAGAATTAGAGCTGCAAGGATTCTAAAAAGGGCGATACCCGCGCTTCTCCGGGTTCGCTAACCGCTCATCCCCTTCGGGGACTAAAGCCCTACATATCGCTATCGCAAAAGCCGCAAAAGAACACAGTCTCGCTCAGAGCTAGGCAAGTGTGACTAAGCGGCGCTCGTTTCTTTCGGTGTCATGTTTGCCCCAGGATTATCCCTATCGTTTATCGCTTCCGTTTGATCTGTCGCTGACCACAACCCGCCCGGCAAGGGTTCGCTGCGCCGCTTCGCGCCCTTGTCAGTCAGAACGATGGTAAGCGGCCAGAACGTCAGGCGAAAACGAAGATGATAATCCCAAACGGAGCAAACCAGCCATGACACACTCAATCACTACTCTTGCAAGTCTCACTAAGCCTATCGCTGAACAAGCCAGCAAAGAAGCTAAAAGCAGGCTCTCCAAAGACGATATTCAAAAGAACACCATAAAAGAAGCTGTGCCTGTATACGACTTCCGCAATGCCATTGATAGCCTGTTTGATATGGTTAACGTCCATTATCACGCTTGCGTGGGAAGTGGGGAAATAGCGGACTTTTTAGCGCGTTTGAAACGCAATCATACAAGGCTTTTAGGGTTGACATGCAGAAGGGCTAAACCCTATGACTTTGAGCAATATGAGCGCGCTTTAGCAGCTGCTGAGGCATGTTATCCCAAGGCAGAGGCGCGACTAGCTCAAGCCAAAGCAAAGGAGGCTAAATAATGTCTCAGAACCAATATTGGCAGTTATTAGATAACACCTTGACGTTTATCAATATAGGCACTTATGCCTCTGTTGATGAAGCTATTGCATGTGGGGCGGCGTATGTATCTGGTGATATTACCGCACTTGAAAGCTATACAGATGGAAATGTAACGGCTTTTTTAGATCTGAAAGATGCGTTAAGTGTTTATTCAAAATGCCTTGGGCACAGTGATATTAAGGCTTTTTTACGTACATCTATGGGGTATATCTGCATCGATGATCTTGATTAATTTTGTTTTATATCAACTGGATATGTTAGGTTAAATATTTACACCGCCCCAAAAGGGCGGTATAATCTTTTTGTCGGTCGGGAATAGTCCATGACCCTAAACGGAGATTAGTCCATGTTTACAGCAAATCAAGAAAGCGAAGCGGCCAAGGTTCAAAGAGTAATGGCTTGGCTGGGTGATATTTATGTCACTAATGGCGTGAATGCGTTAACACAATCGCACTCTGACAAATTGGCGCTCACAGAATTATTTTATCGCCATGCTGCGGGTGATTGGGGGGATATGGCAGAGGCCGATAAAAAATTAAATGACGATATGCTTGTTAAGGGTGGCCGAGTGCTTTCAACGTGGAGTCTTAGGGCTCAAAAGATTTTTATCATTACCGAGCCAGATAGAACCCGCACCACTGCAATGTTGCTAAATGATTATTTATATGGTCATTAAGGCTTAATCGTTCAAGAAAGCGCACTCAATGAGTGCGTTTTTTCTTTGTTTTTATGTAGAACATTAAAGATATACATATTTATTGATAAGGTGTTTACATCGCCCCAGCGGGGCGGTATAATCTCTTTGTCGGTCGGGAATAGTCCATGACCCCAAACGGAGATTGATCCATGAACTCATACCATAAATTTGCCCCTAACGTCTTTGCTGCAAAATGTCGCGAAAAACACCAAAAAGGTGATGTTATTCCAGTTTGTTCTAAGCACGGCACAGAAAGGGATCATATTGTTTTTAACTTTTTGGGCAGCAGTGTTAACGGCGAATTTCATTATTATTCGATAGTTCGGTCAGATGGTTATAACGCACAGGAACACGCCAAGGCCAAGGCCGCAAAATATGGTGATTGGGCAAATAAGGCGGCAGTTAAAAGTGATGCGTGTGTTAGTGCCGCTATGGAAGGGCATGAGTTTTTATCGCTCGGTGAGCCTATCAAAGTCGGGCATCACAGCGAAAGTCGTCACCGTGCGCTAATTGCTCGAAATCATGCCCGTATGGATAAGAGCATAGAGTTACAAAATAAAGCGGAATCTCACGCATCCAAAGCGGCGTATTGGGCGAGTAGAACGGACGTTATAAACCTATCGATGCCTGAAAGTCTTGAATATTTCGAGCATTTACTAGAAGTCGCACAGGATAAACACGCTGGCCTTAAGTCGGGTAAATATCCAAAGCGTCACTCTTATTCGCTGCAATATGCCAAGAAAGAAGTTAACGAATGTAAGAAAAAATTAGCGTTGGCCGTTAGGTTATGGGGCGAACAAGAAGAATAAAATAATTGAAACCAGCTTGCGTCACGGTTTAGATTACTAATCTTCAATAAGAACGGGAGCCGCGCTGCGGCTCTCTTTCATTCAACATACTAAGAGATTGGCTTATGAGTGAGTCTGTATTGCCGTTAACTATCGCTGATTATGCGCCGTTGCCCTGTGTCCGTCCTAAATTTGAACCGGGTTACGTGCCCCCCAGGGCGGCAGAGGTAAAACAGCTTAGGCTGCTAATGGGGTACTCTCAGGCGCAGCTGGGCGTATTGCTTGGTAAGGCTATTTCACAAAAAGGCTGTGACAAGGTTTATAAGTGGGAATTGTCTGAAACGAGCAAATATCATAAGCCCATTGAGTATTTAGCATGGCGTCAAATGCTTTACTGTGCTGGGCTGGCGTCCATTCAAGATGACATTGCTATTGCGGCCAAATATAAAGAGATCCTAAACGCACAGAACTTGTAGCCCCCCAAGGGGGAACCCGCTCTATTTCACACGCTCACAGGTTCGCTAGTGAAACTAAGCCCTCACAAGTTCGGTCTTAGCCCATTCGGGTAACGATCAGGGCTAGTTAAGCAAAAATCAAAGGCTTTCACTGTTAATTGCCAAGTGCCTCTACGTTGTGACGTTTTTTGCGTCATGGCTTCCCGTTGCTTCACATCTACGCACTCGCTAGTCGTTCACTTTTGCTTAGTCACAACCTGAATCGCAAGGGTTCGCTGCGCCGCTTCGCGCCCTTGCCATTCAGAACGATGCCACGCTGCAAGTACGACAGGCGATAGCGAAGATGATAACGAAACAACAGGAGAAAGCGCCATGACACATTCAACTTACCCAACTACAGGCACTAAGCAGTTACCAGCGACCAGCGTATCACCGCTGGGGCACTCAGGCTCCAACAAAAATGATATTCCCGCCGAAATTATGGCTCTCTCAAAATATCAAGGCTTGAGTCGTATGATTGCTGACACCAAAGCGAATATTAGTAACTTGCGTAATACCTTAAGCAAGCAACACTATCACGCAAATTATTTAGCCCAATGCAATGAAAGCTTAAAAAGCTATGAGCAGGAACTGATCAAGCTTGAACTCGCTAGTGAGGTGGCCGAGCAATTGAAACCTAAGCGAGTGCCTATATCACAAGAAGATTTTAACAAAGTTGCCGAGGTTGCCGCCAGAGAAGGGCAGTTAAAACGGCGGGACGGTGAGTTTGGAGCTGAGTTTGCAATTTTTCTAAACGGTCACTTGATGATGATTAGTCAAGTTAACAGCGAAGATGAGCGCGAATTTTTTAAATATATCTAGTTTCATTAAAGGGAAATGTTAGCTTATAGGTTAACATTTCCCTTTGTGCTAATTCTATCCAGTGTTATACTGCTTGCAGTAACAGGGAGTTTTTAATGTTTGAATTGATTTTTCATCCAGAGGCCGAAGCAGAGATCTTAGCATTGGCTAGTAACGTGCAGGGTAAGGCACTTCGGGCACTGGCAAAGCTAGAAGCAGAGGGGCACCAACTGCGCTATCCAGACACGGCACCAATAAGGGATGGCTTGTTCGAGTTAAGGGCAGGGGGTAAGGACATTACCCGCACCTTTTTTGCGTTTAGCAAAGGGAAACAAATCTATATTTTACGGACGTTTGTTAAGAAAACCGCTAAAACGCCACCGTCAGAAATTAAACTGGCATTATCAAGATTGGAGCAATTGCTATGACCACTAAAGTAAAAGGTGTTTCATTTGCCGATGTGAAAGCTAAAGCATTCAGAAATCCAGAAGTGCTTGAGGCGTACTTGGCAGAACAACGCAAAGATGAATTAAAGGCGCTTTTGGCTCAACTGCGTAAATCTGCTGGGATCAATAGCGCACAAGTAGCGGCCAAAATGGGCGTGACCCCTGCCACTGTATCTAAGCTAGAAAATCGCGCTGATAGAGCGAGCCTTGAGACATTAGAACGCTATGCCGCTGCCTGTGGCGCGAGCCTTCAAATCAGTATTCAGCAATCACCTATCAATGTATAACAGTAAAGATATACATTAAAATAATTCTTTACACCGCCCCGATGGGGCGGTATAATCTCTTTGTCGGTCGGGAATAGTCCATGACCCTAAACGGAGATTAGTCCATGTTTTCTGTTGAAGAACAACGCATTTTGGCTCAAGCCGCTGAGATTATCCGCTCTAAACTTATTTATACCCCTGTTTTTACTAATCCTGACTTAGCGCGGGAGTTTTTACAAAATCAATTGGTTGCTCGCGAGCATGAAGTTTTTGCAATGTTGCTGCTGGATAGTCAGCATCGTTTAATTCAATTTGTGGAGCTGTTTCGCGGCACGATTGATTCCGCCAGTGTTTATCCTCGGGAAGTAGTTAAAATCGTGTTGCAGTATAACGCTGCTGCGGTCATTTTCGCCCATAATCACCCGTCTGGCATATCCGAGCCAAGCCAAAGCGATAGACGTATCACAGGGCGGTTAACTCAAGCGTTAACGACAATTGATGTGGCTACATTGGATCATTTTGTTGTTGGGCGTGATTCTGTTACCTCGTTTGCCGAACGTGGCTGGCTCTAAATGACATTGGCCGCGTTGCGGCCTTATTTGTTCCGTGGGCTGCAATGCAGCCCTAAACAACCAAAGAGAAATTTTATGGAAACTACAACTCAATATTGCAATTCTGTGCCGCTAACAGTCGATGCGTTTAAAAATCGCCCATGCTCATTGCCAGCTTGTCATCCTGACTATGTGCAGCCAACCCCCGAAGAAGTTGCCGCGCTGCGTGTACTACTAGGGTTTTCGCGTGAAAAACTGAGTCTTTTTGGTAATGTGAAACTGTCTAACAAAGGTAGTGGGGCGGTTCGCAAGTGGGAGTCGCCTTTAAATTCTACAGAGAACCGCCCTGTTAACTATGGCGTTTGGCGCATGATGCTTTATGCGGCTGGGGTGGCTTCTATCGATGATGATTTAAGAGCGTTGGATTTATAGAGGGCTAGGTTATGCGTTTTTTTGACGAATTGAAACAAGTGATGTTAGAAGGGAATGACCCTGAAACTATCGTTATTGCTACCGATGACTTTTGCTGTACCCGTCGCAGCAACAGAGCGAGCTTTGCATTTGAAAATGTGTTTGGCGCTTATCGTTACCCTGTATCGCTTAATTTCTTGCCGTCAGGGGCGGTTAATGTCGTTGTTGGTGGTGGGCGCTCTCGGTGTCATGCGAATGATATTTTTATCATCGAGGACGATTCGGCTAATGATAATCCGACACTTGAACATTTGAAATTTTTGGTTGTGGCCGGAGGGCTTAACTTCAATGTTTCGGCTAGTGTTCACTCGCAGCTAAAAGAGCATCCAGAGTTTAAACAGCAAAAAAGCATGGTAGAGTATCAAAATATTTAGCAATTATCCCCCCTTAACAGGGGATGGATGTGTTAATTTAGTTTGGCGTTATCCCCCTTAACAGGGGATGGTTGTATTAATTTAGTTTGGCGTTATCCCCCCTTAACAGGGGATGGTTGTATTAATTTAGTTTGGCGTTATCCCCTCTTAACAGGGGATATTTGGAGGGGATTTTGGAAGTAGGGCGATTGCTCCAAGGGCAAGTATCTGAAAAGCAATTTCAGTGCTTGCTTCGTTTTACGAAGTTCAATAGTGAGAAAAAGATTGATGCGTTACGAGCTTACTTAGTCTCAGGGTATCATATGGCGTTTGCTTACACGTCTAATGATTTGTCAGCTCAGAAGTTCCATGAAGCCTTAGCGGTGCTAAATGAAAAGTGGTCGATACATCAAGATTTGATCGATGCGACCAATGAATTATCAAGCTGTGGCCAACATAGATAATACTGACTATGCTCGATACTCAAGAGTGGGGGAACCCTGCCGTTAGAGGGTTCCCATTGCAGCTATTACAGCAGAGTGACTAACGCGACAATAACTGAACTAGCCAGTGCAAATATTGATGCAATCATGCTGAATTTGGCTAACTGCATTCCCTTTGCGCTTTCATTCGATAGAATCGTTTTAAACTCAATCAGTGAGCCATTAAGTGTTTTAGATAGCTGGTTATTAAAACTATCAATTTGTTCACTGGTTGCGCGTTCTATATTGGCGCGAGAAGCATTTAACGCAGCCGAAATAACCTTTTCAGCCTTATCCTTAGATTCTTCACTCAATTGTTTCATTGAAAGCTGAATTTCTTCCTGAAATGCTTTCAATTGATTTTCTTGTGCCTCAGTTGCTCTTTTAAGCAGCATTTCGTTTATGGTGTATAAAATCAGTATTGGATCGTCACGACCAATACTGATGTTATGGATCTTGGCAATATCTTGAATGACTTTTTCTATATCTTGGCTCATACGATTGACGCCGCAGTGATTAACTTGAATATATCGGTTTTTAGCATTTTTAAACGCTGGCGATTCATAATCGTTAGAGATTCATCGTTAATGGCTTCGTCAAATGTTTGCTTAGCTTTTAGCATATTTTCGAAATCAATTCCAAAAGTTTCTTTTTTTAAACTTGGCAATCTTACTATTGCTGCAACTCGATCTTTGTTAACTGAATACGCTTGCATGTTTTCAAAGTCTTTTCCATTTATCTCAATTGGCCCCCAAAAAGGATTTAACCATACAACAAACGCGCAATTTTCAGGGTATTCCTGAATCAATGAGACAAAGCCGTTTAGCGTGTCAGCGGCGGCTTGACCACCAGTTATAACTGTATGGATTATTACTTCATGGCCTATATCTTGTATTAAGTCGATAATATTGTTTTCTAACAAATAATTTGAAAACGGAATAAAACAACTTGCGCCGTTATCAATTATGATGTCGTGTTCTGAATGATAAATAGTTTCAATTAGTGAATCAAAGCTTCTTGAATCAACTTCACCATTACTTAACAGTTTTATTTGTTTAACATTAAGTGACTTGTAACCTGATAACGATGCATTTACCGGATCTGTATCGATGCATGTAAACTTTTCAGATTGATTTAATTTATACTGCGCGATGAGTGCGGCAATTAAAGATTTTCCAACACCACCCTTACCCTGTAGTACGATATGAATTTTCATTAATACATCCTTAAATTATGGCAGTTGCCTATTAAACTAATTTTGCTAAATCTGGTACAGGATTAAAATTAAATCCCTTTTTCTTTTCTTGAAAGGTTTGCTTTGGCGGCTTTGTAGATAGCGCTGGTTTTGGTTCTTGAGCTTGTGCTGTTGTGGATGACAAGAGTGGGTTCTGCTGTTTTACGTAACGCTTTTGGTAGCGTAAAAATGTGTCGTAATTACACTCTATTTTTTTCACGTCTGTTAGATATATATGGATCAATTTCAAGCTGTAACCTGCATTAATCCCAGCTTGTATTTCGTCTGCCACGGCTAGAAATTGTGCCCATATTATACGTTTCACTTTGGGATTGTGAGCTGCTTCTTTAGCAAGCCATGCCTCCAGCTGTGCAGTATTGTTTTTCATTACTCTCTCATTTTAATGGATCGTCAGGACTGACTACGAGTTGCTGACGTAGCATAGTTTTAAGCCATAAATAGCAAATTTCGATAGTAATTGCAAAAAACTATACTCAATGTCAAATCGATGCCAAAACGATGTTATATCGATGCCAAAGAGATTCTATCACACTGTCAAAACACTTCTAAATCAATGTTTATCAATATTTTAACGCTTTTATATAACTACAACGTCAATGTTAAGCGCTGTTTTGTCAATGTCTCGCCAAAAGTAGTGTATTTACCAAGCTCTTACCTTGGTGTTATAGTGCTCTAAATGCTGGGCAGGATGTGTAAAGTACATGTACCACGGCAAGCCGTGTCCATGACTTTACTTTTCACTTATTCGCACCCCTTCGGGGATGCTCAACGTGTCCTGCTCTGCGAGGCTTACTGACTACCGTCAGTTAAAAAATCAAGAGAATTTAGTGCCATGAATGAACCGACTTCAAAACCCAAAAAAACATCTAGGAAGGGAAGTCAACGCATTACTGTTTATTGCCTCCCAGAAGAAAAAAATTTGATTGAAGAAAACGCAAGGGCAGCGGGTAAAACAGCGTCATCATATTTATTGACCGTGGGGCAGGGATACCAAGTAACCGGGATCGTTGACGCCGAACAAGTGCGCGAAATGGCAAAAATTAGCGGCGACCTTGGCCGCTTGGGGGGGCTTTTAAAATGGTGGCTAACTGATGATGCTAGAGTGGCAAATTTTACGCCCGAGACTATACGCACTGTGCTTTCAAAAATTGAAGATACACAGATTGAATTAGGTGCTGTTATGTCGAAAGTTATTCGACCACGATTAGAGCAAAATAAATGATTGCGAAGCATGTACCTATTAATTCATTAAAGAAAAGTGACTTTGCAAACCTTGTCAATTATATCACGGATTCACAGGATAAGATTGATAGGGTTGGTCAAATTTCATTTTCAAATTGTCATTCTAATAATTTAGATATGGCAATAAATGAAATTTTAGCCACTCAGCAAATGAATACTCGTACAACTAAAGATAAGACCTATCATTTAATTGTGAGCTTTCGTGCGGGTGAAAATCCGAGTAAAGATATTTTAAATGATGTAGAAAAAACTATCTGTAAAGATTTGGGCTTTGCCGAACACCAGCGAGTAAGTGTTGTGCATTATGATACTGATAACGTACACATGCACATTGCTATTAATAAAATCCATCCTGAAAAACTAACGGCTATTGAGCCTTTTTATCCTTATAAAACATTAGGGAAATCGTGTGCTTTCCTAGAAAAGAAACACGGACTAGAAATTGATAATCACATTGGCCTTAAAATTCCTTCCGCTGGTAGAGCGAGTGATTTAGAGCATCATTCAGGTATTGAAAGTCTTGTGGGATGGATTAAACGAGTTTGTTATGAAGATATAAAGTCCTCTAAAAACTGGGATGAACTTCATAAAGTCATGGCGTTTAATGGGCTGGCTTTGCATAAAAAAGGCAATGGTTTTGTTATTGAGAGTATTGAATCAGGCGTTTTTGTTAAGGCAAGCACAGTTGATAGGGCATTTTCTAAAACAAAATTAGAGGCGAAATTTGGCGAGTTTAAAGAGTCTGATTTTGTCGGTGATAAAAACCGTTCTTATCAGAAAGAACCTAAAAAAACGCGAGTTGATACTAGCGATTTATACGCTCGCTATTTAAAAGAGCAAGCTAATAATAAGAAGCGAAAAACGTCAATGTTAAACGCTTCAAAACGCCGTAAGCAATTTGAAATTGAAATGATTAAACGCTCAGGGAAACTAAAGCGAATAGTGATTTCATTATCAGATAATTATCTAATGAGAAAGGTACTTTATCGTCAAGCGAGTAAGTCATTACAAGATAATATTAAGAAAATAAATCAGAAGTACCAGAATGAGCGGGTCGCGTTAAACAAGAATAATCGCCGTCATACGTGGGCTGACTGGTTAAGGGAACAGGCCGAGGCCGGGAACGTTGAGGCATTGAACGCATTAAGAGCCCGGAAGGGTACGACCTTAAAAGGTAATACCTTCTCAGGCCAAGAGTCACACCATGTAAAGAGCGGCGAGGTAGTCACTAAAGGGGGGGCGGTGAGTTACCAGAAGGGCATCGAGGCGGGAATACGTGATGACGGGCAACAGCTAAAAATAGCTCGAAACATTACAGCTGAGGGCGTTATTGCGGCGCTGAAAATGGCACAGGAGCGATTTGGTAACACGATCACCATTAACGGAACTGATGAATTTAAGACCCTCGCAGTTAAGGCCGCTGTCGTTGGTAATGTGCGGGTTACGTTTTCTGATCCTGAACTTGAAAAATTAAAACATAACTTACTATTAGGAAAGCAAAATGCCGAAATCAAACGAAGAATCATTGCCGATGCCGGACGAGGATTTGATCGCTCTAGCTATGGCGCAGATGGACGAAGAACTGCCAACCGAAACGAATTTAGACCCGGGGATGAGTTTGGTTACAGAGGTCGATCCGAACAAAAGCCAGACCTTGGAGTATTTGGAGCGAGAAGCGGCAGACCGCCTGCCGCCGGATATAACGGCGTGCGCTCAATGTCCAGCATCGATGTGGCAAGCCACCTCAAGCCAAGTGCAGTGTTATTGCCGGGTGATGCACGCAATAACATGGACAAGCACAAAGAAAGACGAAGTGCTGACTCATTGCGATGGAATGTATTTCATTCCAAAATAACGCCTATTCAAATGGCGGCGGCAGAAGCCTATATTTCTGAGCGTTTAGAGAAGCAAAAGCAGGGGATCTCAATACCAGAGCATCGACCGTTAACCCATCCGACTAAAGCGGCTTATCTTGGCGCGAGAAACGTTAACGGAGTCCCGTTGATGCTATTTGCTGAACCAGATGGAGCCGTGGCCGTGCTACCTGTTAGCACGTTGAAGCAATTCAAAGTCGGTGAGTTGTTATCGATTAATAAGGATGGTTTGGTATCGAGGGCGAGGAAGGTTAAGCGTTAGTGAAAGGAAAGCGCCTAAACGGCGCTTTTTTT